>CAZKWA010000009.1:0-53223 GCA_964556345.1 uncultured Alcanivorax sp.
CGCTCGGCCAGCGCCGCCGAGCAGCGCGGGTCCACCAGCCGGTCGCCGGCGGCGCTGATCACCAGCACCGGCCGCCCCGCCGGCAGCGCCGCCGGGGCGCGGAACCGGGCCGCCGCCCACAACTGACGGACCGTGTTCCCCGGGGTCACCGGGCGTGTCGCGTCAATGGCGGCGAAATGCCGGGCGATGCGCTCCTTGTCGGCGTCGTCGAGCCGGTTGGTGGTCATCGTCAGAATCATCCGCTCGCGCACCAGACGGTCGCGGCCGAGCAAACCGTGGCGCACGATGTTCAGGTAGTTGGCGGGCTTGAGCCGGTGCCAGAACGGGCTCACCGGCGCGGCGCTGGAGTTGATCAGGGCGGCGGCGTCGACCTGTTCCGGGTAGCGGCGCAGCCAGTCCATCGCCACCATGCCGCCCAGGGACAAGGCCACCAGCCTGACCGGACCGTCCACGCCCTGCCGCGACAGCGCGTCGCGCGCCGCGTCCACCATCGCCGGGACCCGCGTCGGGCTGCGGTCCCGGTGGCGGAGTCCGTTGCCGGGCAAATCCATGCACATTACCCGGTGTTGCGCGCCCAGAACCCGGGCCAGGTGCTCGGCAAAGCCGTTCCAGTGCGCTTGTTCACGAACCAGTCCGCGCAGCAGGATCCAGGTCGTCGGCATATCTCTGTGGTTCCCTAATCAGCTAGAATGCGAGGCTGTAGTTGGCCCGCGCGAGGAACTATGGCACGAAAAACCGTAAAACGGGTAAAAACAGGCTCCCTGGAGCGCCGCTTTTCCATGGCCCGGGCCGGCTTTCTGGCCGGCGCCCGCTACGCCACGGCCAGCGCCGGCGGGATCTTCACCGCGCCGGACAAACGCGAAGCGCGGCGCCGCCGTAATCTCTCTCAACGGGCGGAGGAACTGGTCGAGGAACTCGGCCAGCTGAAAGGCTCGGTGGTCAAAATCGGCCAGATGATGGCGCTGTTCGGCGAGCACTTCCTGCCCGAGGAAGTCACCGCCGCCCTGCACACGCTGGAGAACAGCACCACGGCCCTGGAATGGCCGGCGGTGGAGAAGCACCTCAAACAGCAACTGGGCAGCGTCAAGCTGGCCGAGCTGGAAGTGGACCCGCAGCCCCTGGGCGCCGCCAGCCTGGGCCAGGTGCACCGCGCGCGCCGCAAGAGCGACGGTACCGAACTGGTGCTGAAGATTCAGTACCCCGGCGTCGCCAACGCCATCGATTCGGACATGCGCGCCCTGGTGCGCCTGCTCAAACTCAGCCGTCTGGTGCCGATCACCGAGCAGTTCAATCAATGGCTCGACGAAGTCCGCGACATGCTCGGCCGCGAGGTGGACTACGACCTGGAGGCCCACACCACCCGTCACTTCCGCGAGGCGCTCGCCGATGACCCGCGCTTCGTGGTGCCGGAAGTCTACGGCGACTACTCCACCCATAACATCCTCTGCCTGTCCTATGAGGAAGGCGTGCACATCAGCGACCCCTCGGTGGTGTCGTTGAGCCAGGAGCGCCGCAACTTCCTGGGCCGCGCCATCATGGAACTGTGCTGCCGCGAGGTGTTCGAGTGGAACAAGATGCAGACCGACCCGAATTTCGGTAACTACCTGATGCGCGTCGGCGACGACGGCAAGGACAAGATCGTCTTGCTGGATTTCGGCGCCATCCGTGATTTCGACGACGAGGTGCTGGGCCCGGGCCGGGAGATGATCCGCGCCGCCTGGCTGCACGACAGCGACCGGCTGTTTCACGCCATGCGCGCCCTGGACTTTCTGGACGGTGAAGTGCCGCGCCGGTTGCTGGACGATTTCGCCGCGCTTTGCTTCGAGGCCATTGAGGCCCTGCAGGACCCGGACCGTTTCCCGCCGCCGGAATCGGTGGTCAACGAAAACGGTGAATACCTGTGGGGGGAGAGCAATCTGCCCAACCGGGTGATGAACCGGGCCAGCCGTACCGCCCTGTCGGTGCATTTCGACGTGCCGCCCAAGGAGTTCATTTTCCTGTTCCGCAAACTGCTCGGAGCTTACACTTTTTTACATGTAATCAAGGCCCAGGTGCGCGGAAACACCATTCTCGAGCCGTTTATCCACATGCGTGAAGACGAGGATCGCGAGCGTGTTGCTCAAAAAGTAAACGCCCAGACGCCGAATAGTTGACCTTTCCGGTCAATTATTGACCGTTTATGGACACGATAACCATTTCTTATTTGCCAAGCTGTCGACTCCACAATAAGGTTAGCAGCCTGCTCAGCGGCCGGTTTGAATAAACCGGCCGTTTTTCGAGGTTCCCCCGAAAACCCGTCAATCGGACCGGTTTTCGGATGGACCTGTTTTTACGAACCATAAAATGGGGGTAACGCAGGTGATTATCGGTGTACCCAAGGAAATTTGCCCCGGCGAAGAGCGCGTCGCTCTGACGCCCGCCAACGTCGGTGCATTGTTAAAGAAAAACGGTGTCGAGATCCGCGTCGAACGCGGCGCCGGCGAGGCGGCCGGGTTTACCGACGGCGACTATGAAAACGCCGGCGCGAAACTCACCGACCGGGACGACATCTTTTCCAACGCTCAGGCGATCCTGCAAGTTCAGACTCCGGGCAGCAATACGACCAATGGCCAGGATGACTTGGACAAGCTGAAGGCCGGCCAGTTCCTGATCGGCATGACCGACCCGCTGGCCAACGCGCCGTTCGCCCAGGCACTGGCGGAACGCAACATCACCGGCCTGGCGCTGGAATTGATTCCGCGTATCACCCGGGCCCAGTCCATGGACGTGCTGTCGTCCATGGCCATGATCGCCGGCTATAAATGTGTGCTGCTGGCGGCGAACGCCTCCCATCGCATGTTCCCCATGAACATGACCGCGGCGGGCACCATGAATGCCTCCCGCGTGTTCGTAATGGGCGCCGGCGTGGCCGGGCTGCAGGCCTGCGCCACCGCCAAGCGACTCGGCGCCATCGTGGAAGCCTACGACGTGCGCCCCGCCGCCCGTGAACAGATTCTTTCGGTCGGCGCCAAGCCGGTGGAACTGGACCTGGACACCGGCGAAGCGGAAGGCTCCGGCGGCTACGCCAAGGCCCAGGGCGAGGACTTCCTCAAGCGTCAGCGCGAGCTGATGAAGGAAGTGATCAAGGAAATGGACGTGGTGATCACCACCGCCGCCGTGCCCGGCGCCAAGAGCCCGATCCTGGTCACCGAGGAAATGGTCAAGGCGATGAAGCCCGGCTCCGTGATCGTTGACCTGGCGGCGGAGCGCGGCGGCAACTGCGACCTCACCAAGGCCGGCGAAACGGTGGTGGAAAACGGCGTGCTGATCATCGGCCCCACCAACGTGCCCTCCTCCGTGCCCTTCCATGCCAGCCAGATGTTCGGCAAGAACATGGAAAACCTTCTTAACCTGCTGCTCGACGACAACGGCGACCTGCAGCTGGATTTCGAAGATCAGATCGTCACCGACACCGTGATCAGCCACGACGGTGATGTGCCCCACGCTCGCCTGCGCGAGATGCTGGGTCTGCCGGAACTGAAAAAAGCCGAACCCGAAGCGCCCGCCGACAACGGCGACGACGACGGGCAGGAGGAAAAGTAATGGACTTCGTATCTCAGCTTACCCTCTTCGTGTTGGCGATTTTCCTGGGTGTGGAACTGATCACCAAGGTACCGCCGACACTGCACACCCCTTTGATGTCCGGCTCCAACGCGATTTCCGGCATTACCCTGGTGGGCGCGCTGATCGCGGCCGGCTCCGACGCCGGTCTGCTGATCAATGTCCTCGGCTTTATCGCCGTGGTACTGGCGACCATCAACGTGGTTGGCGGCTTCATGGTCACCAATCGAATGCTGGCGATGTTCAAGAGGAAGTAACCCATGCAGATTTCCGATAACTGGATTGATATCGCCTATCTGATCTCGGCGGTACTCTTCGTCCTGGGCATCAAGGGTCTGACCAAGCCGAAGACGGCCGTGCGCGGCAACCTGCTGGCCGCTTCCGGTATGGGCGTGGCCTGTGTGGTGACCCTGCTGCACCGGGATATCGTGACCTACGAGATCATCATCGGCGGCATTGTCGTCGGTGGCATCATCGGCGCCATCCTGGCCAAGAAAGTACAGATGACCGCCATGCCGCAGCTGGTGGCCCTGCTCAACGGTTTCGGTGGCGGCGCGTCCTTCGCCGTGGCCGGCGCGGAGTTTTTCCGTGGCGGGCATCCCGACACCGTCGGCATCATCGCCACCGGTATCGCCGTTCTGATCGGCGCGGTCACCCTGACCGGGTCCTTCGTGGCGTTCGCCAAATTGCAGGAACTGATCGACGGCAAGCCGATGGGCTTCCCGGGCATGAAGATCGTCAACGCCATCCTGCTGCTGGGTTCCCTGGGCGCCATTGCCTATCTGGTGATGAACCCGGGCGTGGAGCCGGTATTCTGGGCGCTGGCCATTGCCGCCGCGATTCTCGGCATCCTGCTGGTGGCCCCCATCGGTGGCGCCGACATGCCGGTGGTGATCGCGCTGCTGAACTCCTACTCCGGTGTGGCCGCTTCCGCCGCCGGTTTCGTGATGGGCAACAGCGCCCTGATCATCACCGGTTCCCTGGTGGGCGCCTCCGGCCTGATCCTGACGCAGATCATGTGTAAGGCCATGAACCGCTCCCTCACCAACGTGCTGTTCGGCGTGATGGCGGAAGCCGGCGAAGCCATGGACCAGGACGAGGTGTACGAAGGCAAGATCAAGTCCACCTCCGCCGAGGAAGTGGCCATGGTGCTGGAAACCGCCCAGCGCGTGGTGATCGTGCCCGGCTTCGGCCTCGCCATGGCGCAGGCGCAACACGCCGTGCGTGAAATGGCCGACACCCTGGAAGGCATGGGCGTCGAAGTGGAGTACGCCATCCACCCGGTGGCGGGCCGCATGCCCGGTCACATGAACGTGCTGCTGGCCGAGGCGGAAGTGTCCTACGACAAACTCAAGGACATGGACACCATCAACCCGACCTTCGAGCAGACCGACGTGGCCATCGTGCTGGGCGCCAACGACGTCACCAACCCGCTGGCCCGCGAGGACAAAGGCAGCCCGATTTACGGCATGCCGATCCTCAACGTGGACAAGGCCAAGACCGTGGTGGTGGTGAAGCGCTCGCTGAGCCCCGGTTTCGCCGGCCTGCCCAACCCGCTGTTCGCCAAGGACAACACCCTGATGTTGTTCGGCGACGGCAAAGGCGCCGTGGTGGACATCACCACCGCCCTCAAGGAAGGTTGATCGCCCGCGATCACCGACCCCCGAAAAGCCCGGCCTTCGCGCCGGGCTTTTTTATGGCGGGTTCATCGCACTTTGGACTACGGGTGCTCCGTATCGGAGACGCGGCGAACTTTCTTTGTGGTCCATCAGCGCTTTAGCGGCCATTCCCGCAGCACCCGGTAATAGCCGTCCGGCGGGCTTTCGTAGAGCATCACCGAATCCACCGGCAGCACCCAGGGGCCCGGCCGCGCCGTGGTGTACAGCGGCGACGCGCTCCGCGCCAGGGTGACGTGGGGCAGGAACGTCCGCGACTCGGCGTCGATCCCGGTTTCGGTGAGCACGCCCCGGATCTCCCGATGCAGGTCCATAAGCGCGGCCTCCTGGCAGCCGTGCGCGGCCCAGACGCGCCCGCCCGGGCCGGGAAACGCATCCACGGTACTCAGGGTCGTGGTAAAGGCCGGCACCGGCTTCAGCGCGGCCTCCAGCGCCGGCAGCAGCGGCTCCAGCTCCGACCACTGACGGTCACCGAGAAACGCCAGCGTCAGGTGCAGGTTGCCCGGCGGCACCGGCCGCGCCGGCGGTGGTACCGGGACGGCGGCGAGCGCCTCCGCCAGTGCCTGAGGAACAGGAATACCAATAAAACAGCGCATCGTTCCCTCCCGACGAAAATGGTCAGATCGAGTTCCCGGCGGTAGAATGCCGCCCCGACCTCAAGGTGGCCGCTACCTATGATGACGCTCCCATGGTAATGATCAACGGTGGCCGGCGATGAAGCCGGACCAGCCTTTCAAGGGCGCCCTGCTGTTGATCCTCGGCGAGGGCCTGCTGGCCGTGATGGCGGGCCTGATCAAGCACCTCTCGGACACCCTGCCCACCGAGATGATTGTATTCGGCCGTAACCTGGTGGGGCTGGCGGTGCTGCTGCCGGTGCTGGTCGCCAGCGGTGGCATCCGTGATCTGCGCACCCAGCACCTGAGCTTGCATATTGTCCGCGCCACCACCGGCGTCACGGCCATGTTCTGCTTCTTTTTCACCATTGCCCATATTCCCCTGGCGGAAGCGGTGCTGGTAAAGATGACGGTGCCGTTTTTTCTGCCGCTGGTGGCCTGGTTGTGGCTCAAGGACCGCATCAGCGGCCACACCTGGGCGGCGATCCTGCTCGGTTTCATCGGTGTTGGCGTGATCCTGCGCGCCGACGAAGGCCTGGTGAACCCGGTCATGCTGGTGGCGCTGGCCGGCGCCGCCATCATGAGCGTGGCCAAGGTGAGCATCCGCCGCATGGCGGTGAGCGAGCCGCCGCACCGGGTGGTGTTCTACTTCTCCCTGTTCGCCACCCTGCTGTCCGCGCTGCTGTTGTTGCGCGTGCGGCAGATGCCCACCGGCACGGAAATGCTGTGGTTACTGGCCATCGGCAGCGTGGCGGTGGCCGGGCAATTCGCCATGACCACGGCGTATCAATTGGCGCGCCCGGGCCAGGTGGGCGTGTACAACTACTCGGCGGTGGTCTGGGCCGCCCTGCTCGGCTGGCTGTTCTGGGGGGAAACCCTGGTGTTGTCCACGGTGCTGGGCACCCTGCTGATTATCGGCGCCGGCATCTGGAATCTGAAATCGCGCTGACCACTACAAAATTTGACCTTCACGGCCGTGCCAAACGGGAATAGAGCCACTAAGCTGACTCTCCGTACTGAACGGAACAATAACAACCCGGAGGAAACGGAATGACCATCCGACTGTTCATGCTGGCGGCGACGCTGGTGCTGCTGGCCGGCTGCGAGAGCAGCCAGCGGTGGGTTTACCACCAGGGAATGGAGTTCGAGAAGTGGCGCGCGGGCCTGGAAGAACGCACCGTGGCCACCGACGACGGCCTGCGCTGGCGGGTGCTGGAATCGAAGGACGCCGCCGAGGCGCCGGCGGTCCTGCTGATTCACGGCTTCGGCGCCGATTCACGCAACTGGGTGCGGTTCGCCAACGAGCTGGAAGGCGACTATCGCTTCGTGATTCCCGACCTGCCCGGCCATGGCGCCACCGAGCCGCGCACCACCGATATGAACTATGGCATCAGTGAGCAGGCCGAGCGCCTGTTCAAGCTGCTCGATACCCTGGAAGTGGACAGCGCGCACGTGGCCGGCAATTCCATGGGCGGCGCCATCGCCATCGAAATGGCGCGCCGGCAGCCGTCGCGGCTGCGCTCCCTGGGCCTGGTGGACGCCGCCGGGCTCACCCTGCAAACCCCGGAGTTTCTCAACGTACTGGAACAGTCGGACAGCAACCCGCTGATC
The DNA here is from genome assembly GCA_964556345.1 of uncultured Alcanivorax sp. Classification (GTDB taxonomy): domain Bacteria; phylum Pseudomonadota; class Gammaproteobacteria; order Pseudomonadales; family Alcanivoracaceae; genus Alloalcanivorax. The sequence goes on from CAZKWA010000009.1 coordinate 7,502, forward strand.
CCGCACAGCGCCGAGGACTTCCACACCACCCTGGACTGGGCCAGCGAGCGCTCGGTGGGCATCCCGGACTTCGCCATCACCCTGATGGGCGAGGAAAAGGCGGCCAACGCCGACGTCGCGGAAAAGGTATGGCAGGACATCAACCTGGACCCGGCGATGCGCCTGCAGGGGCGCGGCGTGCTGCCGGAGATCAAAACGCCGACGCTGATTCTCTGGGGCCGTGAGGACGCTCTGCTGGGCGTCGATAACGTCCGGGTTTTCCAGCAGGAACTGCCCAATAACCGCGCGGTGGTTCTGGAAGGCGTGGGCCACGTGCCCATGGCCGAAGCGCCGGAAGAAAGCGCCGAGGCGTTCCGCGCCTTCTGGAAAGACATCGACGGCTGACATCCGGGCGGCGCGCCGGCCTTGAACCGCCGGCCGCGCCGCCGTAGTGTTTGCGCTTCCAATGTCGGCGCCGGAAACGTCCATGCCCCTTGATGCCCCTTTCAATCCGCCCCCGCGTATTAAACGCGACGAACCCCATACCGTACGGACCCGCGGGCTGACCCTGCTGCGCAGCGGCCACCGCGAAATCAGAAAGCTCAAACGCGCCAACCATGTGCCCACCATTCATGGCAACAAGGTCTGGAATTCCAGTTTTCTGATCATGGATCAACTGACCCGGGACAAAGGGCTGAACGCCGACAGCCACCTGATGGACATCGGCTGCGGCTGGGGCCCGCTGGCGATCTTCGCCGCCAAACGCTTCCGCTGCCGGGTCACCGCCGTGGACGCGGACGCCGATGTGTTTCCCTATCTGGATCTGCACGCCGCCATTAACCGCGTCCGGGTCGATACCCTGCGCTGCCGCTTTGAACGGCTCACCAAGCAGCGCCTCGCCGACGTCGACCTGATCACCGGCGCCGACATCTGCTTTTGGGACGAACTGACACCGGTTCTGTTCAACCTGATTCGGCGTGCCCTGGGCCAGGGGGTGCGCCGGGTGATCATCGCCGACCCGGGACGCTCACCCTTCTATGACCTGGCGGAACGCTGCAAAACCCATTTCAACGCCCGGGTGGTGGAACGGCGCACGCAAACCCCCCGCGCGCTCAGCGCCGACCTGTTGATCGTCGACCGGGATTGAAAAGCGGCTCGCCGGCGCCACCTTAGGGACAGGTTGTTTTTCCGCTTTGCAACGAGTCGAGCCAATGAGTCAGGAAGAAAATCAGACCACTGTTGAACAGGGAACGCCGCAAGGCGCGCTGGCGCTTCCCGATCAGAACCTCCCCCAACGGGTATACCTGATCCCGGTCCGTGATCGCCCCTTCATGCCCGGCCTGGTGCAGCCCCTGCTGCTGGATCAGGAACAATGGCGCGCCACCCTGGAGCGGGTCGGCCAGACCCCGCATCACGCCCTGGGCCTGGTGTACATCGGCGACCGCGATCCGGACGACGTCAGCGTGGAGGATTTCCCCGAATACGGCTGCCTGGTCAAGGTGCACGCGGTCAACAACGAAGACAATCAGCTTCAGGTGGTGGCCCAGGGGCTGGCGCGCTTCCGAGTGCAGGGCTACCTGAGCCGCAAGCGTCCGTTCATGGCGGAAGTCACCTACCCCGCCTCCCGCGATGAGCTGGACGACAGCCTGCGCGCCTACGGCATGGCGATCATCAACACCATCAAGGAACTGCTGCCGCTGAACCCGCTGTATAACGAAGGGCTCAAGCACTATCTGCAGAATTTCTCACCGCGCGATCCGTCACCGCTCACGGATTTCGCCGCCTCGCTGACCAGCGCCAGCGGCGATGAATTGCAGGGCATTCTGGAAACCGTGTCATTGAAAACGCGCATGGAACGCGTGCTGACGCTGGTCAAGAAAGAAGTGGAAGTGGCGCGCCTGCAGAACCAGATCCGCGAGGAAGTGAACGAGAAGATCAGCAAGCACCAACGCGAGTTCTTTCTCAAGGAACAGCTCAAGGTGATCCAGCGCGAACTGGGGCTGGAGAAAGACGACCGCACCGCCGACGCGGACGAATTCCGCGAGCGGCTGGCGGCGCTCGATCCGCCGGAGGCGGTGAAAAAACGCTTCGAGGAAGAGTTGCGCAAGTTCAATGTGCTGGAATCCGGATCACCGGAGTACGCGGTCACGCGCAACTATCTGGACTGGCTGACCAGCGTGCCCTGGGGTCAGTACTCCGACGACAATCTCGACCTGGGCCACGCGCGCCAGGTGCTGGAGGAACACCACAGCGGCCTCAACGATGTGAAGGACCGTATTGTCGAGTTCCTCGCCGTGGGCGCCATGCGTGGCGAGGTGAAAGGCTCGATCCTGCTGCTGGTGGGCCCGCCCGGGGTGGGCAAAACCAGTATCGGCAAATCCATCGGCGAAGCCCTCGGCCGGCGTTTCTACCGCCTCAGCCTGGGCGGGCTGCGCGACGAATCGGAAATCAAAGGCCACCGCCGCACCTACATCGGCGCCATGCCCGGCAAGCTGACCCAGGCGCTCAAGGACGCCGGCACCAGCAACCCGGTGATCATGCTGGATGAGATCGACAAGCTCGGCCAGTCCTTCCAGGGCGATCCGGCCTCGGCGTTGCTGGAGGTGCTGGACCCGGAACAGAATCAGGATTTCCTCGACCACTATCTGGATCAGCGCCTCGACCTGAGCCACTGCCTGTTCGTGTGCACCGCCAACACGCTGGATTCGATTCCCGGCCCGCTGCTTGACCGCATGGAGACCATCCGGCTGAGCGGCTACATCACCGAGGAAAAGGTGGACATCGCCCGCCACCATCTGTGGCCGCGGGCGCTGGAACGGGCCGGCGTGAAACCCTCGCAGCTTAAAATCAGCGACAGCGTGCTGCGGCAGATCGCCGAGGGCTACGCCCGCGAGGCCGGCGTCCGAAACCTGGAAAAGCAGCTCAATAAGATTATCCGCAAGGCGGCGGTGCGGCTGCTGTCCGGGGAAAAGAAGGTGAGCATCACCGGCAAGAACCTGGAGGATTTCCTCGGCCAGCCGTATTTCCAGAAGGAAAAGGCCCAGCGCGGCGTGGGCGTGGTCACCGGCCTGGCCTGGACCGCCATGGGCGGCGCCACCCTCTCCGTGGAAGCCAGCCGAGTGCACAGCCAGCGGCGCGGCTTCAAGCAGACCGGCCAGCTCGGCGACGTGATGAAGGAATCCTCGGAGATCGCCTACAGCTACGTGGCCGGGCACCTGAAGGAATTCGGTGTCGACGAGGACTGGTTCGACGAATCCTTCGTGCATCTGCACGTGCCCGAGGGCGCCACGCCCAAGGACGGCCCCAGCGCCGGGGTCACCATGGCCACCGCCCTGGTGTCGCTGGCCACCGGCAAGCGGCTGCCACGCAAGCTGGCGATGACCGGCGAACTGACCCTCACCGGCCAGGTTCTGGCGGTGGGTGGCATCCGCGAGAAGGTGATCGCCGCCCGCCGCGCCGGCATCCGCGAAGTGATTCTGCCCAAGGCCTGCGAGCGGGACTACAAGGAGCTGCCCGACTACCTCAAGGCCGGCCTGACGGTGCACTTCGCCCAGCGGTACCAGGACGTCCATGACGTGGTCTGGGGTTGAGCCCGGCCAGCGCCGGCTGACCCGGGCCGAGCAGCCGGCGCGCTATCTGGTCCCGGAATGCCGGGAAGAGATCCGTATCGTCCACCGGGACGAGGATATTCTGGTGGTCGACAAGCCGGCGTTTCTGCTCAGCGTGCCGGGGCGCGCGGCGGAGAACCGGGATTGCGTCACCCGTCGTTTGATGGCGCACTATCCGGACCTGCGCCTGGTGCACCGGCTCGACCTGGACACCTCCGGGCTGATGGTGCTCGCCCTGCACCGCCGGGCGCAAAGCAACCTCAGCCGGGCGTTTCAAACGCGTCAGGTGGAGAAGGAGTATCAGGCGGTGGTCGCCGGGCAGGTGGCCGGGGACAGCGGCGAGGTGGCGTTGCCGTTGATCGCCGACTGGCCCAACCGCCCGCTGCAAAAGGTGTGCTTCGACACCGGCAAGCCCGCCCTCACTCACTGGCGGGTGCTGGCGCGCTACCCGGACCGCGACGCCACCCGGCTGGCCCTGCGTCCGGTCACCGGCCGCACCCATCAGCTGCGTCTTCATTGCCGCGAGATCGGCCATCCGATTCTCGGCTGCGATCTGTACGCGCCGTCGGAGATCCTCAACCGCAGCGACCGCCTATTGCTGCACGCCGAACGTCTGGCGTTTAACCATCCGTGTACCGGTTTGTGGCGGGAGTTTTATTCACCGGCGCCGTTCTAGGACCAGTCCTCGCCGTAGTCGTGCAGCAACTCTTGGCCGGCCTTGATGTTCTTCAGTGCCACCACCGTCAGGTCGTCGTAATAGGCCACATTGGGTTTCTTGGCGTGGTTGATGAACCGCAGATCGCACAGCACCCGGTAGCGCTCCTTGCCCTCGTCATCCAGCCACAGCACATAGGGGCCGTCGCCCCTGGCGGCTTGCGTCTTGAGCACGCCGAGCACCGTATCGCGGGGAATCGGCGCCCGCGCGAACAGACCGCGGCCGTGCACCTCACTCTGCTTCACTTCCACCAGATCCTTGCGCACAAAGGGTTTATCCATTCCGTTCACGCTTGCAGTTGTCCTCGGGGCCGTGGCATCTTGCCAGAAAAGCCGCCGGGACGCATGGCATGGGATTCGCCGATTACCCGTTTACTTCGCGCTATCTGACCGTGGACGGTCATCGCCTTCACTATATCGACGAAGGCCAGGGCCCGACACTGTTGTTCCTGCACGGCAATCCCACCAGCAGCTACCTCTGGCGCAACGTGATCAAGCCGTTGACCGCCCGCTACCGGTGCGTGGCACTGGATCTGATCGGCTTCGGGAAAAGCGACAAACCGGCTATCGATTACCGCTTTCTCACCCATTACCGCTTCGTTCACGACTTCGTCGCCCAGCTCGACCTCACCGACGTGACCCTGGTGCTGCACGACTGGGGCGGACCACTGGGCTTCCGGCTGGCCCAGCACCAGCCCGAACGGGTCGGCGCGATCTGTTTCATGGAGACCTTCCCCTTCACCTTCGACTGGCATGAGTTTCCGCCGGCGGCGCGGCCGCTGTTTTTCGCGTTTCGCGAGCGACGGCTGAGTTATTGGCTGCTGCAACGCCAGAATCTGTTCGTCAACGTGGTGCTTCGCTTCAGCACCCTGCGACGCCTGCCGCGCAGTGTGATGGCCGCCTACCGGGCGCCGTTCCCGGACACGCGCAGCCGCTACCCGATCCGGGTGTTCCCCGGAGAGTTGCCGATCACCGACCGGCAAACCGACACCCTGGCGGCGATCCAGGATATCGAGCAGCGCCTGGAACGCATGACCCAGCCCATGCTGTTGCTGCAGTTCCATCCCGGCGCGGTGCTCAGCCGTACCCGGGTGGCCTGGCTGAGCCAGCGCATCGCGCACCTGGACGTGGTCGATTGCGGGCGTGGCCTGCACTATGTCCAGGAAGACAACCCGGAGGCCATCGCCGCCGCCCTGGACGACTGGTGCCGTGGACGGACCGCCAAGGCGCCCAGCGGCACGCCGGTGGCGGCGGAAGACAGGACCCTCAAGGGCACCCTGGCCTGGACCTTCGCCCTGGCCAGTCCGGCGGACGGCGAGGAGGGCCTGGTGGCCGCCTGGTCCGACAAGGGCCTGGTGATGCTCAGCTTCGCCGCCGACGCCGAAGACGGCCGCCGCCAGATCAGCGAGCGCTTTCCCGGCTGCTCTCTTGAGCGGACGGACGCCGCCCGCCTCGCCGATCTGCTGGACGCCCGGCACGACACCCCGCTGCATCTGGTCGGCACGGATTTTCAGCGCCGCGTGTGGCGGGCGCTGCTCGACATCCCGGCCGGCAGCACCCGTGATTACGCCGCCATCGCCGACCAGGTGGGCAGCCAGGCGCGGGCGGTGGGCGGCGCCGTGGCGGCGAACCGCATCGCCATCCTGGTGCCCTGCCACCGAGTGGTGCCGCGCGGCGGCGGCAGCGGCGCCTATCATTGGGGAAGCGATCGCAAACGGGCGCTGCTGGCCGCCGAAGGCGCCAGCCTGGAACCGCGATGAGCCTGCTGCATACCGGCAAGGATCTGCGCCGCCTCAACCAGCTGGCGGCCATCCTTCTCAAGTACGGGTTCGCCGACATGCTGCGCCGGCTGGGCCTGGCCACGCCGGTGGAACAGGCCGGCCGGCTGGTCCGCGCCGGCGGCACGCACAGCCCGCTGCGCATGGACACCGCCGAACGGCTGCGCCACGCCCTGGAGGAAATGGGCCCCACCTTCGTCAAGCTGGGCCAAGTGCTGGCCACCCGCGTGGACCTGTTTCCGCCGGACTGGATCGCCCAGTTCGAGCGGCTGCAGGACCAGGCCCGCGCCCTGCCCTTCGCGACCCTGCGGCCGGTGGTGGAAGCCGCCCTCGGCAAACCCCTGGAGCGGGTATTCGCCAGCGTCGACGAGACCCCGCTGGGCGTCGCCTCCATCGGCCAGGTGCATGCGGCCCGCACCCGGCACGGCGAACGCGTGGTGATCAAAATCCGCAAGCCCGGCATCGAAAGCGTGATTCAGTCCGACCTCCGTCTGCTGGATCAGCTCGCCAAGCTGGCGTCCGACAACTCCGAGGAATTACGCCGCTACCGGCCGGTGGAGCTGGTGCGGGAATTCCGCCGCTCGCTGAGCCGAGAGCTGGATTTCACCATCGAGGCCCGCAACGCCGAGCGCATCCGGCAGAACCTGCGCGGCTTCCGCTGGCTCACCGTGCCGCGGGTATACCGGGGGCTGAGCAGCGAGACGCTGCAGGTGCAGCAGCACATCGACGGCATCCCGGCGCGCGCCCTGGATCAGCTCGACGCCGCCGGGCTCGACCGCGTGCTGATCGCCCGGCGCGGCGCCACGGCGGCCTGGAAAATGGCGCTCGAGGACGGCTTCTTCCACGCCGACCCGCACCCCGGCAATTTCCTGATCCAGCCGGGCAACCGCATCGCCATGCTCGACTTCGGCATGGTCGGCAAGCTCAGCGACGGCCGCCGCGAACAGATCGTGCGGCTGGTACGGGCGATCATCACCCGGGAGCCGGAACACGGCGCCGCCGTGCTGGCCGGCTGGTCCGACGGCCAGCCGGTCAACTTCGAACAGCTGGTGGCGGACGTGGAAGACGTGGTCTCCCAGCACTACGGCCTGCCACTGTCGGAACTGGACATCAGCGCCTTGATCGCCGACGTCACCGCCCTGATCCGCGTCCACGGCCTGGTGCTGCCCAGCGACATCGCCCTGCTGCTCAAGGCGCTGATCACCCTGGAGGGGTTCGGGCGCCTGCTGAATCCGGATTTCGACCTGATCGAGGAAGCCCGGCCACTGATGCAGCGGCTGGTGCGGCACCGCTATTCGCCCCGCCGTCTGGCCCGCAGCCTGGGCCTGCGGGCGCTGGATCTGGTCGACCGGGCCTATGCGCCACCGGTGGCGCCCGGCGCCCCCCAGGCCCGCGACGGCGGCCTGGACCCGCGCCACCTGGAACGCCTGGTGGCGCGCCTGGAGCGCGGTCAGTACCGGCAGATACAAACCCTGCTGGTGGCCAGCGGCATCCTCAGCGGCAGCCTGATGTTGGCCGGCCGGGTGCCTCCGGCGCCCTGGGGCATCTCCTTACTGGGAATCCTGATACTATTAGCCAGCGGCGTCTGGTCCGCATGGTTGCTCTGGGTTGCCCGACGCCACCTGCGCGAATGGGAATAAGCCGTCAACGGATTTTCAGCAGTTTGATAAGGAGTGGAACCCGCATGAAACGTCTGTCCCTGCCCGTAGCGGCGATATTGGTACTCACCGCCTGCGCCACCTCCCCCCTGGGACGCCAGCAGTTTCTGGTTATGCCGGCCGCGGAAATGGATCAAATGGGCGCCACCGCCTATAACGAAATGAAAGAACAGCAGCCCACCGTCTCCGGCACCACCCAGTCCCGCTACGTGGAATGCGTGGCGAACGCCATCGTCTCGGTGGTGGACTCCGACGAACAGTGGGAAGTCACGGTGTTCAAGGACGACAGCGCCAACGCCTTCGCCCTGCCCGGCGGCAAGATCGGCGTGCACACCGGCTTGCTGAAAGTGGCCAAGAACCAGGACCAGCTGGCCGCGGTGATCGGCCATGAGATCGGGCACGTGCTGGCCCAGCACTCCAACGAGCGCATGTCGATTCAATACGCCACCCAGACCGGCACCCAGCTGGTGGCGGCGCTGGCCGGCGGTGACAGCGCCGAGAAGCAAACCCTGATGGGGCTGCTCGGGGTGGGCGCCCAGTATGGCGTGCAGCTGCCGTTCAGCCGCAAGCACGAAGCGGAAGCCGACGTGATCGGCCTGGATCTGATGGCGGAAGCCGGCTTCGACCCGCGCCAGAGCGTCAACCTGTGGCAGAACATGGCCGCCGCCAACGGCGGCTCACCGCCGGAGTTCCTGTCCACCCACCCCAGCAACCAGACCCGCATCGAGGGCCTGCAGGCGCGCATTCCCAAGGCCATGCCGCTCTACCAGCAGGCCCGCTCTTCCGGCCGTACACCCAACTGCGGCTGATTCTCTGGCGTTCCCCTCCAGCGGGGACGCGGGTTATCGCTGGCGCCGAACCTTTCTACGACGCTCGGTTTGTGGGAGCGGGCGAGGCCCGCTCCCACAAATCAGGCTACGTAGCGGCTACCATATCAGCACAAAAAAAGGGCCCTTAAAGGGCCCTTTCTTGATGCGGGAAGCGCGCGTAGTTACTGGTAGTAGGCGTTCTCGGTAACGGTATGGTCGGTCTTGTCGCGGATGCCGGTGAGTTCCGGCAACTGCTCCATCAGGGTGCGCTCGACGCCGTCCTTGAGGGTCACGTCCACCACCGAACAGCCCTGGCAGCCGCCGCCGAATTCCAGCACCGCCACGTTGTCCTCGGTGAGCTCCAGCAGCTGCACATTGCCGCCGTGGGCCGCCAGATTGGGGTTGATCTCGGAATACAGCACATAGTTGATGCGCTCTTCCAGGGTGGCGTCCGGGCTGATGTCGGGAACCCGTGACTTGGGGGCCCGGAAGGTGAGCTGGCCGCCCATGGAGTCCTTCTTGAAGTCGATAACGGCGTCTTCCAGGTAGCGCACGCTCTTGCCTTCCACGAAGGCGTGGAAGCCCTCGTACTGGTAGCGCTCGTCGCCCTCTTCCTGTTCGCCCTCGGGGCAATAGGCCATGCAGCACTCCGCGTGGGGCGTGCCGGGGCGTTCCACGAAAATGCGTACGCCGATGTCACCCTGGTCCTGCCGGGACAGCAGGTCGCGCAGGTATTCTTGAGCGGAATCTGTGATTCGGATCAGGGGTTCGGTCATGCCGATTCTCGGTTGCGAATTTCCTGACTATTTTAGTCAAGTATTCGCCGGTTGCAATGGCCGTGACGCAAGTAGTGTGAACAGGCCCTGGGGTCGATTCCGCCTTTCTGCTAAGGTGCCCGCTTCCTCGGACAGGGACCTCATCCAGCGTGCTTAACCTCTCTCGCAGCCGGCGCATTCTTGCCCTGGCATTGCCGATCATGGCCGCCATGGCCAGCCAGAGCCTGATGAATCTGGTCGACGCCGCCATGGTCGGCAGCCTCGGCGGCGAGGCGCTGGCGGGCGTGGGCCTGGGCGGTTACGCCAGTTTCATCGCAATCAGCATGGTGATCGGCCTGGGCGCCGGGGTTCAGGCCATGGTGGCGCGCCGCAAGGGCGAGCGCGACCGGGCCAACTACGCGGTACCACTGAACGCCGGCCTGGTGCTGGGGCTGGTGTTCGCGGTGCCGATTTCCCTCGCCTTCGCCCTGGCCAGCGCCCCGATGATGCATTTTCTCGCCCCCACCGCCGGGGTCGCCGAGGTGGGCAGCGACTATTTCGATATGCGCCTGCTCAGCGTCTGGGCGGTGGCGATGAACTTCAGTTACCGGGGCTACTGGAACGGCATCAACCGCTCCGGCGTCTATATGCGCACCCTGGTGATCACCCATATCGCCAATGTGGTGTTCAGCTACGGCCTGATTTTCGGCGCCTGGGGCCTGCCGGCGATGGGCGGCGCCGGCGCGGGTCTGGGCACCAGCCTGGCGCTCTACCTGGGCAGCGCCCTGTATCTGCTGCAGACCTGGCGGGCGGGCCGCGACCACGGCTTTCTGCGGGCGCGGCCCAGCCGCGCCACCCTGCGCCATATTCTGCGCATCAGCCTGCCCAACGGCGTGCAGCAGTTTTTCTTCGCCAGCGGCCTGACCGTGCTGTTCTGGATTATCGGCCGGGTGGGCGCCGACGAGGTGGCCGTGGCGCACATTCTGATTACGCTGATCCTGTTCCTGATTCTGCCGGCCATCGGTCTGGGGCTGTCGGCGGCGTCCCTGGTGGGCCAGGCGCTGGGCCGGCGCGACGCCGACGACGCCTACCGCTGGGGCTGGGACGTGACCCGCCTGGCGGTAACGCTGCTGTTCGTGCTCGCCCTGCCCATGTGGCTGGTGCCGGACCTGATTCTCGGCCTGTTCCTCAAGCAGCCGGCGCTGGTGGAACTGGGCCGGGCGCCGCTGATGATCACCGGCCTGGCGATCTGCCTGGACGGCGTGGCGATCATCTTCACCCAGGCGCTGCTGGGCGCCGGCGCGGCCCGCTCGGTGATGGTGGTGACCCTGGCGGTGCAATGGTTTTTCTTTCTGCCACTGGCCTATATCATCGGCCCCGTGCTGGGCTACGGGCTGCTCGGCATCTGGCTGGCCCAGGCCTTCCAGCGGCTGATCACATCTTTATTGCTGAGCGGCCTATGGATTAAGCGTGGCTGGGCCCATATAGAGCTATGAGGTGACCATGAGCGAGCACGACAAGCACGACCAACAGGCCGACGACCGGCAGGACGACCATCAGCGGCCGGGCTTCTTCCAGGTACTGCACAGCGTGCTGGCCGCCATCTTCGGCGTGCAGAGCAGCGGCAACCGCGAGCGTGATTTCAAGAAAGGCAGCGCCGGCGACTACATCGGCGTCTATGTGGTGATCGTGATCGCCATCGTGATCGGCATGTTCGTGGTGGTGAACATGGTCCTCAGTGCCGCGGGTTCATAGCCCCAGGGACTAGCGATATAGCAATATATTTCTTTTATGTATAAGCCCACTTTGCTACATTTCCCGCCAAATCATGGTGGTAAAGAGAAATATTCTTTACAAATCAACGAATTAAATACGGCGCAACGGCATCATGTACGTATATCAGGACTATGACCAACGGCTTCTGGAAGAGCGGGTAGCACAGTACCGCGACCAGACCCGGCGCTACCTGGCCGGCCAGCTCAGCGAGGATGAATTCCTGGTGCTGCGGCTGCAGAACGGCCTCTATATTCAGCGCTACGCGCCGATGCTGCGTATTTCGGTGCCCTACGGCCTGCTCTCCAGCGAGCAGGTGCGCACCCTGGCCAAGGTGGTGCGCGAATACGACAAGGGCTTCTGCCACGTCAGCACCCGGCAGAACATTCAGCTCAACTGGCCGGAAGTGCAGGACGTGCCGGACATTCTGGCGGAACTGGCCAGTGTGCAGATGCACGCCATCCAGACCAGTGGCAACTGCATTCGTAACATCACCACCGATGAATACGCCGGCGTGAACCCCAAGGAAGTGGAAGACCCGCGCCCCTGGTGCGAGATCATCCGTCAGTGGGCCACCTTCAATCCGGAATTCGCCTATCTGCCGCGTAAGTTCAAGATCGCCGTGAACGCCGTGCCCGACGCCGACCCGGCGCTGATCGGCGTGCACGACATCGGTGTGAAAGTGGTGCACAACGACGCCGGCGAAACCGGCTTCCAGGTGTGGGCCGGCGGCGGCCTGGGCCGTACCCCGATGACCGGCGCGGTGATCGGCGAGTTCGTGCCCTGGCAGCATCTGCTCGCCTACCTGGAAGCGATCCTGCGGGTGTACAACAAGTACGGTAACCGCGACAACAAGTTCAAGGCCCGCATCAAGATACTGGTCAAGGCGCTCGGCCCGGAGAAATACCGCGAGCTCACCGAGGCGGAGTTCGCCGAGCTCAAGGACGGGCCGATGACGCTCACCGAAGAGGAAGTGGCGCGCATCCGCGGCTGCTTCACCGAGCCCGACTACCGGGACGACGTGGACCAGGCCGTGCTCGACAAGGCGCTGGCGGAGAACCGCGCGTTCAACCGCTGGTTCCACACCAACACCCGGGCCCACAAGCACGACGGCTATCGCAGTGTCACCCTGACCCTGAAGAAGACCGGCCGCATCCCCGGCGATGTGAGCGACGAGCAACTGGAGGCGATCGCCGATCTGGCCGACCGCTACAGCTTCGGCGAGCTGCGCAACACCCACCAGCAGAACATGGTGCTGTCCGACGTGGCCGCCGACGATCTGTTCGAATTGTGGGAGAAGCTCGATGCCCTGGGCATGGCGACCCCCAACCTGGGCCTGCTCACCGACATCGTCGCCTGCCCCGGCGGCGACCTGTGCGCCCTGGCCAACGCCAAATCCGTGCCGGTGGCGGAAGGCATTCAGCGCCGCTTCGACGACATGGACTATGTCCATGACCTGGGGCCCCTGGACATCAATATCTCCGGGTGCATGAACGCCTGCGGCCATCATCATATCGGTCACATCGGCATTCTTGGCGTGGACAAGAAAGGCAAGGAGTTCTACCAGATCACGCTCGGCGGGCGCGGCGACAAGTTGTCCCGCATCGGCGAGAAGATGGGCCCCTCCTTCGAGTCCTACGAAGTGACCGACGTGATCGAGAAGATCATCAATGTGTACGTGGACAAGCGGCTGGAAAACGAGCCCTTTATCGACACCTACGAACGCATTGGCATGGAACCGTTCAAGGAAAGCGTCTATGGGTAAGATGATTCTCGACGGCGAAATCGTCGACAACAACTGGCAACGGTTCGAGCCGGGCCAGCTGGAGGAAGACGGCCAGAGCCTGCCGGAGAACCAGCCGGTGATCGTGCCGCTGGCCTACTGGCAGGCCCACCGCGACACCCTGCTGGAGCGCGAAGCGCCGGTGGGCGTGTGCCTGGAGCCGGGCGAGGAGCCCGCCGACCTGGCCGCCGACCTGCCCCATCTGCCGCTGGTGGCGATTCACTTTCCGGCCTTCAAGGACGGGCGCGGCTACTCCTACGCCCGGGAACTACGCACGCGCTACCGCTTCACCGGCGAAGTGCGCGCGGTCGGTGACGTGCTGCAGGATCAGCTCTTTTATATGCATCGTGTCGGTTTCAACGCTTTCGAAGTGCGTGCCGACCGGGATATCGAGGAAGCACTGGAAAACGGCCTGCGGCCGTTCACGGTGACCTACCAGGGCGACGTCCACGACCCGCGCCCGATCTACCGCCGCCGGCACGAACTCGAACAGGCCTGAAGGCGGCCCTCAGAACCAGCGCCGCCGGATCATCCATACCAGGATGCCGGCGGCGATCACCACCAGCGACCCCGAGAACCACCAGAACGCATTGGGGTCGTCCAAGCCGGGCAGCCCGCCCACATTGATGCCGAACAACCCGGTTAAGAACGCCAGTGGCAGGAACAGCGCGCTGATAATGGCGAGCAGATACATGCGGTCGTTGATCGCCTCGTTCTGCACCGAGAACACCTCTTCCTGCAGCAGCGTGGCGTGGTCGCGGGCGGCGTCCAGATCCTCCAGCAGGCGCTGCAGGCACTCCCCCGCCTCGCGGATGATTTCCGCGTCCTCGCGATCAATACGGGCGTCGTTCTGCAGCCGCGCGATGGCTTCGCGCTGGGGCGCCAGATAACGGCGCAGGGTCACGGCCCGCCGGCGCAGGCTGCTGATTTGATGGGTGAGCGCCTTGTCCGGATGATTCTCGAGCAGATCGGCGCAGTCGCCGACCTGATCCTCGATGTGCTCGATCACGTCTTCCATGCGCCAGATCAGGCCGTCCACCAGCCGCTTGACCAGGTCCGACGGCGTGCGGGCGCCTTCACCGCGCTCCAGTTCCGAGGCGATTTCCGAGACCGTTACCAGTTGACGCTTCTGGGTGCTGACGATCAATCCGTCCCGTATCCACAGCCGCACCGCGATCATGTCTTCGGGACGCGCCCCCGGCGCCAGATTGACGCCGCGCAAATAGATCAGCAGGCCGCCGCCCACGTCGGCGGCCCGTGGCCGGGTCTCGGCGGCGAACAGGGCCTCGACCACGGTATCGGGCACGTCCGGCCGCTGTTCCAGCCAGTCACGGGCCTCGTCGAAGGTGTAATCCAGATGCACCCAGAGCGGCCCGGCGCCCCTCGGCAGGGGCTCGGATACAGGGAACGGCGTGGCGCCGCCGGCGCCGTCCAGCCGCAGCGCCAGCTTGACCCAGGGAGGATTCGCCATGCTTCAGGCCCTGCTCAGGGGTTGATTCTGACCACCACCCGGCCGCGCAGTTGGCCGGCCAGAATGTCGGTGAAACAGTCCGGCAGTTGCTCGCGGGTGACTTCGCGGGCTTCCAGCTTGTCCAGCGCCGGGCGCCAGTCGCTGGCCAGCAATTGCCACATCTGCTGTTTGACTTCGCAGGGCAGCTCGACGCTGTCCACCCCGAGCAGATTGACGCCCCGCAGGATGAACGGGAACACGGTGGCGTTTTCCAGCTTCGGGGACGCGGTAAGGCCGCAGCAGGCCGCGCTGCCGCCGTACTGCAGGCTTTTCAGCGCGTTCACCAGGATATCGCCGCCGACACAGTCGACCACGCCGGCCCAGCGCGGCTTGAGCACCGGCTTCTCGACGCCCTCGAGCAGCGCCTCGCGGCCGATGATGTCGCTGGCGCCCAACTCCCGCAGCCAGTCGTGGGCGTCCGCCTTGCCGGTGGCGGCCACCACCTGGAAGCCCAGCCCGGCCAGTATCGACACCGCCACGCTGCCAACCCCGCCGGTGGCGCCGGTGACCAGCACTTCGCCCTGCTCCGGCTGCAACCCGGTGTCGATCAGCGCTTCCACGCACAGCGCGGCGGTCAACCCGGCGGTGCCCAGCACCATGGCGTCCCGGGCCGACAAACCGGCGGGCAGCGGCGCCAGCCATTCGGCGGGCACGCGGATGTAATCCCCATAGCCGCCGGAGGTGTTCATGCCCAGGTCGTAGCCGGTGCAGATCACCTCGTCGCCGACGCTGAAAGGCCCGTCACCGGCCTCTTCCACCACGCCCACGGCGTCGATGCCCGGGGTGTGGGGGAAGGCGCGGGTCACGCCCTTGTTACCGCTGGCGGACAGCGCGTCCTTGTAATTCAGGGACGACCAGGCGACGCGCACCAGCACGTCGCCGTCGGGCAGATCTTCCAGGTTCTTGTCCCCTACCCGGCTTTGATAGCCGTCCTCGGTTTTCTCGGTGATCAGTGCCTTGAAAGTCATTGCCTCGCTCCCTAGTGAAACTGACGCTGGCTGCCTCGGTGCCAGAACCGGTCGATCAGACGCAGGCCGGCGCTTTCCACGGACACGCCCAGACGCTCGGCCAGCTTGCGCTTGTATTCCCAGTTCAGTTCGTAAAGGTCCAGGTGCTCCTTGCGCCCCTGCAAGTATTCATCGCTGGTCATGATCTCGTCCACCAGGCCCAGTTCCTTGGCGCGGGTGCCGAACCAGTGCTCGCCGGTGGCGACCGCGTCCATGTCCAGGGTGCGACGGTGTTCGCGCACGAACCCCTTGAACAGCTGGTGGGTTTCTTCCAGCTCCTGCTGGAATTTCTCCCGGCCTTTGTCGGTGTTCTCGCCGAGCATGGTCAGGGTGCGCTTGTATTCGCCGGCGGTCATCAGTTCCACGTCGATGTCGTTCTTCTTCAGCAAACGGTGGAAGTTGGGCACCTGGGCGACCACGCCGATGGAACCGATCACCGCGAACGGCGCCGCCAGGATGCGGTCGGCGATGCAGGCCATCATGTAGCCGCCGCTGGCCGCCACCTGATCCACCGCCACCGTCAGCTTGACGCCGCGTCCGCGCAGCCGCTTGAGCTGGGACGCCGCCAGACCATAGCTGTGCACCAGGCCGCCGGGGCTTTCCAGGCGCAGCAGCACTTCGTCATCGCCGTTGGCCACTTCCAGCACCGCGCTGATTTCACGGCGCAACCGCTCCACGTCGCTGGCCTGGATGTCGCCGTTGAAATCGAGCACGAACAGACGGGGTTTGCTTTTCGCTTCGGCGCCGGCTTTTTTGCGCTGCTTGTTGCGGGCCTTCTCTTCCTTGCGCTTTTTCTTGTGCTCGGCCTTGCGCTCCGAGGCCGGCAGCACCTGGTCGACAATGCTTTCGCGCAGGTCCTCGAACTCTTCGTTGAGATGCTTGACGCGCAACTCGCCGTCGCGGCTGAGGCGATGCCGGTTACGCGCGGCGGCGGCGGCGATACCGCCGATGACAACCAAAATCGCCACCACGAGGGTGACGACCTGGGCCAGAAACATACCGTATTGGTAAAGAAAATCGATCACCTTGTACGCTCACCTGTTCAGGGGCCGTCATGGCTCCAGGTTATTGCCAGCCCGCCACGGCCTGCTGAGCGCTGCCGTTAAGCGGTCGCCCGATCAGTCCCCCGGAAGGCGGCACGGTCACTTCGAAAATAGCCCCATCCGCCATCGGCAGATAGGCCGCGCTACCATAGCGCGCATCCACCAGAAAACTCCACCCCTCCCGGGCCTGGCGCCAGATATCCATGCCCAGGGGGTCGCGGCTCAGGCTGTACACGGTGCGCTCCTTGGAGCGTTCGTCCTCGAGGGCGAAGTAACGGCCCTGAATGCGGTCAAGCTGGTAGCCGGGCTTCAGGCCCAGCAAGGAAAACGGCGTTTTCCACTTCACGATCCGCGCGTCCAGCTGCCACTGGTCGCCGTTCAGGCGGAAATCCTCGGTGCTGCCGTCGTTACGAGTCACCGTGGCGATGTAGCTCTGATCGCCGGTGGCGCGGAAGCTCACCGTGGCCACCGGCGTCTCCTCGGTCAGCTCGTGAAAGCTGTACAGATTCAATGCCACCAGCACCAGGTACACCGCCAGGGCCACCACCGCCAGGCCCAGGCTGCCCTTGATCCACTGCCACAGCCATTTCTGACGCAGCAGGATCCAGGCGCCCACCAGAATCAGGACCAGGCTCACCGCCATGATCAGAAACGGAGCAACGCTGAAACTCATCGAAGTGTCTCCTTCAGGAACCGGGCGGAGCCTGGAAGGCACCGCGCCAGTGATCGATCAGAGTCCGGGCGATGCTGCCCGGCGGCGGGATGTGCGGCAGCTCGCTGTGGTGAAACCAGCGGGCGTCGGTGATCTCGTCATCGTCGATGCGGATCTCGCCGCCGGCGTAGGCGGCGTGGAAGCCCAGCATCAGGGAATGGGGGAAAGGCCAGGACTGGCTGGAAAAGTAACGCAGATCCGTCACCTGGACGCCGGTTTCCTCCATGATCTCCCGGTGCACCGCCTGCTCGGCGGTTTCGCCGGCCTCCATGAAGCCCGCCAGGCAGGAGTAGAAGCCTTCCGGGAAACGGGCGGAGTGGCCCAGCAGGGCGTACTCGCCGTCGGTGACCAGGGCGATGATGCACGGGGTGATGCGCGGGTACTGGCGATAGTCGCAGGCCGTGCACAGCATCGCCAGCTCGCTGGGATGGGCCCGGGTCTCGGCACCGCAGCGGCTGCAGAAGCGATGATTGTGGCGCCAACTGATCACCTGCAGCGCCCGCGCCGCCATGGTGAAAAGGGTGTCGTCCAGATGATCGATCAGCTGCCGCAACGACACCGGGTACAGCGGCCGGTCGGCCAGCTCATGGTCCGCCTGGCGACAGACATAACAGGGCTCGCCATGCAGCAGACCGATAAACCGGTAGTCCGGGTGGCCACGCAGCAGAAACGCCGGCACCCGGGGAATGCCCGGCGCCGGCTGCTGGTCCTGATCCACGCACAGCTGCTGGTCGTGGATGACGAACAGCCAGGCGTCGTCGGCGTCGTGGGGCTCCGGCGCGGAAAGGTCCATGGGCCCCCGGTGACTATCCACGGCCGGCCCGCCCGGCTATCTCGTAGCCCAATTCCGCCATCGCCTGTTCCGACACGTCCAGCACGCCTTCGCCAATGGGTTTCTGCTCTTCCATGCTTTCCAGATAATAATCCACGCCGGTGAGCGCGTCGGCCAGGGTTTCCATGGCCGGCTGCCCGGGCGGTTCGTCACCGCCGATCAGGCGGGTTTCGATGTGCGTGCGGCAGGCGGTGATCACCGCGCAGGCGCGCTCCAGCTCCAGGAACATCAAGCCGCCGGAGACACTGGCGAAGGTGCCCGGCAGATTGGTCAGATGCATGGGGTCCCAGTTGTTCTCCATGTAGCTGGCCAGGGAACGTTTGGCCAGCGCCAGGCCGGCGCGGCACTCGCCGACCACGGTCATGCGCGCGTCGTCGAGCTGATACAGGGAGATACTGGTGTTGACCGCGTCCCGGCGCACATCGTCGGAGGGCGCCAGGCTGCGCTCCAGGCTGGCGACGGTGTTTTCCGCGGCCAGCAGGTCGTCCACCAGGGCGTGAAAGTCGGGGCTGTCCGCGTCCATGTCGGAGGGCCAGCCGGCCACTTTGTCGGCGCGCTCGCGCAGCAGATTCGCTTCGTGTTCCTTGCTGACCATTTCCAGGGTGCTGGCGATCCGTTTCAGGCCGCCGGCCACGCCGGCGTAGTCGGTGTCCGCCACGCCCTGCGACGCCAGATCCAGGGTTTCCTTGACCTGGTTGATTTCATCTTTCAGGGCCCCGGCCACCGAGCGAATCACCGAGCCGCGGGCGCCGGCCATCAGCGCCAGTTCGCTCTGCAGAACGGCGTCGCTGACGCCCCGGCCCAGGCCGAACACCTTGCGGACTTCCTGGGCGGCGGCGCCGGAACCGGCCCCCAGGCTGGCCAGATAGAGGCTTTCCTTGATCAGCAGCAACGGCGCTTCCTGGCTCAGTGCCCGTTCGCCGTCGTAGACCAGTTTTTTCAGCTGACGGTCGTACTGCGCCAGCAGCGCCTTGCGCGCCGGCGTGATCACCATGCGGTCCTCGGCGAGGGATTCGGTGGCGGCGCGGGCCACCCACCAGAAGCGGCTGTTGGCGCAGCGGCCACAGAGGCGGTCGACCCGGCCCAGGGCGCGGGCCATCAGTTTGAGATGCGCATCGCGGTTGTCGCCGCGCAGCAAACCGAGCAGGCCCACCTGGTACATATGCCGCAGCCGGCGCCCCTGCTCCGCCAGCGCGGAATGGTCGCCCTGCTCCGGCTCGGGGCTGCGGGCCCGGGACAGGTCCACGCTGAAAAAGTGGCTTTCCTGGATCAGCGGCTTGCCGCCGGCCCGGCGCAATTCGTTGATGCCGCCGATCAGCATCTCCGGAAGCGTCCGGTCCTTGAGCTGAACGTACTCGAAATAGCGGCCCAGCAGCACGATGGCGTTGCCCAACGCCTGCACCAGAGCCCGTTCGCCATGGCGCTTGAGCCCCTCCACGGCCAGTTCCATTTCCTCGCTCATCAGGGTCGCCGCCGACAATTCCAGCATCTGGGAAATGCCCCGCAACTGGTGAAAGGCTTCGCCGCAGCGGTCCAGAGCGGTGCCTTCGCCGCGGTCCTCGGCGAACGCTTCGAGACTGGCTTCCGCTTCGCTCAGCGTCGTGTCGATGGACTCCTTGAGAAACGTCAGGGAGGTAGTGTTGGTGATGGCGACCATGAACTCTCCGGAAACCCCTGCTTGATTGTTAAAGGCGTTTTGCACTTTCTCACGGCGTTCAACAATGCGTCAACTTTCAAACGTAAGCAACTGATTTGGCGGCATATTGTTAACGGCGGCACAGTCACCAACTTCCCCAGACCACAACGTAAAGCCACTTTCCGTACCGGCGGCGACTGTACCCCGGCATCGGAAGTGCTTATGATTGCGCCGCCCATCCGTTCTCCTTACATCTTGCAGGAAGTAGTGCCATGTACGCCCAGTTCGGCCGCGCCTTCGGTCAGAATTTCCTGGGGCAAGCCCCCGCCTGGTACAAATACACCATCGTGGTGTTTTTGCTGATCAACCCACTGGTCGCCTGGACCCTGGGCGAGGCAACGGCAGGCTGGCTGCTGCTGGCGGAATTCATCTTCACCCTGGCCATGGCCCTGAAGTGCTACCCGCTGCAGCCCGGCGGCCTGCTGGCGATCGAGGCCCTGCTGATCGGCCTGACCAGCCCGGACACCGTTTTGCACAAGGTGGAGGGCAATCTGGAAGTGCTGCTGCTGCTGATTTTCATGGTGGCGGGCATCTTCTTCCTGAAAGACCTGCTTCTTTATACCTTCACCCGCATTCTGCTGGGCGTGAAATCAAAGATCCGGCTGAGCCTGCTGTTCGCGCTGGCGGCGGCGTTTCTGTCCGCCTTCCTGGACGCGCTCACGGTGACCGCGGTGGTGATCGCGGTGTGCACCGGCTTCTTCGGCATCTACCACAAGGTGGCCTCCGGCAAGACCTTCCAGCAGAAACACGACCATGGCGACGACACCACGGTGGAGGACCTGCACCGTGAAGACCTGCGCCGCTTCCGCGCCTTCCTGCGCAGCCTGCTGATGCACGCCGCCGTGGGCACCGCCCTGGGCGGCGTCTGCACCCTGGTGGGCGAGCCCCAGAACCTGCTGATCGCCACCAAGGCGCAGTGGGAGTTCGGCGAGTTCTTCCTGCGCATGGCGCCGGTCAGCCTGCCGGTGCTGGCCATGGGCCTGCTCACCTGTCTGTTTCTGGAATGGAGCGGCAGCTTCGGCTACGGCGAGGAGATTCCCGAGAAGGTCGAGGGCATCATGCGCCAGTACGCCCGGGAGCAGGACGACCGGCGCACCACCCGCGACAAGGTCAACCTGGTGGTGCAGGGGTTCATCGCGTTATGGCTGGTGGTGGGTCTGGCCACCCACGCCGCTTCGGTGGGTCTGGTGGGGCTGAGCGTGATCATTCTCGCCACCGCCTTCTGCGGCATTATCGAGGAACACCGGCTGGGCCAGGCCTTTGAAGAGGCGCTGCCCTTCGCCGCCCTGCTGACGGTGTTCTTCGCGGTGGTGGCGGTGATCGCGGACCAGCAACTGTTCACCCCGGTGATCGACTATGTGCTGAGCCTCGACCGGAGCGTCCAGGGATCGGCCTTCTATATGGCCAACGGCGTCCTGTCCGCGGTCTCGGACAATGTGTTCGTGGCGTCGGTGTACGTGGACGAAGTGGCCAAGGCGCTGGTCAACGGTGAGATCGACCGCGATACCTTCGATCTGCTGGCCGTGGCCATCAACACCGGCACCAATATCCCGTCCGTGGCCACGCCCAACGGGCAGGCGGCGTTCCTGTTCCTGCTCACGTCCGCCCTGGCGCCGCTGGTACGGCTCTCCTACGGCCGCATGGTGCTGATGGCCCTGCCCTACACGATCGTCATGACCCTCACCGGGCTGATCATGACCGCCACCGTGCTGGAGCCCGCCACCGAGTACATGTACGAGCACGGCTGGATCGCGCATCACCAGCCCACCGACCTGAAAATGGACGCCGGGCCCTCGCACTGACGCGAGGGCCCGCCGGCCGTTACTGCTCCAGCTCCTGCCACAGGGTCATCTGACCCCGGCTTTCCGCCATCGCGTCCAGCTTCCTGCGATGCCGTTCCAGATCCGTTTGCGACGCCCGCACCACCGCCAGGCGCGGCCGGTCCGCCGCCAGCCGGCGGATCGCTTCCGCCTGCTCGCTGCCCTGCTCGCCCGCGTCGGCGCCGCCCAGGGACAGCTTGGTCTGGCCGCCGGTCATCGCCAGATAGACGTCGGCGAGAATCTCCGCGTCCAGTAAGGCGCCGTGCAGCTCGCGGTGGGCGTTTTCCACATCGTAGCGGCGGCAGAGCGCATCCAGGCTGTTTTTCTGGCCCGGGTGCAGGTCGCGGGCCATCTTCAGGGTGTCGAGTATCCGGCAGTGATCACCAACGGCGCCCCACCGCGGCCCCAGGCGCCGCAGTTCGTGGTCGAGAAAGCCGACGTCGAAGGGCGCGTTGTGAATCACCAGCTCGGCGCCGTCCACGAACGCCATGAACTCCTCGGCGATGTGCTCGAAGGTGGGCTTGTCGGCCAGGAATTCCCGGGTGATGCCGTGCACCTCCAGGGCGCCTTCGTCGATGTCCCGCTCCGGGTTGATGTACAGGTGCAGGTTGTTGCCGGTGAGCCGCCGGTTACGCAGCTCCACGCAGCCGATCTCGATGATGCGGTGCCCGGACAGGGGGTCCAGGCCGGTGGTTTCCGTATCCAGAACAATCTGTCTCATGCCCCCACCTCCAGTTCATCGATACCCCGGTTGGCGAGCTGGTCGGCGCGCTCATTCTCGCGGTGGCCGCTGTGGCCGCGTACCCAGTGCCAGTGGACCTTGTGGCGATCGGCGGCCGCCTCCAGCCGTTGCCAGAGGTCCTTATTGACCACCGGCTTTTTGGCGGCGGTGAGCCAGTTGCGTTTTTTCCAGTTCACCATCCATTCGGTAATGCCCTTGCGCACGTACTGGGAGTCGGTGGTCAGATTCACCTCGCAGGGGTCCTTCAGCGCTTCCAGGGCCTGGATGGCGGCCATCAGCTCCATGCGATTGTTGGTCGTGCGGGCCTCGCCGCCGAACAGTTCTTTTTCGGTGCCACGGTAACGCAGCACCGCGCCCCAGCCGCCGGGGCCGGGGTTACCGCGGCAGGCGCCGTCGGTAAAGATATCCACCTGCTTCAAAAGCCGTTACTCCGTATTTCGTTGTTGTCGCCAGCGCGCCACCGGCACCGAGACCACCGTCGGCCGCTGGCGGCTGAACCCGCCGGACGTGACCGGCAAGGGGCGCATCATGGCGGCGCGCTTGCGGGCCACCAGCAGATAGACACCGCCGTTGCGCCACCAGAAGCGGCGACCGAGCCCTTCCAGCCAGCGGAAACGGAGGCGGCCGCGATCACCCAGGGGCAGATTGTAGAAGCCACTGGCCACGCCCTCCACTTCAAAACCCAGCACATTCAGCCAGTCACTGACCCGGTACGGGCGGAAATAGCGGCCGTTCCAGCCGGGCCGCTCGCCGCCGCGCCGGAACCAGCGCGCCAGCCCCAGGACACTGAGCGGGTGAAAGCCCACCACCGCGAGCACGCCACCGGGCGCCACGCAGCGGGCCGCCTCGCGCAGCACCTGATGGGGCGCGTCGTGGAACTCCAGACAGTGATGCAGCAGCACCACATCGACACTGTTCTTGGCGATCGGCAGGGACTGGGGGCAGGCCTCCAGGGCCACCCGGCTGGTGGCTTCACGGCCGCCCTCCACCGGCATCGGTGTCACCGAACACCGCCAGGGCAGGCGAATATCGTGCAGCATGTCGCGGCAGCGGCCGCCGCTCACTTCCACCGCACGGTGGCCCACCAGCCGCGGCGTCCATTCGGCGACGATGGCGCGTTCGGAGTCCAGCACGGCCTGGCCGGCCTGGGTTTCCACCCAGCGATCAAAGCGCTCCAGCATATCCGCCGGCTGGCGGCGAAACGGTGACCGGGATAGCGGGGGTAACTGCATCGCTGACATTTCTCCCTTGGAACTGTAGGGTTACATCCGAGCAATCAAGCGAAGGGTAACACGTCATGCTGCAAGCCCCTACGGCGATCCCCGCCTTCAGCGACAACTACATCTGGGCGATCCAGAACGGCGACCAGTGCGTGATCGTGGACCCGGGCGACGCCGCGCCGGTGGAGGCCTGGCTGAGCGAGCAGGGCCTGACATTGAGCGCCCTGCTGATCACCCACCACCACCCGGACCACGTGGGCGGCGTGGCCGCGCTGTGCCGCGACCGGGACATCCCGGTCTACGGCCCGGCCCGGGAGACCATCCCGGAAATGGACCACCCGCTGGGCGATGGCGACCGGGTGCGCCTGGCCGCCCCGGACCTGGAACTGGACGTGTTGGAAGTGCCCGGCCACACCCTCGGCCACATCGCCTACTATGCGCCCCGCCAGGCCTGGCTGTTCTGCGGCGACACCCTGTTCGCCGGCGGCTGCGGACGCCTTTTCGAGGGCACCCCCGAGCAGATGCATCATTCGTTGACGCGTCTGGCCGGCCTGCCCGAGGAAACGCAGGTGTTCTGCGCCCACGAATACACGCTGGCCAATCTGCGCTTCGCGGCCACCGTTTCCCCCCGGGACCCGGCGGTGAACGAGCGGCTCGCGCGGGTCACGGCCCTGCGTGAGCAAAACCGTATTACCCTGCCCTCCACCATCGGTGAGGAAAAGCGCACCAACCCCTTTCTGCGCTCGGCGGAGCCTCAGCTGCGCCGCGCCTGCGAGGACCGTTTTGGAGAGACGCCGGAAACCAGTGTGGACGGTTTCGCGGCTTTACGTCGCTGGAAGGACTCCGCCTGAGGGGCGCCCAGTCCGCGTCATTTTCCCTTGCCGGGATCGCCGGGCCTGCCTAGAATCAACTTAAAATTCGAATCGTATATTATTGTTATGAATAAACTTCTTGGTTGTGCGGCCTTGGGGCTGTCACTGATGGTGGGCGCTTGTGCCACCAAACCCGGGGTGGATGAGCTGCCCCCCATGCCGCCGGCGGAACCTTCCGTCAACGATCCGGATCTGGCCAATGGCATGCCGGAACCCAAACCCGTCAACCCGGCCGTCGATCAGGATGAGGCCACGCAGCAGGATCTGTGGACCCGCATCCGCGACGGTTACGCGCTGGACCTGCACCAGGACCGTGAACGGGTGCGCCTGCAGCGTAAGTGGTACGCCCGCCACCCCAGCTACTTCACGCGGGTCACCGAACGCGCCGAGCGCTACCTCCACTTCATCGTGGAAGAGGCCGAGCGCCGGGAGATGCCGCTGGAGCTGGTGCTGCTGCCGGTGGTGGAAAGCGCCTTCGACCCGTTCGCCTACTCCCACGGCCGCGCCGCCGGCCCCTGGCAGTTCATCCCCTCCACCGGGAAATACTTCGGGCTCGATCAAACCTGGTGGTACGACGGCCGCCGCGACATCACGCTGTCCACCCGCGCCGCCCTGGACTATCTGCAGCAGTTGTCGGAACGCTTCGACGGCGACTGGCTGCTGGCCCTGGCGTCGTACAACGCCGGCGGCGGCACCGTGTCCCGGGCCCAGCGACGTAATGAAGAGGCCGGCCGCCCCACCGACTTCTGGCACCTGGACCTGCCCCGCGAAACCACCGCCTATGTGCCCAAACTGCTGGCGGTGGCGGAGATCGTCCGCGACCCGCGGCGTTACGGCGTGACGCTCCACCCGATGGCCGACCGGCCCTACTTCGAGGCGGTGGACGTGGGCGGCCAGATCGACCTCGCCCAGGCGGCCAGCCTGGCGGAAATCTCCACCGAGGAGCTGTACCTGCTGAACCCGGCGTTCAATCGCTGGGCCACCGCGCCGGAAGGCCCGCACTCCCTTCTGGTGCCGGTCGACAGCGCCGACGCCTTTCGCGAGCGCGTGGCGGACCTGCCGCAGGAGGAACGCATGCGCTGGCACCGCTACACCATTCGCAGCGGTGACTCCCTGATCCGCATCGCCCGCGCCCACCGGACCACGCCGGCGGTGCTCCGCGACATCAATGATTTGTCCGGCAACACCATCATCGCCGGTCGCACCCTGCTGATCCCCGAGCCGTCGAAGGATCAATACGCGCTGAGCGCCGATCAGCGGCTGGCGGACACCCAGGGCAAGCAACGGGACAAGCGCCAGCGGGTCGACCACCGGGTCGCCGCCGGCGACACCCTCTGGCAGATCGCCCGGGAAAACGACGTCAGCGTGCGGGCGCTGGCGAAGTGGAACAACATGGCCCCCGGCGACCCGCTGCGGGTCGGGCAAACCCTGGCGGTGTGGCGCGAGGGCGGCCCGGCGGCGACGGCGCGCGCCGACGACCGCGAGGAAATGATCCGCAAGGTGCGCTATTCCGTGCGGCGCGGGGATTCGCTGTACGCCATCGCCGACCGCTTCAATGTGTCGGTCAGTCAGATTCGCGATTGGAATAATCGTCTGAACAACAACCGTTATCTGCAGCCGGGTGATCATCTGACGCTGTACGTGGATGTGCGTAACGCGCCCTGACTTCCCAAACGGGGCGGCATCGCCGGTGAACCCGGCCGGCGAGCGCGGGTCTCAATACGCAGTGCCATTTGGCGATCCCCGGAGCCTGGGCTATGGTGACGCCACAGACCCCACCAAGGAGTCCACAATAACGATGAAAGGCGCGATGCGTTCCTTAGCTTGTTGTTTGTTTCTTTTCGCCGCCTGGTTCGGCGGCCCGGCCTTCGCGGAGACCCAGCGCTCCCACGCCATCGCCATGCACGGCGTGCCCAAATACAGCGCCGGCTTCGACCATTTCGATTACGTTCGCCCGGACGCCCCCAAGGGCGGCGGCCTGAGCCTGCACGTGGTGGGCGGCTTCGACAATTTCCAGCCCTGGCTGCCCAAGGGCCAGGCCGCCGCCGGCGCCCAGGGCCTGGTGTTCGATACCCTGACGGTGCGCAGTCGCGACGAGCCCTTCACCGAGTACGGTCTGCTGGCGGAATCCATCGAATGGCCCGAAGACCGCGCCTGGGTCACCTTCACCCTGCGGACGCAGGCGCGCTTCGCCGACGGGCACCCGGTCACCGCCGAGGACGTGGTGTGGAGCTTCAAGCAGTTGCGCGACCAGGGCGCGCCCTTTTACGCCTACTACTATGGCGACGTGGAAAAGGTCGAAGCGCTGTCCAAGCGGAAGGTCAAGTTCACCTTCAAGCCCGGCGACAACCGGGAGCTGTTGATGATCGTCGGCCAGTTGCCGGTGTTGCCCAAGCATTACTGGGACGACAAGACCTTCGAAGACGCCACCCTGGTGCCGCCGCCCGGCTCCGGCCCCTACCGGGTGGAAAGCTTCAAGGCCGGCAAGCGGGTGGTCTACCAGCGCCGCGACGACTACTGGGGCAAGGACCTGCCGGTCAATCGCGGCCACTATAATTTCGATCGCATCACCTACGAATACTATCTGGACCACACCGTGGCGCTGGAGGCGTTCAAACGTGGCGATTACGACTGGCGCTCCGAAAACAATTCCAAGTACTGGGCCACCGCCTACACCGGCGAGCCGTTCCGCAAGGGCACCATCGTCACCGAGGAGGTGACGCACCAGAACCCGGCCGGCATGCAGGGCTTTATTTTCAATACCCGCCGGCCCCTGTTCCAGGACCCGGTGCTGCGCGAAGCGATGACCTACGCCTTCGATTTCGAATGGTCCAACAAGAACCTGTTTTACGGGCAGTACAAGCGGACCCGCAGCTATTTCCAGAATTCCGAACTGGCGGCCACCGGCCTGCCCAGTGACGACGAATTGGCGCTGCTGGAACCGCTGCGCGAGGACCTGCCGCCGCGCGTGTTCACCGAGGCCTATCAGCCACCGGTGTCGGACGGCTCCGGCCGCCCGCGCGAGAATCTGCGCCAGGCGCAGGCGCTGCTCAAGGAGGCCGGCTACCAGGTCAAGAACGGCAAATTGCATACCCCGAGTGGCGAACCGGTGAGCTTTGAATTCCTGCTCTATCAGCCGGCGTTCGAACGCATCGTGCTGCCCTTCGCGCGCAACCTGAAGACGCTGGGCATCGATGCCAAGGTGGTGCGCGTGGACCAGTCCCAGTACGTTCAGCGGGTGCGCAATTTCAATTTCGACATGCGGGTCGGCGGCTGGGGCCAATCGCCCTCCCCCGGCAACGAGCAGCGCGGCTACTGGGGCTCCGACGCCGCCGAGCGCGAAAGCAGCCAGAATTACGCCGGCGTCAGCAATCCGGCTATCGATGAACTGATCAACAAGGTGATCGCCGCCAACACGCGGGAGCAGCTGGTGACCCGCACCCGCGCCCTGGACCGGGCGCTGCAATGGGGCTTCTACGTGGTGCCCAACTGGTATCTCGATTATCACCGCTTCGCCTACCAGTCACGGCTCGCCCACCCGCCACTGCCGCCCTATGTCGGTTTTGATGGCGCCATCGACCTCTGGTGGGATAAAAGCGCGCAATAATGCTGATCTATATCCTGAAGCGGCTGCTGCTGATCGTGCCCACCCTGCTGGGCATCCTGCTGCTCAACTTCGTGATCGTGCAGGCGGCGCCCGGCGGGCCGGTGGAAAAAGCCATCGCCCAGCTCCAGGGCATCGGCGGTGGCGGCGCCGGCGGCGGCTTCGCCGGCACCACCCAGGATCTGGTCAACAGCGGCGGCTCGGACTACCGGGGCTCCCGGGGGATGCCACCGGAACTGCTGGAGCGCATCCAGAAACTGTACGGCTTCGACAAGCCGGCCCCGGAACGTTTCTGGCTGATGGTCAAACGCTACCTGACCTTCGATTTCGGCGAATCCTACTACCGGGACAAGGCGGTCAGCACCCTGATCGTGGAGCGCTTGCCGGTGTCCATCTCGCTGGGGCTCTGGAGCACCCTGATCACCTATCTGGTGGCGGTGCCGCTGGGCATAAAAAAAGCGGTGCGCGACGGCAGCCGCTTCGACGTCTGGAGCAGCACCGCCATCATTATCGGCTACGCGATTCCCAGCTTTCTGATCGCCATTTTGCTGGTGGTGTTGTTCGCCGGCGGCTCCTACTGGGAGTGGTTTCCGCTCAGGGGGCTGACCTCGGACAACTTCGACCAGCTGCCCTGGTGGGGCAAGGCGCTGGATTACATGCACCACATCACCCTGCCCACCCTGGCTATCGTGGTGGGTAACTTCGCCACCCTCACCATGCTCACCAAAAATTCCTTTCTCGATGAGATCAGCAAGCAGTACGTGCAGACCGCCCGCGCCAAGGGTCTGGACGAAAACGGCGTGCTCTACGGCCACGTGTTCCGCAACGCCATGCTGATTATCATTGCCGGTTTTCCGGCGGCCTTCGTGGGTATGTTCTTCACCGGCGTGCTGCTGATCGAGTACATTTTCTCCCTCGACGGGCTCGGCCTGCTCGGTTTCGAGTCGGTGATCAACCGGGATTACCCGGTGGTGTTCGGCACCCTGTTCATCTTCACCCTGATCGGCATGCTGCTGAAGCTGATTTCGGATCTCACCTACATGTGGGTGGACCCGCGCATCGACTTTGAGCGGAGGGCACGCTGATGAGCAACCCGATCTGGCGACGCCAATGGCGCGCCTTCCGCCGTAACCGTCGCGGCTTCTGGTCGCTGTGCCTGTTCCTGGTGCTGTTCATTCTCAGCCTGGGCGCCGAATTCGTCGCCAACGACAAGCCGATGGTGGTGCGCTACCAGGGCGAGTTGTATTTCCCGGTCTTCAAGACCTACCCGGAGACCACCTTCGGCGGCCTGTTCGAAACCGAAACCAATTACCGCGACCCCTACGTGGCCGAGCTGATCAACGAAGACGGCTGGATGCTGTGGCCGCCGGTCCGCTACAGCCACGACACCATCAATTACGAGCTGACGGTGCCGGCACCCGCGCCGCCCTCGGCGGAGAACTGGCTGGGCACCGACGATCAGGGCCGCGACGTGCTCGCCCGGCTGATCTACGGCTTCCGGCTTTCGGTGCTGTTCGGTCTTATCCTCACCGTCACTTCCAGCCTGATCGGCATCGTGGTGGGCGCGGTCCAGGGGTACTACGGCGGCTGGCTGGACCTGGCCGGCCAGCGTTTCGTGGAAATCTGGTCGAGCATGCCGATTCTCTATCCGATCATCGTGATTTCCAGTTTCGTGGTGCCCGGCTTCTGGACGCTGCTGCTGATCATGATGCTGATCTCGTGGATGACCCTTGTGGACCTGGTGCGATACGAGTTCCTGCGCTGCCGCAACCTGGAGTATGTGCGCGCCGCCCAGGCCCTGGGCGTGCGCACCCCGGTGATCCTGTTCCGGCACATGCTGCCCAACGCCATGGTCGCCACCCTCACCTACCTGCCGTTCGTGCTCAACGCCTCGGTGATCCTGCTCACCTCGCTGGACTTCATCGGCTTCGGCCTGCCACCGGGCTCGGCGTCGCTCGGGGAATTGCTGGGCCAGGGCAAGGCCAACCTGCACGCGCCCTGGCTGGGGCTGAGCGCCTTCGTCACCCTGGCGGTGATGCTCTCGCTGCTGGTGTTCGCCGGCGAGGCGGTACGGGACGCCTTCGATCCGAGGAAATACAATGACGCCGGTGTCTAGACCCGCCGCCGGCGTCGCCGGACAAAGGAGCCACCCATGAGCCTGCTACGTCTGGAGGACCTGAGCGTTTGGTTCGACGACCCGGCGCGACCGGCGGTGGACCGGGTGAGCCTGAGCGTGGACGCCGGCCGCACCCTGGCGCTGGTGGGCGAATCCGGGTCCGGCAAGTCACTGACCGCCATGTCGGTACTGGATCTGCTGCCGGACGGCGCCGGCCGCCGCGCCGCCGCCATCGAGCTGGACGGCGACAACGTCCTCGACTGGCCGGCCAGCCGGCGGCGGGCTCTGCGCGGCGGACGCATCGGCACCATTTTCCAGGAACCGCTCACCGCCCTGAACCCGCTGCATCGGGTGGAACGGCAAATCGGCGAAGCGATGCGCATCCACCAGGGCCTGGGCCGCGCGGCGATCCGCCAGCGCTGCCTCAAACTGCTGGAACAGGTGGAACTGCCGGCCACCGACGACATGCTCAAACGCTACCCGCACCAGCTCAGCGGCGGCCAGCGGCAACGGGTGATGATCGCCATGGCGCTGGCCAACGACCCGGCCCTGCTGATCGCGGACGAACCCACCACCGCCCTGGACGTGACCATCCAGGAAACCATCCTGGACCTGCTGCGGCGCCTGCAGCGCGAACGCAACCTGGCGATCCTGCTGATCAGCCACGACCTGGGCCTGGTGGCGCGCTACGCGGACGACGTGGCGGTGATGCACGAGGGCCGCATCGTGGAAACCGGCCCCACCACGCAGGTGCTGGAACGGCCGGAACACGACTACACCCGCCACCTGCTGGCCGCGGAGCCCGGCGGGCACCCGGAGCCGCTGACCGCGCAGGCGCCGGTGCTGCTCAACGCCGAGGGGCTGTCGGTGCGTTTCAAGGGCGCGCGGCGGGGCTGGTTCGGCCGCGCCGCGCCGGTGGCGGCGGTCGATAATCTCTCTTTGAGCCTGCGTCGCGGCGAGACCCTGGGCGTGGTGGGTGAATCCGGCTCCGGCAAGTCCACCCTGGCGCTGGCGTTGCTGCGCCTGATACCCGCCGACGGCAAGGTGATGCTGCTGGACCAGGCGCTCGACGATCTCAGCGGCGCGGCCCTGCGCCCCTGGCGCCGCCACATGCAGGTGGTGTTCCAGGACCCGTTCGGCAGCCTCAACCCGCGCCTGAGCGTGGGCCGGGCGGTGGACGAGGGCCTGCGCGTGCACCACAAGGACCTGGACGCCGACCAGCGCGCCGAGCGCACCCGGGCCTTGCTCGAGGAAGTGGGCCTGCCGGCGGACAGCGCCGGGCGCTATCCACACGAATTTTCCGGCGGCCAGCGCCAGCGTATCGCCATTGCCCGGGCGCTGATCGTCGAGCCGGACCTGCTGATCCTGGACGAGCCCACCTCGGCGCTCGACCGCAGCGTGCAGGCCCAGGTGCTGGAGCTGCTCAAGACCCTGCAACGCCGCCATGGCCTGAGCTACCTGTTCATCAGCCACGACCTTAAAGTGGTCCGGGCGATCAGCCACCGGCTGCTGGTGATGCGTGACGGCCAGGTGGTGGAGCATGGCGACACCGAGCGGGTATTCCGCGAACCGGAGCAGGCCTACACCCGCCGTCTGATCGACGCCGCCTACAACCGCACGGTGAACCCCGGCGGCCACGACGAGAAACAAGCGGTTGCACATTGACCCGGGGGTTGCCTTCCACCCCCTTGCCATTTCCCTATACTAGGGCGAAACCGAACCGTGGAGCGCCGCCCGGCGCCACCCGCGGCACGCCCTTCAAGACATCGAGGACATATCATGGGTTTTCTCGCAGGTAAGCGATTTCTGATTGTCGGCGTCGCCAGCGACCGCTCGATCGCCACCGGCATCGCCGAAGCCATGCATCGCGAAGGCGCCGAACTGGCGTTTACCTACCAGAACGACAAACTGAAAAGCCGGGTGCTGAAAGCGGCCGAACGCTACGGCAGCAACGAAGCCCTCTGTTTCCCCTGCGACGTGGCATCCGATGAACAAATCGAAGCGGTGTTCGACGGGCTCGCCAAGCAATGGGACGGCCTCGACGGCCTGGTGCACGCGGTGGGCTTCGCCCCCGGCAACGAGCTCGACGGCAATTTCGCCGACGTGGCCACCCGGGAAGGCTTCCGCATCGCCCACGAGATTTCCTCCTACAGCTTCGTGGCGCTGGCCCAGGCCGCCCGTCCAATGATGAAGGGCCGCAACGGCGCCCTGCTCACCCTGACCTATCACGCCTCCCGGCAGACCGTGCCCAACTACAACGTGATGGGCCTGGCCAAAGCCAGCCTGGAAGCCTCGGTACGTTACCTGGCCTCCAGCCTCGGCCCGGAGGGCACCCGGGTGAACGGCATCTCCGCCGGTCCGATCCGCACGCTGGCCGCGTCCGGCATCAAGAAATTCCGCAGCATGCTGGACTACAACGCCGCCAAGGCGCCCCTGCGCCGCAACGTGACCATCGAGGAAGTGGGCAACACCGCCGCTTTCCTGTGTTCCGACCTGGCCTCCGGGATCAGTTCCGAGATCACCTACGTGGACGGCGGCGCCGCCACGGTGTCCATGCCGTTCGAGGAACCCGGCGAAGAGGGTTAAAAGAGAGTAACGGGTTCCGCCTTGCTGCGTAGCCCGACCCCGCCAGACACGGCCACCACCGCCCGAGTGTGTGGCCGCCCAATTCATCCCTGAAATCAACATTGTTGACTTTAGAAAACACCTCGTGCCAAGCTTCCCCAGGTCGAGCGCGTTCGTGCCCGCCCATGTCAAACCACACCACCTGATTGGCAACCCACCGGAGCCTGACCATGAGCACCACGACCGCGGCCTCGACCGGCCTGGAAATGCTTGAGCACCTGGCGAAGACACGCTCAAACGGATCGTCCATTGGCGAGACCATGGGCATGCGGGTCGCCGAGGTCACCCCCGGGCGGATCATTCTCGACGTCACGCCGGACGGACGGCACCTGAACCCGCTGGGCGTGGTCCACGGCGGGTTCGCCGCCACCTGCCTGGACGGGGCCGCGGCGCTGGCGCTCTTCTCCACGCTGCAGGCCGATACGGCCTATGCCACCGTCGATCTCAACGTGAAATATGTGCGCGCCTTACGGCAGAACGAGGTGTATCAGGCAGAGGGCCGATTGATCGACCGGACCAAGCGGTTGGCGATCTGTGATGCCGAAATTCGGGACGCCTCGGGAACTCTGTTCGCCAGAGCCAGCGCGACCCTGATGGTGCAAACGGAGGGCTGATCAGTCCAGCCGTGCCGCCAGTGACCCCATGATTCGGTACCATTCATCCCGACCCTGGGAAGAAACCCGTGCAAAGGCTTCGGCGATGGCGTCGCGTTCATGCTGGCTCGCCGCCTGCTCCACCTGCTTGCCGGTCGCCGTCAGGGTCAGGAACTTGAAGCGGTGGTTGTCCGCGTCCCGACTCATCGATACATAGTCGTGTTGGGTCAGCGCGGTGAGGGGCCGGTGCAGCGCCTGCTTGCTGACGCCGAGCGTCGCCGACAACTCGCCGACGGTGATGCGGTCGACCCGCGCGATGACGTAAAGAATGCGATGATGGACCCGCGAAAGCCCCAGGGTGGCGAGGTAACGATCCGCCTCCACCGTGAGCCCTCTGAATCCAAAGTGAAGCGCCTCGAGGGCGACATCCAGGGGATCGAGGGGTGTCATCGCAACGTGGTGGGGCAGACCGCTCTTGTTATGAATGACCATTGCATCCCGGCTGTATAACGAAGCTGGTATCGTCGCCATTGTTTCACCGAACCCCGGGTGAATCCACTTGCACTGGTAAGAAACCAGTAAGGAAAGCCTCCTGATGATGGCGCTTTCACCTCACCAGGAGTGCAAGCATGGGTTCCCGTCAGCGTCTCTTTCCAACCGGCGACGCCGTCAAGGTGTTGATGATCGCCACACTCATCGGCGGTCTGGTTACTGGCTCCCCGGCGTCCTTCGCCGACGATGCGGACGCCACCACCTGGGGGCTGGGCCTGGGTGCCCGGGTGCGTCAGGAGCCCTACAGGGATATTGATCGCGATACCCTGGTCATCCCCTTGCTTCAGGTCGAAAACCGTTATGTCCGTTTCTGGGGAACAACCCTGGAAGCCAAGCTGCCCGGTTTGACGCTGAACGAAACCAATGAGGTCGATTTCAGCCTGGTTGCCCGCTGGGACGGATCGGGTTATGAAACCGGCGACGCCTGGATCTTCGAGGGCATGGACGACCGCGATGGCGGAATCTGGGCCGGCGCGAAGGCGGAATGGCGGACCGGCCTGGTGAATCTTGGCGCCGACTGGACCCATGACGTTTTCGGAAACAGCAAAGGGCAACGCCTCACCCTGCAACTGGACCGGTCCTGGCGGCTGGGCGAGCACCTCATCCTCACGCCCCGCATCGGCGCGATATGGCATGACAGCCAGTATGTCGATTACTATTATGGCGTGGAGGCGGATGAGGTTCGCACCGGACGACCGGCTTATCAAGGTGAATCAGGCGTCAGCGCCGAAGTCGGCCTGCGCGGAATCTACCGCTTCAACAAACACCACGCCATGATGCTTGATGTTCAAGCCACCGGCCTCCCCTCCGAGATCAAGGACAGTCCGCTGGTGGACCGCTCCACCAATAACCGCGTTTTCCTTGGCTATATGTATCTCTTTTAATGGGCAGAATCCTATTAGTCGAAGATCACGACCATCTGGCCCGGCTCATCGGCAAAGGACTGGCGAATACCGGTATCGCGGTGGATGTGGTGGCGCGAAGCGAATCCGCCTGGAACGCGATCCAGCAGGTTGCCTACCAGGGTCTGGTGTTGGATCGCGGCCTGCCCGACGGAGACGGCTTGTTTTTGCTGCAAAGAATACGTCAGGCCAACATGACGATCCCCTGCCTGATGCTCACCGCCAGGGACGCCCTGCACGACCGGGTTGAAGGGCTGGAAGCGGGCGCCGATGACTACCTGCCGAAACCCTTTGCCATGGCCGAACTGGTGGCCCGGGTGCGGGCCTTGCTTCGTCGCCCCTCGGTCAGTGAGCCGCTGCAATCGTCCTATGACGATGTGCTGCTCTCCCCGGAGGCCGGCACCATCCGGTGCGGAGACCAAGGCGCCACGCTGGCACCGGCCGAGATGCAGATCATGCTGGCCTTGGTGCGCCGGCAAGGCGGCGTGGTGCGTCGCGGCGCCATGGAGGCCGCCGGCTGGGGGTTGAGTGACGCGGTCACGCCCAATGCCCTGGATGTGGCTCTGCACCGCCTACGCCGCAAGCTGGTGGCCATCGGCTCCGGCCTGCGCATTGTCAACGTGAGGGCTCAGGGCTATGCACTTCAAAAGAGCAACCTGGCTCAATAGCTTATCGCTCAAGATTCTGCTCGCCTATGTCACCGGCGCGGTGCTCACTATCAGCCTGCTGGTGGTATTCAGTACCGTCGCCAAGGACCGCCTGCCGGGGATGGGGTTGCCTGAGCGCACGGCCCAACTGGCGGACAAACTCCGCTTTGACAGCGAGGGGAACCCGAGCGGTTTCACCGCCGACCATGAGCAGCCATCGTGGCTGTACGACAGCCTGAGCAAGGAAACCGCCTACCGGGTCTTGGATGGGAACGGCGAGGTGGTTCTGATGTCCCCGGGCGCGACCCGGTGGCCGGACAGCGGGGCTGTCTCCGACCTGCTACGGCGCCGTTTCGAGTTCACGGGGGACGGGGTGGCGTACGAGGCCGCCACGGAATCCGTTGAGAAAAACGGCCGTGTCTGGTTTGTTCAACTGGCGGTCAGCTCCAGACTCATCGACTTTCTTCACGAGGTGTTCGCGGTGCCGTTTATCCGGCTGGGGGTCATCGTGTTCAGCCTGCTGCTTCTGCTTGTCTTCGGCCTCTGCACTTACGTCATTCTGACGTACTCGCTGAGACCGTTGCGCGGGGCTTCCCGCGGGGCCGCGCGGATTTCCCCGCAATCGCTCAGTGAACGACTGGATGAAAAGGGTATGCCCGCCGAGATTCTGCCCCTGATAAACAGCTTCAATCAGGCGCTGGGACGGCTCGAGAAGGGATACCGGACGCAGCAGGAGTTTCTCGCCAAAGCCGCTCACGAACTGAAGACGCCCCTCACCCTGATGCGCGCCGAAGTGGAGTTGATGGACGGCGCTAGCGACGCGCGCGAACCCTTGTTGGCGCAGGTGGAACATCTGACACGCCATGTTCAGCAACTGCTGCTGCTGGCGGAAGCCAGCGAACCGCTCGGCTACCAGTTTTCCGATGTGAATCTGCATGAGCTGGCCGAGGACACGGTGTTCTACCTGCGAAAAATCGCGGCGGACGCGGGCGTCAGCCTCAGGGTTCGCGCGCCCCGGGAAAAGGTCCAATGGCGGGCCGACCGGGGCGCGCTCTTCACCCTGTTGAAAAACCTGATTGAAAACGCCGTTCAGCACGCCCCCGCCGGGACGAGTATCAACATTGATATCAGCGCGGACAGCCTGTGTGTGCGTGATCGGGGCCCCGGCGTCACGCCGGAGCACCTGCCTTTGTTGTTCTCCCGCTTCTGGCGGGGCGCGCATCGGCGCGATCACGGCGCCGGGCTGGGCTTGTCCATTTGCCAGGAGATCTGCGCGACGCACGGCTGGACGTTGCGGGCTGAAAACACCAACCCGGGACTGGCCCTGGAAGTTGCAAGGCCAGACTAAAAGGCCCGAGCCCGGCGGGCGCCGAACTCAGGCCTTCAAGGGTCGCCGAATGAACCGCCCCGTGGCGGCCGGTTCGCGCTACCGCTTAGAGCGGCGGCGCCGGCTGGGGCTGGGGCTGCTGCTGTTCGCGGGGCTGGCTGAGGCGCTCCGGGTGCAGCTCCACGTCCAGGCTGTCGCGCAGGAACGCCATCACCTGGCGGAAACCGCGCTCGCCCTCGACCCGGGCCAGTTCCTGCAGGGCCTGGCGCTGCTGCTCCGGTTCCAGGGCGTCCACGGAACCGTCTTCCACGGCGGTCAGCTGGAATGCCACCAGGTCGCCGTTGCGCAGGCGGGTGAAACGGATCGGACCGCTTTCACCTTCCGCCGGGCGGGGGGTGGCGAACACCGCGTCCACCACTTCCATGGCCGGCTCGGAAGCGCCGCGCTGCAGGTCCGTCTCCTCCTGCACTTCGCTGTTAAGCTGGTCGGCGACGGCCGCCAGGTCGGCGCCCTCTTCCACCGCCTGGCGGGCCTGCTCACCGAGTGACTCGGCGCGGGCCCGGGCCTTGCGCAACCGCAGTTGAGCGCGGATATCGTCGCTCACTTCGGCCAGCGGCAGCGGTTCCGCGTCCTTGACGTCTTCCAGACGCAACGCCAGGAAGCGGCCGGGGGCCACCTCCAGCAGGTCGCTGTTACGGCCCTGCTCGCGAACGCTGTCGCTGTTCAGTGCTTCGCGGACCCGGTCATTGTCGAGCGCCGGCGGCAGATTCTGCATCGATACCCAGTCGGTGGTCTTCAGTTCCAGATCCAACTCCTCGGCGGGCACCTGCAGATCGCTGTGCTCGTAGACCAGCTCTTCCAGGGTCACCAGTTCCTCGGCGAGCAGCGAATCGGACTGGGCGTTCTGCAGGTCGGCGACGATCCGGTCGCGCATTTCCGCCAGCGGCGGCATCTCGGGACGCTCCTCCTCGATCACCTTGAGCAGGTGCACACCGGCCTCGGAGACCACCGGTTCGGAGACGTCACCGACGTCCATATCGGCGAGCGCGTCGTCCAGCGCTTCGGGCAGCGAGCCCTGGCCCACACGGCCCAGGTTGCCACCGCTGCCGGCGGTCGCCGCGTCGTCGGAATACTCGCGCGCCACCTCGGCGAAGCTGCTGCCCTGCTCCAGCGCCTGACGCGCTTCCCGCGCCCGGTCGATGGCGGCGTTCTCGTCCCGCTGGTCGTTGACGCTGATCAGGACGTGGGCCACTTCGCGACGGGTGGCGGCGTTATCGCGCATCTGTTTGCGCGCTTCGTACTCCGCGCGGATCTGTTCATCGGAGACCTCAACCTGATCCCGGTACCGCTGCGGGTTCAGTTCAAGGTAGCGCACGCGCAGCTGTTCGGGGCGCATGAACTCCGAGGTGTTCTGCTGGTAGAAATCCGCCACTTCCTGATCGGAAACGTCGATGCCGGCGCGCAGGCTGTCCACGTCCAGGCGGACGAAGCGGATGTCGCGGCGCTGTTCGCCGAGACGGCGTTGCTCGGCCAGTTCGCCCTCGAGGGCGAAGTCCGTGGCCGCGAAGGCGTTGCGGTACTGCTGGCTGATGCGCTCCTGGCGCAGCGATTCCAGGTACCCCTGCGGCGTCATGCCCTGGGCACGCACCATGCGCTCGAACTGGGTTTCGGAAAAGCGGCCGTTCTCGTGGAAGGCGTCGTTATTGCGAATCAGCGTCGCCGCCTGGCCGTCACTGAACGCCATGTCCGCGTTGCGGGCGGCGGCGATCATCAATTGTTCGTTGACGATTCCCTGCAGCACCATCTCCGGGCGAA
Source organism: uncultured Alcanivorax sp. (assembly GCA_964556345.1). Lineage (GTDB taxonomy): Bacteria > Pseudomonadota > Gammaproteobacteria > Pseudomonadales > Alcanivoracaceae > Alloalcanivorax. Next base: position 45,994 of record CAZKWA010000009.1, read on the forward strand.
TAAACGAATCAAGCATGGATTCGTTAATGTCCGGGCTCTGCTGACGCAACATCTGACGCAGCTGCTGGGTGCGCGAGCTGACGTAGCCGCGACTGATTTTGTTGCCTTCCACTTCGGCAACAGCGCTGTCACTACCCCCTCCGGTGAAATACCCGTAAAACCCGGAAATGATAAAGGGAAGAATGATGGCGGCGAGCAGAACCTTGCCCACGGGCCCGCGGACAAATCGTCTGAACTCCTGCATGGTTTACTCCAAGGAATCTCTAATCTTTTTATTGGGAACCGGAAAGCAAAAAAGCGCACCCAAAACGGATACGCTTATGCGCTGGCGGAGCGGACGGGACTCGAACCCGCGACCCCCGGCGTGACAGGCCGGTATTCTAACCAGCTGAACTACCGCTCCTGAAGCCAGATCAGTTCACGGCGTCTTTCAACGCCTTGCCCGCCTTGAAGCCCGGTACGTTGGCAGCGGCGATCTTGATGGTTTCGCCGGTCTGCGGGTTACGACCTTCGCGTGCGGCGCGCTGCTTCACGGAAAAAGTACCGAAGCCCACCAGAGAAACGCTGTCGCCTTTCTTCAGGGCACCGGTGACGGCGTCCAGAGTGGCATCCAGCGCGCGACCCGCATCGGCCTTGGAGATATCGGAAGCCGCGGCGATGGCGTCAATCAGTTCGGATTTATTCACAAAATTCCCCTTTTCTATTTCCCGGTTTTATGGTCGAGGCGCGATGCACTCTCCTTATGACGAAGCCGCCTTTATACCAATGGGTCCAGGGGGCGTCAAGGAAGGATAAGCGCATTCACACCAGCTTGGATAAAAGTAAAAAACCTTTTTGATCAATCATTTAAAAGTGAACAACAAAGTCGCGAAAGAGCTGTTGGGACGCCCCGGAACCCATTTGGTTCAATGGGTGCTGGGACGCTCCGAACCCTTTTGCGCTTTTTCTTCGGCCAGAGCAAGGTCTTCTTCCACTTCCGCCTCGCTCAGCGGCGTGGGGGTGTGCGTCAGCGCCACCTCCAGCACCTGGTCGATCCATTTCACCGGCCGGATATCCAGAGCTTCTTTGATCTTGTCCGGAATTTCCTTGAGGTCCCGCTCATTTTCCTGCGGAATCAGCACGGTTTTAATACCACCGCGGTGGGCGGCCAGTAATTTTTCCTTGAGCCCGCCGATGGAAAGCACCTGGCCACGCAAGGTGATTTCACCGGTCATCGCCACATCCGCGCGTACCGGAATACCGGTCAGCACCGACACCATGGCGGTGCACATGGCGACACCGGCGCTGGGGCCGTCCTTGGGCGTCGCGCCCTCGGGCACATGGATGTGAAAGTCGTTGCGTTCCAGTTGCCGGCGGCGGATGCCGAGGTTGCCGGAGCGGCTTTTCACCACCGTCCAGGCGGCCTGAATCGACTCCTGCATGACATCACCGAGCGAACCGGTGGTGGTAACGCGACCCTTGCCCGGCGTGGAAACGCCTTCGATGGTGAGCAGCTCGCCGCCCACCGAGGTCCACGCCAGCCCCGTCACCTGGCCGATCTGATCCTGCTCCTCGGCGCGCCCGTAATCGTACTTGCGCACGCCCAGGTAATGGTCGGTGTTTTCCGGGGTGACGGTCACCGTGCGGGTCTCTTTTTCCAGCAGATTTTCCTTGACCACCTTGCGGCAGATCTTGCTGATTTCCCGTTCCAGACCACGCACACCGGACTCGCGGGTGTAATGGCGCACGATAAACTGCAGCGCTTTTTCGTCCAGCACCAGTTCGTCCTGGCGCAGGCCGTTGGACTTGATTTGCTTGGGAATCAGGTACTGGGAAGCGATGTTGATCTTTTCGTCCTCGGTGTAACCGGGCAGACGAATCACCTCCATGCGGTCCAGCAACGGCGCCGGAATGTTCATGGAGTTGGAGGTGCAGATAAACAGCGTCTCGGACAGGTTGTAATCCACCTCCAGGTAATGATCGCTGAAGGTGTGGTTCTGCTCCGGGTCGAGCACTTCCAGCAACGCCGACGCCGGGTCGCCGCGCATGTCCATGCCCATCTTGTCCACTTCGTCGAGCAGGAACAGCGGATTGCGAACGCCGACCTTGGACAGCTTCTGGATCACCTTGCCCGGCAGGGAGCCGATATAGGTGCGCCGGTGGCCGCGAATTTCCGCTTCGTCGCGCACACCGCCCAGAGCCATGCGCACGAACTTGCGGTTGGTGGCGCGCGCCACCGATTGCCCCAGGGAGGTCTTGCCAACCCCGGGCGGGCCCACCAGGCACAGCACCGGACCCTTCACTTTCCCCACCCGGCTTTGCACGGCGAGAAATTCCAGAATCCGCTCTTTCACCTCTTCCAGGCCGTAATGATCCTGGTCGAGGATCTCCTTGGCGTGGGCCAGATCGTGGCGAACCCGGCTGCGTTTTTTCCACGGCACCGAGGTCATCCAGTCCAGATAACTGCGCACCACCGTGGCCTCGGCGGACATCGGCGACATCATGCGCAGCTTGTTCAGTTCGTTCCTGGACTTTTCCTTGGCGTCCTTGGGCATGCCGGAGTTGTCGATCTTCTTTTCCAGATCCTCCAGCTCGTTGCCGCTGTCGTCCAGATCGCCGAGTTCTTTCTGAATCGCTTTCATCTGCTCGTTCAGATAGTACTCGCGCTGGCTCTTCTCCATCTGTTTCTTTACCCGGCCACGGATGCGCTTTTCCACTTTGAGCACATCCATATCGGATTCCATCAGCGCCACCAGATGCTCGACCCGCTCGCGCACGTCGACCATTTCCAGGACGTCCTGCTTCTCTTCGAGCTTCAGCTGGAGGTGGGCGGAGATGGTGTCGGCCAGCCGGCTGACTTCGTCGATGGAGGACACCGAATTCATGATTTCCGGCGCCACTTTCTTGGACAGCTTGACGTACTCTTCGAACTTGGCCAGCAAGGAACGCGACAGCGCTTCCTGCTCGCTTTCCGAAGGCATCTGGTTATCCAGTTCGCGGACGTCGGCGACGCCGCCGTCCTCGCCGAAGCGGGCCTTGCTCAGATGCCCGCGGGCGCCGCCCTCGACCAGCACCTTGACGGTGCCATCGGGCAGTTTGAGCATTTGCAGAATGGTGGACACGGTGCCCACCCGGTAAATATCGCTTTCCGCGGGATCGTCATCGGACGCATTGCGCTGCGCCACCAGCATGATCTGCTTGTCGCTGGCCATGGCGGCTTCCAGGGCCGCAATGGATTTTTCCCGGCCGACGAACAGCGGGATCACCATATGCGGGTAGACCACCACGTCACGCAGTGGCAGCAACGGAATATCTTTCAGCACGTATCGCCCCTTTGTTGGTTTACGACCATCAACCGGTCGCGCGGATCAATCCGGCGCGACCCTGGACGTTTGCTCGCTGTTCTCGTAAATCAGTAGCGGTTCCGACTCGCCGTCGATGGTGGCGCTGTCGATCACCACCTTGGCCACGCCATCCAGGGACGGCACCTGATACATGGTATCCAGCAGCACCGCCTCGAGGATCGAACGCAGACCACGGGCGCCGGATTTGCGCTCCATGGCCTTGCGAGCCACCGCCCTCAGGGCGTCATCGCGGAAGTCGAGTTCCACGCCTTCCATCTCGAACAGCCGCACATACTGCTTGGTCAGCGCGTTACGCGGCTCGGTGAGAATCTGTACCAGCGCTTCCTCGGACAACTCTTCCAGGGTGGCGATCACCGGCAGACGGCCGATGAATTCGGGAATCAGACCGTATTTGACCAGATCCTCCGGTTCCACGCCGGCCAGGGTTTCGCCCATGGACAACGCCATCTCCTTGCTCTTCACCTCGGCGGAGAAGCCGATACCGCCCTTCTCGGAACGGTCGCGGATCACCTTGTCGAGGCCGGCGAAAGCGCCGCCGCAGATAAACAGAATATTGGACGTGTCGACCTGCAGGAATTCCTGCTGCGGATGCTTGCGCCCGCCCTGCGGCGGTACCGAGGCCACGGTGCCCTCGATCAGCTTGAGCAGCGCCTGCTGAACGCCCTCGCCGCTCACGTCACGGGTGATCGACGGGTTGTCCGACTTGCGGGAAATCTTGTCGATTTCGTCGATGTAGACGATGCCCCGCTGGGCCTTGTCCACGTCGTAGTCACACTTCTGCAACAGCTTCTGGATAATGTTTTCCACATCCTCGCCGACATAACCCGCTTCGGTGAGCGTGGTGGCGTCGGCGATGGTGAACGGCACATTGAGCAGCCGCGCCAGGGTTTCGGCCAGCAGGGTCTTGCCGCTGCCGGTGGGACCGATAAGCAAAATGTTGCTCTTGCCCAGCTCCACTTCCTCGCGGCTGCGGCCCTGGCTGCCCAGGCGCTTGTAGTGGTTGTACACGGCCACCGACAGGACCCGCTTGGCGCGTTCCTGACCGATCACGTAATCATCCAGCGTGGTCTTGATTTCCTGGGGCTTGGGCAGACGCTCGTCGCCGCTGTCACCGGTCTCTTCCTGGACCTCTTCGCGGATGATGTCGTTACAGAGATCCACGCACTCGTCACAAATAAAGACCGACGGGCCCGCGATCAGTTTGCGAACTTCGTGCTGGCTCTTGCCGCAGAACGAGCAGTACAGCAGCTTGCCGTCGTCGCCCTTTCCGGTGTTATCGGTCATCGAATCGCCTCTGAACCTGGTAATCACTTTGAAGATGCAGGGAGAGAGCGGCTTTTTCAAGCCCGCTCACGCCCCGGCGGCCGCCATTCGGCCGCTTTCACACGCCGCTCCGGCGGGCTCAGCGACGGCTGAGCACCTCGTCCACCAGACCGTATTCCCTGGCCTGGCTGGCGTCCATGAAGTTATCGCGATCGGTGTCGCGCTCCACCACTTCCAGCGGCTGGCCGGTGTGGTGGGAAAGCATGCGGTTGAGATCCTCTTTGATCTTGAGGATTTCACGGGCATGGATCTCGATATCCGAGGCCTGGCCCTGGAAGCCGCCCAGCGGCTGGTGGATCATCACCCGGGCGTTGGGCAGGGCGTAGCGCTTGCCTTTCTCGCCGGCGGCGAGCAGGAAGGCGCCCATGCTGGCCGCCTGGCCGATGCACATGGTGGACACGGCCGGCTTGACGAACTGCATGGTGTCATAGATCGACATGCCGGCGGTCACCGAACCGCCCGGGCTGTTAATGTAGAGGTTGATGTCCTTGTCCGGGTTCTCGGATTCCAGGAACAGCATCTGGGCGACGATCAGGTTGGCCATGTAGTCTTCCACCTGGCCGACCATGAAAATCACCCGCTCTTTCAGCAGACGGGAATAAATGTCGAAGGAACGCTCGCCCCGGGAGGTCTGCTCGATCACCACGGGGACCAGACCCACATTGGTCGGGTCCTGCATTAACGTCTTCATCTCCGGAGTAACGGAGGTGATCCGGCTCAGGTCTATCATCTAGCGCTTCCTTTATCTGCGTGTCCCGCTCCGGCGTGTCCGGCCCCCTGGGGTCCGGCGCCGCGGCCTGGTAACGGGTATTGGGGCGAACCGGCCCGGTTACAAGGCATCCACCCGATAGCGTTCACCTGATAGTAAGGTGACCCCCGGGGGGCGTCTATAAAGGCGGGGCAATATGGCGTTCAACTGCGCAAAAGTTGCTCAAAAGCGCCCTTTTAGAACAAAAAAACCTCCGAAATACCGTTTTCCGGTACGTCGGAGGTCTTCCGCCGGGCCCGCGAACGGACCCGGAGCGAGGCGAAACACCCTGCCCTGATCAGCCTTGCTGATCGCGCGGCTTCACCGCGTCCTGGTAGGACAGGGTCTTTTCTTCCACCTTGGCGGCCTCGAGCACGAAGTCCACCACCTGATCTTCCAGCACCGCGCCCTCGATCTGCTGGAGCTGCTGCGGGTTGCTGTAGACCCAGTTCACCAGTTCCTCGGGCTGCTCGTACTGGGAAGCGATCTCTTCCACCCGCGCCTTAACGCGGTCCGCGTCCGGCTTGATCTCATGCTTCTCAAGGATGGCGCGCACCACCAGGCCCAGCCGCGCGGAACGCTGTGCCTGCTCGCGGAACAGTTCCTCCGGCAGCATGGACGCGTCGAACTGCTGGCCGCCACCGAACTGCTGCATCATCTGCTGACGCATACGGTCGATTTCCTGCTTCACCAGCGCTTCCGGCAGATCGAACTCGTGGGCCCGGGCGAGACCGTCCATGACCTGCTCTTTCACCTTGCCGGACACCGCGTTCTTCAGCTCGCGCTCCATGTTCTTGCGCACTTCCGCCTTGAACTGCTCCAGGTCGCCGTCCTCGACGCCGAACGCCTTCATGAACTCGGCGTCCACTTCCGGCAGCTGCTTGGCTTCCACGCCGTTGACCTTGATCTGAAACACCACCGTCTGGCCTTTCAGTTCCTCGGACTGGTAGTCCTCCGGGAAGGTCACCTCAATGTCCTTCTCTTCACCGGGCTTCATGCCCACGATGCCGTCCTCGAAGCCGGGGATCATCTGGCCGGAGCCCAGCTCCAGGTTCTGGCCCTCGGCGCTGCCGCCTTCGAAGGCTTCGCCGTCCTTCAGGCCCTTGAAGTCGATGTTGACGCGGTCACCGGTCTGCGCGGCGCGATCGACCGCTTCATAGTCGGAACGCTGCTCGCGCAGGGTTTCGATCATCTGGTCCACATCGGCGTCGGTGATCTCGGCCACCGGCTTTTCCACTTCAATGCCGTCCAGCGGCGCCAGCTCGACCTCCGGGTACACTTCGAAGGTGGCGACGAATTCCAGGTCCTGGCCCGCTTCATTCTTGGTGGCCTCGAAACCGGGCATGCCGGCGGGCTGCAGGGATTCCTGCTCGACCGCCTCGATAAAGGACTCGCGCATCACGTCGGCGAGGACCTCGTTACGCACCGCATCACCGAAGCGACGTTTCACTTCCCGCATCGGCACCTTGCCGGGACGGAAGCCGTTCAGGCGAACGCTCTTCTGGGCCTCGCGCAGCTTGGTGTCGACCGCGGAATCCACTTTTTCCGCGGGCACGCCCACGGTCAAACGGCGTTCCAGACCTGATGTCGTTTCTACGGAAACCTGCATAACATCCTCTTTATAAAGACTTTTTGGCCCACGGCCGGCCCTGCCGGCCCGGGCCGCATACTTTGAAGGGCGGCAATTATAGTCAATGGCCGCCGCCATGAACACCAATACCAGGCCTTTGTGGGAGCGGGCCCTGCCCGCGAAAGGGTGGCTTTGCCACCCGGCGGGATTCCAGAGACGCTGTTGGTCGGCCGCCATCCCGGTGT
>CAZKWA010000009.1:53233-62184 GCA_964556345.1 uncultured Alcanivorax sp.
CCCTTTCGCGGGCGGGGCCCGCTCCCACAACCACAAAAAATTGCCGGGAGCAATTTTTGACGTCGCGCCAGCGACGGCCCGTCAGGGTGGTCGCCATGGATGGCGACCACAAAAAAGCCCCCGGGGATTATCCCCGGGGGCTTCAATGTTGGGGTGGCTGATGGGATTTGAACCCACGACCACCGGAGTCACAATCCGGGGCTCTACCAACTGAGCTACAGCCACCAGCAAAACTGGTTTGGTGCTTGCCTGTCGGCGCGCTTTTTGGCGCGCCTGGCAGGGCTCGAACCTGCAACCTACGGCTTAGAAGGCCGTTGCTCTATCCAATTGAGCTACAGGCGCTGAACCGATAAAACGTCTTCGCTTGACTGGTCGGGGTGGAGGGATTCGAACCCCCGACATCCTGCTCCCAAAGCAGGCGCGCTACCAGGCTGCGCTACACCCCGCGGAGCAGGTCGAGCGAGGCGGCATAATACTCGCCGCCCCCGGGAGCGTCAACGCCGCGCGCCCGGCGCGCGAACCGTTCGCTGGAATATTCGCCAGGCGCGCCGCGCGCCCGATGCCCGGGTCCCTTTGCCCCGCCGCGGCCGCCATGCGAAAATCCGCGCTCCCTGATTCCCGACCAAGAGAGATTGAATGAGCGCGCAGATTCTGGATGGCAAGGCACTGGCCCAGCATTTCGAGGAAGAAATGCGCCGTCGCGTGGAGGCTCTCAAGGCGAAAGCCGACGGACGCACTCCGATTCTGGCCACGCTGCTGGTGGGCGCCGACCCGGCCTCCGCCACCTACGTGAAGATGAAGGGCAACGCCTGTCGCCGGGTGGGCATGGACTCCCGGGCCATCGAATTGTCCGACGACACCACCACCGAGCAGCTTCTCGCGCAAATCGAGGACCTCAACAACAATCCGGACGTGCACGGCATCCTGCTGCAGCACCCGGTGCCCGAGCAGATCGACGAGCGCCGCTGCTTCGACGCCATCAGCCTGGAAAAGGACGTGGACGGCGTCACCTGCCTGGGCTTCGGCCGCATGGCCATGGGCGAAGCGGCGTACGGCTGCGCCACCCCCAAGGGCATCATGCGCATCCTGGAGCACTACGATATTCCGCTGGAGGGCAAGCACGCCGTGGTGGTGGGCCGCAGCGCGATTCTCGGCAAGCCCATGGCGCTGATGCTGCTGGGCGCCAACGCCACCGTCACCATCTGCCACAGCCGCACCCGTGACCTGCCGGCGCTGGTGAAACAGGCCGACATCGTGGTCGGCGCGGTGGGCAGACCGGAATTCATCAAGGCGGACTGGATCAAGGACGGCGCGGTGGTGGTGGACGCCGGCTTCCACCCGGAAAAATGCGGCGACATCGAGCTGGCGCCGCTCACCGACCGGGTCGCCGCCTACACCCCGGTGCCCGGCGGTGTCGGGCCGATGACCATCAATACGTTGATCTTCCAGACCCTGGAAGCGGGCGAAAAGGCGTTCGGCGCCTAGCGTTCGGCGCCTAGCGTTCGGCGTCCAGCACCTTCACGCTGGCGGTCATGCCCGCCGCCAGCGTCAGATCCTCGGGCACCGACTGCAGCTCGATCTGCACCGGAATGCGCTGCGCCAGCCGCACCCACTCGAAGGTCGGCGCCACTTGCGGCAACCCTTGATCGCCGCCGGCCACGGCGTTGTCGTTGCCGATGCCGCGGGCGATGCCCGTGACGCGCCCCTCCAGCCCCCGGTCCACGCCCAGCAGCCGTACCCGCACCGGGTCACCGACGCGAATCCGGTGCACCTGGGTCTCGCGGAAGTACGCTTCCACCCAGAAGGAGTCGCCGTCCACCAGAGTCAGCACCGGCTCCCCGGCCCGGGCGTAGTCGCCGGCATGGGCCAGCAGATGGGTGACATGCCCGGAGGCCGGCGCCGTCACCGAGGTGCGCGCCAGGTCCAGTTCGGCTTTTTGCAGCGCCGCCTGGGCGGCCTGCAGATCGGCCCGCGCCACGTCCGCCAGGCTGGTGGCCTGCTCGCGTTCTTCCGCGGACACCGCCCGGCCCAGGCGATCACGCCGCCGCGCTTCGTCCTGGCGCAGTTTCGACTCCAACCGGCGGTGTTCCAGTTCCGCCCGAGCCTGGAACAGCGACAAACGATAGCGCTCGGGGTCGACCACGAACAGCGGATCGCCCTGCTCCACCCGGCCGTTATTGGTCACGCTCATTTCGGTGATCGGCCCGGACACATCCGGGGCCACCTGGATCACCGCCGCGCGCACCCGCGCGTCCCGGGTCCACAGAGAGTGCAGGTACTGGTGCCACAGAAACCAGGCCGCCAGCGCCGCGCCCAGCACCAACACCAGGGTGATCAGATACGGGCGCCAGCGCCGGGTGGCGCGCTCGTCCGCGCGGGGTTCAGCCATTAACCACTCCCTAACAACATCAGCAGGCCCAGTGCCAGGGCCATCATTATCACCAGTAAGCACAGGCCCGCCAGGGCCGGGTGCCAGACATGCCGGTAGCCGTCATACCGGCTGATCAGCCCGTGCAGCGGCCAGAACAACACCAGCCCCAACAGCAGTACCGGAATCAGCGGCGGTAACAACACACCGCCCAGATGGATCTCATGCAGCACCGTTCGCCTCCAAGCCCCGCCAGGGGCCGTCGCCGGACCCGCACAGGAAAAAGCCCGCGTTGCCACGGATAATATTGATCTGCATGCGCAGACGCACCACCGCCCGCACCAGGCGGCGGCGTTCGCCATCGCTGGCGGCGCTGTCATAGGCGCGCCGGCACTGGCCGGCCACGGTGTCGGCGCTGGCCGCGAGCGCCAGCCAGCGGTCCGGGTCACCGTCACGCAGGACCCGCTGGGTGTCGCGGATCAGGCGGGTCAATGACAGCCGTATCGGCGCCGGCAGACCGCGCCGGCACAGCGCATCCAGATAGAGCAGCCCGAGCCCCAGCGTTACCGCCGCCAGGGCGCCGTGCAGCAGGTCTCCGTCGCGGGGGTCGTCCGGGTCGAGCCTCGGCAAGGTGCGGCTGATGCGGTCATAGAGCTGGCTCTCCATGGCGTGACGGGGACGGCGCCGGCGCATCGGCCAGCGCCCCAGCGTCCGGCACAGGTCCCGGCACAGCCGGCGACGCGCCCGGCCGGCATCGTCGCCGGGCCACAGCAGCAGGAACGCCAGCACCGCGAACGCCATGCCCAGCCCCAGGCCGATGATATTGTTGAACAGCGGCGCGGCGGAAAAATCCTGCACCGGACGCAGATCCAACAGCAACGGGAAGAAAATCGTCAGCGCGGTGCCGGTGGCCACCGTGGCCGGGCGCGCCATGGCCAGTCCGGCGCAGAGATAGAGCGGCGCCAGCCACAACACCAGGGCCGGGAAGCCGTCACTGGCGGGCAGCAGCACCAGCCGGTAGAGCGTCGCCAACAGGGTCGCCAACAATGCCCCCTTAATAAAGCCCTTCACCGCCGCCAGGGGATCGTCGCGGGTGGAAAACAGCGCGCAAATCACCCCCACCTGGATCGCCATGGCGGGCCCCTGCGGCGCCGCGCTCCAGAACCACAACACCACCGTGGCGCCCAGCGCCAACGCCGCCCGGGCGCCGTTGCGCCAGGCCTGGCCGTAATCCAGGTGCAGCCGCGAGATTCCGGCGCGCCAGTGCACCGGCGGCGCCTGATCGGTGAGCATGGCATAGAGCGCCACGCTGGAGCGCAGCCGGTCGCACAATTCGGCGCTGTGCTCCAGCGCCAACTGCAGCGCATAGAACCGTTGTTCATCGTCGCTGAGCCACTCGCCACGCAACGAGCGGGCCAGCGCCCGGGCGCGCTGATACAGCGCCGACAGGGTTTCCCGCAAAACCGTGGGCGAGGCCTCCGGGTCGAGCCGGGCGATATCGGCCAGCAACAGCGTCACCTGGTCCTGGTGATGACGCGCCGCGTAGCGGTTCACGTAGGTGTTGAGCGGGCCCACCGAAGAGATCAACGCCAGCATTTCGTGGCCCAGGCGACGGCACAGGCCGGCGTGACGGCGCAGGCGGGCGGAATCAAACAGCGCGTGCTCGCGCTGGGCCTCCAGCGCCATGCCGCTGGTGATCAACGCCTGGCGGCGCCGCTGCAGGGCGGGGCCGTCGAGCCGGCCGCCGGCGCTGTCCGCCACCAGACGGATCAACCCCACCAGTTGCTCGCGGCTTTGTTGCAGGTAGTTGCGCCCGGCGGACTGGGGCCACACCAGCACGCTCATCAGGCTCACGCACAGGATGCCCAGGCCGATCTCGGTGACCCGCGCCACCGCCATCGGGAACGCCTGGTCCGGCTGCAGCGCCGCCGGCACGCCGACGATCAGGGCGCTGTAACCCGCCAACACGAAGGCGTAGGAACGGAAGTTACGCAGCAGGCTGGCGCACAGGGTGCAAAGGCCCAGCCACAGGGCCAGCGCGACGAAAAACAGGGTCGGCAGCTGGGCCAGCGACGCCACCAGCAGCACCGCCATGGCGGCCCCGGCCAGGGTGCCGAGCAGCCGGTAGATGCCTTTGGCCAGCACCATGCCACCCAGCGGCTGGGCGACGATATAGACCGTCATCAGCGCCCATTTGGGCTCGTCCAATCCCAACGCCAGGGCGATGTACAACGCCAGCATGCCGGCGCCGAAGGTGCGGATCGTGAATTGCCACTCCCGCCGCCCCGCCTCGCGCAAAAACGCGGGGAGCCCTTTCTTGAACCACAGCGGCATGACCTCTCCCCTTACCAGACCGGGCAGTATAACGGGTATACCCGATCACCGGAGGCGAACAACCTCGCAACGAGATCACAACCCGGTGTAACGAGACGTCGTTCTAATCTCGGAGAGTGCCAACTGGGCGCAGTCCGACTGGGAGAAAATGATGGCCGGGAAATTCGAGATCGATCAGGCAAGTAACGGCGAGTTTATTTTTCGCCTCAAGGCCGGCAACGGCGAAGTGATTCTTAGCAGCGAACGCTACGCCAGCAAGGATGGCTGTAAGAACGGCATTGCCTCCGTGCAGGCCAACGCCCCCTACGACCACAATTACAAGCGCCTGGAAGCCCGCGATGGCAGCCGCTATTTCAATTTGCACGCCGCCAACAATCAGATTATCGGCACCAGCCAGATGTACCAGAGCAGTAGCGGCATGGAAAACGGCATCGAGTCCGTCAAGGACAATGCCCCGACCGCGTCGACCAGCGACCTGACCTGACTGCGTCAGGTCACTGGCATCGGACGATTCAGGCCTCGCGGGGCCAGGATTCGCGCAGCCCGACGGTGCGGTTGAACACCAGCCGGCCGTCGACGCTGTCCCGATCGACGCAGAAGTAGCCTTCCCGTTCGAACTGAAAGCGGCTTTCCGGCACCGCGTCGCGCAGGCCGGGCTCCACCACGCAGCCTTCCAGCACGCGCAGGGAGTCGGGGTTGATGTGGTCCAGGAAGCTTTCGCCCTCGGCCACCTTTGCCGGGTTGGCGGTCTGGAACAGGCGGTCGTACTGGCGCACCTCGCAGGGCAGGCCCCGGTCGGCACTGACCCAGTGAATCACGCCGCGCATCTTGCCCTGGCCCTCGCCGGGCTCCGGGTTCTTGCCGAGGGTATCCGGGTCGTAGCTGCAGCGTACTTCCACGATCTCACCGTCGGCATCGCGGACGATGTCCTCGGCCTGGATCACATAGCCGTAGCGCAGCCGCACCCGGTCGCCCAGCACCAGCCGCTTGTACTTCTTGTTGGCCTCTTCGCGGAAATCTTCCCGGTCGATGTAAACCTCGCGGGTAAGCGGCATGCGGCGCGTGCCCATGTCTTCGTTTTGCGGGTGCACGGGCGCGTCCAGCCACTCTTCCTTGTCTTCCGGCCAGTTCTCGATCACCAGCTTGAGCGGGTTGAGCACGCAGAAGGCGCGCGGCGCATGGTGGTTGAGATCGTCGCGCACCGAGGCTTCCAGGATGCTCATGTCGATCACCGAGTCGGCGCGGCTGACCCCCAGATTCTCGCAGAAATGACGGATCGCGGCGGGCGTGTAGCCGCGCCGGCGCAGGCCGCTCAGGGTGGGCAGGCGCGGGTCGTCCCAGCCGTCCACGTGGCCTTCGTCCACCAGCAGCTTGAGGCGGCGCTTGCTGGTCACGGTGAAGTTGAGATTGAGGCGGGCGAACTCGTACTGGCGCGGCTGCGCGGGGACGTCCGTGTTCTCCACCAGCCAGTCGTACAGCGGCCGGTGATCCTCGAACTCCAGGGTGCAGAGACTGTGGGTGATCCCTTCCAGCGCGTCCGAGAGCGGATGGGTGAAATCGTACATCGGGTAGATCACCCATTTGTCGCCGGTCTGGTGGTGCGCCTTTTTGCGTATCCGGTACAGCACCGGGTCGCGCATGTTCAGGTTGGGGCTCCGCATGTCGATTTTGGCCCGCAGCACCGCCGCGCCCTCGTCGAACTTGTCGTCGCGCATGTCGGCGAACAGGGCCAGGTTCTCTTCCACGGAACGGTCCCGGTGCGGGCTGTCGCGGCCGGGGGTGGTGAAGTTGCCGCGCATCTCCGCGATCTGTTCCGGTGACTGGGTGTCCACGTAGGCCAGGCCCTTGCGGATCAGCGACACCGCCAGGTCGTGGAGCTGGTCGAAATAATCGCTGGCGAAACGCACCGGTCCGGCCCACTGGAAGCCCAGCCATTCCACGTCCCTTTTGATGGACTGGATGTACTCGTCCTCTTCCTTCTCCGGGTTGGTGTCGTCAAAGCGCAAATGGCAGGCGCCGCCATAGGCTTCGGCGATGCCGAAGTTCAGGCAGATCGACTTGGCATGACCGATATGCAGATAGCCGTTCGGCTCGGGCGGGAACCGGGTGACCACCCGGCCATTGTTTTTTCCCTCCGCCAGGTCACGATCGATGATCTGTCTGATAAAGTTACTGGGCGCTTTTGCTTCACTCATTGAGCCGCCTGCGGCTGAAATACGGGGTTGGCTAGTGTAAAGTGCGCCCCCTTAAAGTCAAAGACTCCCAGGACCCGGAGACCCCATGAAAGTGCTGTTGACCACCACCTACGGAAAGATCGTTCTGCAACTGGACACGGTGCGTGCCCCCGCCACCGCCGAGAACTTCGTGCAATACGTCAAGGACGGGCATTATGACGGCACCATTTTTCACCGGGTGATCAGTAACTTCATGATCCAGGGTGGCGGCTTCACCCCGGATATGGAGCAAAAACCGACCCGCGCGCCGATCGAAAACGAGGCCGGCAACGGCCTCTCCAACGAGACCGGCACCGTGGCCATGGCACGCACCGCCGACCCGCACTCCGCCAGTGCTCAGTTTTTCATCAACGTGGCCGACAACCATTTCCTCGACCAGGCCCGCTCCCCGGACGGCTGGGGCTACGCGGTGTTCGGTAAAGTGGTCGAGGGCATGGAAACCGTCGAGCGCATCAAAGGCGTGGCGACCGGCAACAAAGGCTTCCACCAGGACGTGCCCCGCGAAGACGTGCTGATCGAATCCGCCCAGGTACTGGAGGAATGAGCGTGCGCTGGCTGCTTCCCCTGCTGGCGCTGTTGCCGGCGCTGGCCCTGGCCGGCGGTCCGCGCGTGGCGCTGAGCACCTCCCAGGGCGACATTGTGATTGAGCTCAACGAAGAGAAAGCGCCGGCCACGGTGTCGAATTTTCTCGATTACGTGGACGCCGGCTTCTACGACGGCACCGTGTTCCACCGCGTGATCCGCGGCTTCATGGTCCAGGGCGGCGGCTTCTCCCTCGACCAGGAAACCGGGGCCCTGGCGAAGAAAGAGACCCGGGCGCCGATCCGCAACGAAGCGGACAACGGCCTGGAAAACCGGCGCGGCACCATCGCCATGGCCCGCACCGGCAACCCCCACTCCGCCACCGCCCAGTTCTTCATCAACCTGGTCGACAACCGCAGCCTGAATCACACCGCCAAGACGCCGCGCGGCTGGGGCTATACGGTTTTCGGCGAAGTGGTCGAAGGCATGGACACCGTGGACCGGATCGCCGGCGTCGCCACCGGCACCCAGCGTCTCAGCGGGCAGCCGGCCCGGGACGTTCCCAAAGAACCGGTGGTGATTGAAAGCGCGCGCCGTCTCGAAAGCCCGCAAGCCGACCAGTAAGCCTATGAATTACAGCCTGCTCATCTCCGACCTGCATCTGGATCCGGCCCGCCCGGCGCACCTGGCCGAGCTGGAAGCCCTGCTCGAACGCCACGCCGGCAAAGCGGACCGCCTCTATGTCCTCGGGGATTTGTTCGAAGCCTGGATCGGCGATGACGACGACACCCCCTTCAACCGCCAGGCGATCGCCGCCTTCCGGCGCTTCTCCGACGCCGGCTCCGAGCTGTTCTTCATGCACGGCAACCGGGACTTCCTGCTCGGCGACCAGTTCGCCGACGACTGCGGCGGCGTCCTGCTGGACGAAGGCACCGTGGTGGACCTGTACGGCACCCGCGCCCTGCTGATGCATGGCGACAGCCTGTGCACCGAAGACCACGCCTACCAGCAATTCCGCGCCATGGCCCGCGACCCGCAATGGCAGCAAGGCATGCTCGCCAAGCCCCTGGAAGAACGCCGCGCGCTGGCCCAGGGCATGCGCATGCAAAGCCAGAACAACAACGCCAACAAAGCCGAAAACATCATGGACGTGACCCCCTCGGAAGTGGTGCGCGTCATGGAAGACGCCGGCGTCCAACACCTGATCCACGGCCACACCCACCGCCCCGCCACCCACGACGTGGACCTGAAGGCCGGCACCGGCACCCGCTGGGTGTTGGGGGACTGGGGGGAATTAGGCTGGTGGATCGTGGCGGACAGGGACGGGCTTCGCCTGGAAAACTGGGTGATCGGATAGCTGCGTGGGAGCGGGCCTGCCCGCGAAAGGGTGGCTTCAGCCACCCGGCAGGATACCAGAGGCACTGTTGGTGCCATCCGTTAGAAAGGTCTCTGGGATCCTGCCGGCAAGCTAAGCTTGCCTTTCGCGGGCAAGG
>CAZKWA010000010.1:0-14037 GCA_964556345.1 uncultured Alcanivorax sp.
CCGCATGTAGGTGATGTGGCCGGCCTCGTAGAGACGCTGGGCCATCATCATGGTCTTCTTCACCCCGAAGCCCAGGCGCGTGCTGGCCGCCTGCTGCAGGGTGGAGGTAATAAAGGGAGGCGGTGCCTTGGAGCGGGTCGGGCGCTCCTCGCGCTGGCTGATGGTGAGCTTGCCGGCGGCCACCAGGGCGGCGCGGTGTTTTTCCGCGTCGTCGCCGTTGTTGGGGCGGAAGTTCTCGCCCCGGTAACGGGCCACCTGCATGCGGATGGCGTCCGCCGCGTTGGCCACGTTATGGGTATCAGCGTGCAGCTCCCAGTACTCTTCCGGGGTAAAGGCACGGATTTCCCGCTCGCGCTCGACCACCAGTTCCACCGCCACCGATTGCACCCGGCCGGCGGACAGACCGCGCGCGATCTTCTCCCACAGCAGCGGCGAGATCATGAAGCCCACCACCCGGTCCAGGAAACGGCGCGCCTGCTGGGCTTCCACCCGGCTCATGTCCAGCTTGCCCGGCTCCTCGAAGGCGGCCTGGATGGCTTTCTTGGTGATTTCGTTGAACACCACCCGGTCGAACCGCTGGTCGTCGCCGCCGATCACTTCCCGCAGGTGCCAGGCGATCGCCTCCCCCTCGCGGTCCAAGTCCGTGGCCAGGTAGATGCGGTCGGCGGTGCTGGCGAGCCGCTTGAGCTCGTCGATCACCTTTTCCTTGCCCGGCAGGATCTGGTACTGCGCCCGCCAGCCGTGGTCCGGGTCCACGCCCATGCGGTTGATCAACTGCGCCCGGGACTTCTTCTTTTTATAGGCTTCGCGCTCCTCCTTGGGGAGCGAGCGGGTGTACGCCGCTTCCTTGGCCCGTTCCTTGGGGGTGCTTGTCTTGGCGCCGCCGCTTACCGGCAGGTCGCGCACATGGCCGACACTGGATTTGACCACGAAATCATCGCCCAGGTAGCGATTGATGGTCTTGGCCTTGGCCGGCGATTCCACGATTACAAGGGATTTACCCATTCGTTGCTCACCCGATCATGAGAAGCTGCGTCATAAGAAACCTCTGAGGCCTGACCGCCACGGCGGTGAAAATGCGCCGGGCAGGACACGCCTCAGAGGTCGGGCCGGGGCCATTGCGGACCCCGGCGGGCGCCTATTTAGACAGCGCCGGTATCGTCCGGTCAAGCACCGGGGTCGCCGGCGACGCCGCCCGGAAGCTCTCCAGGCCGCGCCGGCCATGGCGTCGCGGCGCGTTTCACGGTGGGCTGGCAGAGCCCGCGGAGAAGGCTATACTCGGCGTGAAGGTACTGAAAACAACCTCTGCCGGTTAAGGGAGAACACCATGACCTCACCCTATCGAAAGGTACTGGTGGCGATTGATTGCAGCGACGAATCCGCCGAGGTTCTGTCCCGCGCGGCGGGGGTCCAGGAAGGCACCGACGGGGAATTGCACCTGATCCACGTGATCGAACCCCTGGCGCTGGCCTACGGCGCGGACGTGCCGATGGACGTCACCGACCTGCAAAGCGGCCTGGTCAAGCAGGCCCGCGACACGGCGTTGGAATACGCCGGCCGCTACCGGATTCCGGAAAGCCGCATCCACGTGGAACTGGGGTCGATCGAAAAAACCATCCTCGACAAGGCCGACGACATCGACGCCGATCTGATCGTGGTCGGCAGCCACACCCGCAGCGGCCTGGCCCTGCTGCTCGGCTCCACCGCCCGAGGCCTGGTGCCCGGCGCCCACTGCGACGTGCTCGCCGTGAAGATGGACAAGCGCAAGAAGGAAAGCTAGCTGGATCGGAGCCCCTGAGGCTTGAGGGGCCAGGCGGGCCTTGTGGGAGCGGGCCTTGTGGGAGCGGGCCCTGCCCGCGAAAGGCAAGCGGAGCTTGCCGGCGGGATTCCAGAGGCTTTTCTATAAAGTCGTCAACAGGGTCTCTGGTATCCTGCCGGGCGGCTGAGAGCCGCCCTTTCGCGGGCGGGGCCCGCTCGCACAGGTTGCCGTTAGGTCAGCTGGGCATTGCCGGTGGCGCTGGGCGGCTTGGCGTTCCAGCGGTAGAGCAGGCCGGCCAGTTCGCGGGCCTGCGTTTTGAGGGCGGCCAGTTCTTCGTCGCTGTCCCGGGGGCCGGTGAAGATCGGCACCTTGCGCAGCGCCGCCACCAGCTCCTGGTCCGGCGCCTGCATCCTCTGCACTTCCACCGCCCAGCGGATCTGATGCACCAGCATATGGAAGAACGCCAGCCGGGTGGCCAGGGTGTAGGGCGAGTCGGGGCGGTCGAAATCGGTGAATTCCAGCTTCGCCATCACCGCCTCGCGGGCGGCGTCCGCCACCCGGATGGTGGCGCTGCGGGCGGTGCCCAACAGCATGGACAGGGTGCCGAACACCTCGCCGGGGGACACGTAATACAGCACCGCCGAGGGCGCGCCGTCGGCACCCTCGCCTTGCACCACCAGCTGACCGCGCAGCAGGAAATACAGTGACGATTCCACTTCCCCGGCGCGGATCACCCGGTCGCCGGGCCCGGCCTCGATGATCTCCGTGCGCGTCAGAAGCAGGGCCCGCTGGTCCGCGTCGTCGCGCGCCACCTCATTGAAAAACGGCACACCGGAAAGCAGTGCCTCCACGCGCGCGTGATCCGATTCCTGCCATTGGGCGTGCTTCATGTCTCCCCTCTTCCCCGTGTATGGCGGCCTCATCCTAGCCCGAACGTTTCCCGGATTGCCACCGCCGAACAGGCCGTATTGATTCGCTCGGTGCAAAAAACCACTGGACATATTACACTGTCCGTATTATCAGTGTACGTAAAAGCGGAACCGTGCCCGAGGAGGCCGACATGAGCATCGCATTAACCGCACGCCAACAGCAGGTTCTCGATTGCATTCGCGCGTCCCAGATGGAGACCGGCATGGCCCCGACCCGGGCTGAAATCGCCGAGCGCATGGGGTTTCAATCGAAGAACGCCGCGTCCGATCACCTGCGCGCCCTGGAGCGCAAGGGCTACATCCGCCTGCACGGCGACCGTTCCCGGGGCATCCAGCTTCTCGATCTGGCCCTGGAAATGGGCGACGAACTGCCGGTGGTGGGCAAGGTCGCCGCCGGTACCCCGATCGAGGCGATCGAGAACGTGGAGCGCACCGTGCCGGTGCCCCAGGGGCTGTTTCGCCAGCGTCCCACCTATCTTCTCAAGGTCCAGGGCGATAGCATGATCGAAGCCGGCATTTTCGACGGCGACCTGATCGCGGTTCGCAAAAGCCAGACCGCCCGTTCCGGCGAGATCGTGGTGGCGCGCATTGACGATGAGGTCACGGTGAAAACCCTTAAACTGAACCGCACCAGCGCCACGCTGCTGCCGGCCAACGACGCCTACGCGCCGATCCGGGTGGCCGCCGATGAGTTGATGATCGAGGGTATTTTCGTGGGTCTGATCCGTGATCCCAATGCGCATTGAAACCGTTAACCGCCTTGTGGCGACCCTGTTGCTGGGCATCGCTCTGGCCGCCTGCCAGGGCAACGCCGGTGCCGGCGACGATGCCCGTAACGAGAGTATTGAGAGACAGAACCGTATGTCGGACACCCGATTGCTTGCCCCCTGCCCGTCCGCGCCGAACTGCGTGTCGAGCCTCGCCGAGGACGAACGTCACCGGGTGGCGCCGCTGCCCGGCGCCGGCAACCGCGCCGACAGCCTGGCGATGCTGGAAGAGGTGCTCGACACCCTGCCCCGGGTGGCCTACGAGCGGATCGGCCCGGCCCGCATCCAGGCCCGCTTCACCAGCCGGGTACTGCGGTTCGTGGACGACGTGACCCTGTACGTGCACGACGACGGTCTGATCGACGTGCGCTCCGCCTCGCGGCTGGGGTACTGGGACCTGGGCGCCAACCGGCGCCGGGTGGAAGATTTGCGCGAGCGCCTCAACGCCCGCCTTGGACAACCCCAGCCCAGCCACGGATGAGCGGCGTGTCGGAGCACGGCCCGCGGTGGGCGGACATCGGCGTCAACCTGGGCGACAAGCAGTTCGCCGAGGACAGTGAACAGGTGCTGGCCCGCGCCGCCGACAGCGGCGTGGCCCTGATGCTGCTCACCGGCACCAGTGTGGCGGAATCGGACACCGCCGTGGCGCTGTGCCGGCAATGGGCCGACGCCGGCCCGGCCCTGTTCGCCACCGCCGGCATCCATCCCCACAACGCCCGCTTTTTCGACGCCGAGGCCGGCCAGACGCTGGCCCGCCTGCTGACCCTGCCCGAAGTGGCGGCGGCCGGCGAAATGGGTCTGGACTTCAACCGCGACTTCTCCCCCCGGGACGACCAGGAGCGCGCCTTCGAGGCGCAGCTGGCGCTGGCCGCCGAGGCCGGTAAGCCGGTGTTCCTGCATCAGCGCGACGCGCACCACCGTTTTCTGCCGATTCTGAAAGCCTGGCGGCACAAGCTGCCCGCCGCCGTGGTGCACTGCTTCACGGATCAGCGCGACGCCCTGTTCGACTACCTGGATCTGGATTGCCACATCGGCATCACCGGCTGGGTGTGCGATGAACGGCGCGGCGGCGCCCTGGCGGAGCTGGTGCCGGAGATTCCCGGCGACCGCCTGCTGCTGGAAACCGACGCGCCCTATCTGCTGCCCCGGGACCTGCCGGAGAAGCCGCCACGCAAGCGTCGCAATGAGCCCTGCTATCTGCCCTGGATCGGACAGCGCGTCGCCGGTCTGCGCGGCGAAGACGAAGCCGATCTGGCGGCGCGCACGCTCGCCAACACCCGCGCTTTTCTCGGACTGGTTTGAATTCCGGGGGTCGTTCCCTCCAGCGGGGGGCGCGGGTCTTGTGGGAGCGGGCCCTGCCCGCGAAAGGGTGGCTTTAGCCACCCGGCGGGATACCAGAGACCTCTCTAATCAGAGCACCAACAAGGTCTCTGGTATCCTGCCGGCCGGCGTTGCCGGCCTTTCGCTTGCAAGCAAGCTCCCACAAGGCCCGCTCCTACAGGCCGCTTGTTTCAGGCTTTTTCCGCGCGCCAGTTGAAGTCGACTTCCAGCGGCGGTTGCGGGCCGTCTTCCGGCTGGCCGGCCATTTCCGCGTAGGGCGAGTTGTGCACCAGCACAGCCTTGTCGGTGGTCATTTTGCCGAGCACATTGTTGGCATGCTCGGCGCCGTTGAATCGCACGATCTGGCCTTTTTCGTCCACCACGTGATAGCTCACGCCGTCGATCTCCACCTGTACGATGCAGATCGACAGCGTCACGGACCGCAGCAGCACTTTTTCCACATGCCGGCCGTTGAGCTTTTTAACGGTAATCTTTTCCATCTTTACTCCGAAAAAACGCACGGGTTTGTGGGAGCGGGCCCTGCCCGCGACAGGGAGCGAAGCTCCCGGCAAAGGTTGCCCCGCAGGATTCCAGAGAGCTCGGAAAGAAGCGTTAACAAGGCCTCTGGTATCCTGCCGGCCGGCTTCGCCGGCCGTTCGCGGCGGGGCCCGCTCCTACAGCAGAAACGCCTGAATATCGAGCAATCCAAACGGCCAGGCCAACTCACGGTCGCCCGAACGCAGCACCGGGATGCGCTCACCATACTCGGCGATAAGCGTATCGTCCTCGGCGATATCCACCGCGTGAATATCGGCTTGCGGGTTCACCGTGAGCAGCATGTCGCGGGCCTGTTCGCACAGGTGGCAGCCCAGGGTGGTGTATAGCACGACGGTCATCAAAGGGTTCCGTGTCGGATCGCGTAGCAGTGGTGAATAGCGCTGTTACGGCGGAAGTCTTCCGGCAGGCTCCAGGCGGTGAGGTCTTCCACCTGATACCAGCGGGCAATGCTTTCCTCCAGCTCGAAGCGGCGGAAGTTGCAGGAAAAATAGAGCACGCCACCGGGCTCCAGGCGCTTCATGATGCGCCGGATCAGCTCGCCGTGGTGTTCCTGGACCACGAAGTCCTGGCGCGACTTGTTGTTGGAGAAGGTCGGTGGATCGCAGAACACCACGTCGAACTGCTCCTGGCAGTCCTCCAGCCAGGCCATGGCGTCGGCGCGCACCAGCGGGTGCGCCTCGCTGGAAAAGCCGTTCACCGCCAGGTTGCAGGCCGCCCAGTCCAGGTATCGCCGCGAGGCGTCCACCGTGACCGCGCGGCGGGCGCCGCCCACCAGGGCCTGCACGCTGGCCGCGCCGGTGTAGGCGAACAGGTTGAGAAAGCGCTTGCCGGCGCACTCCTCGGCGAGCCGCAGGCGCAGCGGGCGATGGTCCAGGAACAGGCCGGTGTCCAGATAGTCGTTCAGGTTCACCAGCATGCGCGCCTGGCCCTCGCGCACCACCCGGTACTGGCCCTGGCCGTCCAGCTTCTGATACTGGCGGTTGCCTTTCTGGCGCTCGCGGGTGCGCAGGTGCACCTGCTCGCGGTGCACGCCCAGGGCCGCGCGGACCGCGCTCACCGCCCACTGGCGTCGTTGCTTTGCCTTGTCCTCGTCGACGGTCTTGGGCGCCTTGAACTCCTGGACCAGCGCCTGGTCGCCGTACACGTCCACCGCCACGTTGAATTCCGGCAGGTCCCGGTCGTAGAGGCGGTACGCCTGAATGTCCTCGCGCTCCAGCCAGCGGCGCAGGTGTTTGCCGTTCTTGCGCAGGCGGTTGAACAGCGGCATGGCCGGCTCCGGCAGCTCGAAACCCGGCGCGTCGCCGACCCGCAGCGGCGGCTGGGGCGCCGGCGGGCGCGGCCGGCTGACACGGATGAAAGTGTTCAAGGCACCGTTGCGCACCTTCCACTGCTGTTCCATGTCCATGCCGGAGCGGTCCAGGGCGGCCACGTCGGCGCCCAGCATCACCGCCGTCCAGGCCGGTGCTTTTTCGCCCAGAATGCGGCCCAGGCCGGCGTACAGCCAGGCCGCCGACGTCTGTTCGTCCAGGCGTTCGCCCCAGGGCGGGTTGGTGGCCAGCAGCCCCCGGTCGGCGAAGTCGCGGGCACGCAGCGCGCCCAGCTCGCGGCGCTCGAAATGGATGTGCCGGCGCACCCCGGCGCGATCGGCGTTGTGCAGCGCGTACTGGATGGTCTCCGGGTCGGCGTCGAAGCCCTTGAGCGCGGGCAGGTCCTTCAGCCCGCCTTCCAGGCTGGCGGCGGCTTCCCGCAGGGCCTCTTCCCAGAGCGGCTTGCGGCAGCCGCGCCACGCCTGGAAACCGTACTCGCGGCGCAGGGCGCCGGGCGCCACGCCGGCGGCCATCCAGGCCCCTTCGATCACCAGGGTGCCACTGCCGCAGAACGGATCCAGCAGGGCCGCCGGCCGGTCGCCGCGGTGCCAGCCGCCGGCGCGCAGCAACGCCGCCGCCAGATTCTCGCGCAGCGGCGCGCGCCCACCGGCGAGCCGGTAACCGCGCCGGTGCAGCGGCGTGCCGGCCAGATCCAGCCACAGCCGGGCGCTGGTCTCGTCAAGCCGGGCGCGCACCGCGCAGGCGCCCTCTTCCCGCCGCGCCTGGCCGATCTCCGGCGGCAGCGCCCGCAGCAGCCGTTTGCCGCTGATCCGGCTGTCGCCGCGCACGCCCTTGCCGTGATCCAGGCTCAGATGAAGGTCCACGCCCGACGGCACCAGGGCGCGCCAATCCACCGCCGCGGCCAGTCGCTCCGGGGCCTGGTCCGGGGTCACGTCCAGTTCCGCCAGGGGCACCAGCACCCGTTCCGCCAGACGCGACCACAGGCAGGCGCGCAGCGCCTCCTGCTGCAGCCCCTGGATACCGACATGGGCATGCCCCGGATCTGTTACCGAGATGCCCAACTCCGTGAGCTCGTCGGCGAGCAAGGGGCCCAGGCCGGGCAGACAGGTAATTACGAATTCCATGGATTTTGCCTTGCAAGTGCCTGTTTTAAAGACGGAAATGAAAAATTCATCGGGTGGACCATTATTCGTCACACGTTTAAACGGCGCCACCATTATGGCGACATGTTATTCGACACCCTCTCCCCGCTTTCACATACTCGAAGTGTGGCCCCTCGAAGAGGTGACCGGGGGGCCGCAGCTTACTGTCCGTCGCCGTAATCGGCAAAGCGGCACTGCGAATAAGCCAACAGGCATAAAAGCCAAGAGGATCGTGTCTATGAAAAGACAGAAACGCAGTCGTGATGAAAGAGCTTACAGCCGGGGGTACCTGGCCGGATTTCATGGCAGGCCCAGGGACTTTTGCCCCTTCGGCGCATTGCAGGCCCGCAGCCACTGGATGAGCGGTTGGCGCGAGGGCCGCACGAATCAGGTACAAGGCATGGTCGGCGTGGCCGGCATCCAGAACTTGAAAGACGTCACCTAAATAGTCACATCGCTTGAAGAGGACATTGTTTAAAACCTGTTTTCGATCAGCGCCGGCGCTTCGCGCGTCGACCCAACAGGGCCCCTCCCGGGCCCTTTTCTTTTGTAGCCTGTGCGAGCGGCCTGTGGGAGCGGGCCATGCCCGCGAAAGGGTGGCTTCCAGCCACCCGGCAGGATCCCAGAGACCTTGTTTGTGCTTTGCTTCCAGAGGTCTCTGGAATCCTGCCGGCCGGCCTTGCCGGCCTTTCGCTTGCAAGGCAAGCTCCCACAATCCGGGCTTCGTAGCACCGCCTGGAGGGGCGCTCCCACAGTTCGCTACCAGGCGCGGACGATGTCCCCGACCAGCCCCGGTCCCTGATAGATCAGCCCCGAGTACACCTGCACCAGCGAAGCGCCCAGGCGCCGCTTGTCGAGGGCGTCGCCGGCGCCGCTGATGCCGCCCACGCCAATGATCGGAATGCCGCCGTCCAGGGCCTTCGCCATGGTGGCCAGGGCGCGGTCGGCGATCGGCTTGAGCGGCGCGCCGCTCAGGCCGCCCTGCTCGTCGCCGTGGCGCAGATTCGCCACGCCGGGGCGCTCCAGGGTGGTATTGCCCACGCAGACGCCGTCGATGCCGTGGCGCACGAAGGCCTCGGCCATGGCGGCCAGCTCCTCTTCGCTGTTATCCGGCGCGATCTTGATCACCAGCGGCACCGTCACGCCGCGCCGCTGGTCCAGGCGGGTCTGCGCCTCGCGCAGGGTGCCGAGCAGGCGGTCCAGGGCGTCGCCGTGTTGCAGATCGCGCAGGCCCGGGGTGTTCGGCGAGGAGACGTTGACCACCAGATAGCCGGCCAGGCCGTGCACTTTTTCCTGGCAGATCCGATAGTCGTCCACCGCCTGCTCCGCCGGGGTGTCCTTGTTCTTGCCGATATTGATGCCCAGTACGCCCCGGAAACGGCTGGCGCGCACGTTGTTCACCAGGGTGTCGACGCCGTGGTTGTTGAAGCCCATGCGGTTGATCAGCGCGCGCGCCGGTGGCAGCCGGAACAGGCGCGGCTTGGGGTTGCCCGGCTGCGGGCGCGGCGTGACCGTGCCCACCTCGATGCTGCCGAAGCCCAGCGCCGCCAGCCCGTCGATGCAGTCGCCGTTTTTGTCCAGGCCCGCCGCCAGCCCCACCGGGTTGGGGAAATCCAGCCCCATCACCCGCACCGGCCGGTCCGGCACCTGCCCCGGATACAGCTTGCCGGCGCCAAGACGCAGCGCGGTCAGAGTCAGATCGTGGGCCTGTTCTCCGGACAGGGAGAACAGCGCGGGGCGGGCAAGCTGGTAAAGCATGGACGGCGGCTCCTTAGGTGACGGCGCGGATTATAAGGCAAGCCGGTGTTGGATGCAGAAGCGGTTGTATAAATGAGCCCGGCTGGAGCGGTCTGGTGGGAGCGGGCCTCGCCCGCGAAAGGGTGGCGCTAGCCACCCGGCGGGATACCAGAGACCTTCTTTGTGTCGCCGTAGAGAAGTCTCTGGGATCCTGCCGGCAAGCTTCGCTTGCCTTTCGCGGGCAAGGCCCGCTCGCACAAAAGCCATCCTTTTCCCGGCTGGGCCCTCTCTAACAAGCCCACCCCGACCCAGCGTTAGAGGATGCGGTCGAGGACTTCGGCCAGGTTGGCGGAGGCGGCGGGCCGGATGTCGCGCAGGGCGGTACCCAGTTGCTCGGCCAGGGCCGGCTCCAGGCGCTGCAGGCGGGCGGCGCCGTTGGCCAGCCGCGCGGCGATCTGCGGGTTGATGCCGTCGAGCTTTTTCAGGGCCCGGGCAAAGAACGCATAGCCACTGCCGTCCGGCGCGTGGAAGGCCGAGGGGTTGCCGTTGACCAGGGTGCCGACCACGGCGCGTACCCGGTTGGGCAGGGTCCACTCGAAGGCCTCATGGTCGAGCAGGTCTTCCGCCCGGGCCACGGTGTCGGGCCCGGGTATGGTGGCCTGCACCGCGAACCACTGATCCATGACCAGCGCTTCGTCGCGCCAGCGTTGGGCGAACGCCGCCAGCGCCGGGTCGGCGCCGGGCAGCTGGTTGTGGACCAGGGCGCGCAGGGCGCCGAGTTCTTCGGTCATGCAGGTGGGCGCGTCCAGCATGCCCTGCAGTCGCGCCACCAGCTTGTCGCGGTCGCCCCGGCCGGCGCCGGCGGCGGCGGCCAGATACGCCAGCGCCACCTGGCGCAGGCGGCGTTTGCCCATGGCGTCGCCGTCGGGCCGGTATTGCGGCTCATGCAGGTCGTCGACCAGGCGCCACCAGGACGCCGCCAGGGCCTCGCCCAGGGCCGCGCGCAGGCTGCCGAGGGCCTCGTGGACCGCCTGCGGGCGCAGCGGCGTGTGGCGGTCGCCGACGGCGGTTTCCGTGGGCAGGGTGAGCAGCAACGCCGCCTCCGCCGGGTCCTCGCCGGCGCGCTGGATCACCTGCTCCAGCACCGGGGTCAGCCGGTCCCGTTGCGCGGCGGCGTCCTCGCCGTCGTCGATGATCCGCGCCAGGGCGGCGAAATAGAGCCGCTGCGCCGCGTCCCAGCGGCAGAAGCCGTCGCTGTCGTGGGCCAGCAGCGTGATCAGCTGCGCTTCCTTAAACGGGTAGCGCAGTGACACCGGCGCCGAGAAGCCGCGCAGCAGCGAGGGCGTGGGGGCGCTGTCCAGACCGGCCAGCGGGAAGCTGAAGGTCTGCTCGCTGTCGCGCAGGATCACCACGGTTTCGGTGGCGCCGCTGTCGTCCAGCGGCAAGGCGCGGCCCTGGTCGTCGAGCAGCGCTAGCTTGACCGGGATCATCAGCGGCTGTTTGTCGCTCTGCCCCGGGGTGGGCGGGGTTTCCTGGCGCAGCGTCAGCCGGTATTCCCCCTCGGCGAAGCGGTCGGAGGCGGTCACCAGCGGCGTGCCGGCCTGGCTGTACCAGCGCTTGAACTGGCTCAGGTCGAGGCCGGAGACCTCTTCCATGCAGGCGACGAAGTCGTCGCAGGTCACCGCCTGGCCGTCGAAACGCTCGAAGTAGAGGTCGCTGGCGCGGCGGAAGTCCCCGGCGCCCAGCAGCTCATGCTGCATGCGCACGATTTCCGCGCCCTTCTCGTAGACGGTGAGGGTGTAGAAATTGTCGATCTTCTGGTATTCCGAGGGCCGTACCGGGTGCGCCATGGGGCCCTGGTCTTCCGGAAACTGGTGGTTGACCAGGAAATCCACGTTCTCCACCCGGGTCACCGCGCGGGAATTCATGTCCGAGGAGAATTCCTGGTCGCGGAATACCGTGAAGCCCTCCTTGAGGCTGAGCTGGAACCAGTCCCGGCAGGTGACCCGGTTGCCGCTCCAGTTATGGAAGTACTCGTGGGCGACCACCGATTCCACCCGCTCGAAGCCGGCGTCGGTGGTGGTGGCCGGGTGGGCCAGCACGCAGGAGGTGTTGAAGATGTTGAGGCCCTTGTTCTCCATGGCGCCCATGTTGAAATGGCTGACCGCCACCACCTGGAAGATGTCCAGGTCGTACTCGCGCCCGAACACCTGCTCGTCCCAGGCCATGGCCCGCTTCAGCGAGTCCATGGCGTGGTCGAGCTTGTCCAGATCGCGGTGCTCGGCGTACAGGCGTAGCGCCACCTCGCGGCCGGAGGCGGTGCGGAAGCGGTCTTCCAGGCAGGCCAGATCGCCGGCCACCAGGGCGAACAGGTAGCAGGGCTTGGGGAAGGGGTCTTCCCAGGTGGCGAAATGGCGGCCGCCGTCCTCATCGCCGCCGTCCACCGGGTTGCCGTTGGAAAGCAGCAGCGGATAGGCGGCGCGGTCGGCGTGGATGGTGGTGGTGAAGCGGCTGAGCACGTCCGGGCGGTCCGGGAAGAAGGTGATGCGCCGGAAGCCTTCCGCTTCGCACTGGGTGCAGTACATGCCATTGGAGCGGTAGAGCCCTTCCAGGGCGGTGTTGCTCTCCGGGTGGATGCGCACCACGGAGGTGAGCGTGAAGCGCTCCGGCACCCCCGGTACGGTGAGCCGGCTGTCCTCCAGCCGGTAATCGCCCTCGCCCAGAATCCGGTCGTCCAGACGCAGCGACAGCAGCTCCAGGTGGTCGCCGTCCAGGACCAGCTCGGCGGGGCCGTCGGCGCGGTCCGGATTGCGGCGCACTTCCAGCTCGGCGGTGACCCGGGCGTGGTCGTCGTGCAGGTCCACGTCCAGGCGGGTGTGATCCACCAGCCAGGCCGGCGGCCGGTAGTCGGCCAGCCGGGTGACCGGCGCGGGGTTGCCGTCTCTCATCAGTGTTCTCCGTGTCGGCGCGCGGGGCGCAGGTCCACCGGCTGTTCCGTGGCCTCGCCGTCGGCACTCTTGCAGTGACTGGGGACGTAACCGGTGCGTTCCTCCTCGGGCAGATTGCGGGTCTCCCAGGCGATCACCGCCTGCAGACACAATGCGCGCTGCTCGTCACTGACCCGGCGGCCGTCCGGCCAGCGACCGGTTTCCACGGCGGTGCGCATGTTGTGCCAGACCTCCAGGGTCATGCCGTCGATGAGTTCGTCGAAGGAAGGGGAAGACGTCATGGCGATACCTGCGAAAAAACCGTTACTTGGATATGGGGGACAGGATACAGGATGCAAGCGACGCTTGCGGGGCTAGTTGCCGTCGCCGGGACGGGTGCTCCAGCCGAGCTTGGAGCGGCAGGCCTGGTAGAAGTCGTGGCCGGGCGGGTGGATCAGCCGCAAACGATGGGGCTTCTTGCGGATCGCGATGACGTCCTCGGCCTGCAGGCGGATGCCGGCGGTGCCGTCGCAGCTGACCAGGGGGTTCACCTTTTCGGTGGTGATGTGGATCTTGATCTCGCTGTTGCCGTCCACCACCAGCGGCCGGCTGGTCAGGGTGTGGGGGTTGAGCGGCACCAGCACCATGGCGTCCAGGCGCGGGTGCATGATCGGGCCGCCGCCGGACAAGGCGTAGGCGGTGGAGCCGGTGGGCGTGGAGATGATCAGGCCGTCGGAGCGCTGGCCGTACACGAACAGGCCGTCGATGGTCAGCTCGAAGTCGATCATGTGCACGCTGTCACCGGAGAGCAGCACCACGTCGTTGAGGGCGCTGCCCTCGCCCATCACGGTTTTCCCGCGCCGCACTTCCATATCCAGCAGGAAGCGCCGCTCGGTGGTGTAGTCGCCGTCCAGCACCTGACCCACCCGGGATTCGATCTCGGAGGGCAGAATGTCGGTGAGAAAGCCCAGGTGACCCCGGTTGATGCCCAG
Source organism: uncultured Alcanivorax sp. (assembly GCA_964556345.1). Classification (GTDB taxonomy): domain Bacteria; phylum Pseudomonadota; class Gammaproteobacteria; order Pseudomonadales; family Alcanivoracaceae; genus Alloalcanivorax. Next base: position 13,460 of record CAZKWA010000010.1, read on the forward strand.
CACCGGCACGTCGAAACGGGCCAGGTCGCGGGCGGCGCCCAGCAGGCTGCCGTCGCCGCCGACCACGATCACCAGGTCGCAGGCGTCGCCCATCTGCGACGCCTTGGCGGCCTGCAGGCCGGATTCGGGGAGGCTGCCGGCGATCGCCCGGTCGAGAATCACGGTACAGTCGCGACCGTGCAGAAAGTGAATCAGCTGCCGCACGGAGTACAGCGTCTGTTCACTCTCGGTACGGGCGATCAGACCGATATTGCGAAACTTTTCCTGGGACACATTATTCCTGCGACAGAGTGAAGGCGTCGGCGCGCTATTTCAGATAGTCCTGCAGGGTATCAGCATTGCCATTGAGGCCGCCATCCAGCACGAACACATCCAGACCGGCGTTTTTTAACAAAAAAGCGGCCGTGGCGCTACGCCGGCCGGTGTCGCAATAGGCCACGTAACGGGCCGCGGGGTCGAGCAGGCGGGATTTCAGGCGCAGCGCGCTGAGCGGAATATTGGCGGCGCCCGCCAGGTGCTGCTGGTGATGATCCCGCCCCTGGTCCAGACCACGTTTCAGACGGCGTTGACGTTCCACA
>CAZKWA010000010.1:14047-24503 GCA_964556345.1 uncultured Alcanivorax sp.
GCCCGCCAGGTGCTGCGGGTCGAATTCATCGGCGGTGCGCACGTCCAGCCAGCGGGCGCCCGCCTCGATGTGCTCGCGCGCTTCGCCGGCGGCCAGGGCGTTGATCACCGGTTCGCGCAGCAGGGCGTCGAAGTCCTGCCGGTCCAGGCGCATCAGCACGCCGTCGGTGGCCATGGTCACGGTGGCGTTGCGCGGCTTGCCCGAGAGCAGGGCCTCCTCGCCGAACCACTGGCCCTCTTCCAGCATCGCCACCGGCATCGCCTCGCTGCTTTTGCCGCCCAGGGTGATCGCCACTTCGCACACCCCTTCCTTGATAATGTAGCAGCAGTCGGCCTGGTCGCCCTGGGTGACAATGGCTTCGCCTTCCTTGCAGCGGCGCGCGCGCAGCCGCCGGAAGATCTCCAGGATGTTGGCCGGCGGCACCCGGTGGAACAGCTTCGACTTGAGCAGCCGGATCATCCACTCGCGGTCGTGCTGGTAGGCGGCGTTGGCGTTGATGTCGAGAATCACGTAACCGGCGGACTGATCCCAGGACAGGATGGTATCCAGACGGAAGCTGTCGAAGCGCACCACGCTGACTTCACCGAGGGCCTTGCAGTCGTCCCGGCGCGGCTGGAAATGACCCAGCGGGTGCCAGGAGGCACTGTCGCCGGCGCTGATCACGGTGCGCTCGCCACGCTCGCTGAACAGCTCCACTTCACCGCTCAGCAGGTAGATGGTGGTGTTGTCCCGGTCCCCTTGCCGGAACAGCACGTCGCCGGCCTCGTAGCGGCGTACTTCCTGCTGGTCCAGCAGCCAGTCCAGCTGATCGCCGGACAGGGCATTCACCGGCACGAAGGTCTGCAGCAGGCTTTTGTCGATGGATTGATGAGCCATCCGAGCTCCCCCTGATTGATTCTTATGGTCGCGGCGCGCTCGCCGTTCTGTGGCGGACAGGCCTGCAAAAAACTTACCAAGTCGTGATCCCGGCATGGTGGCCGCTCCGCTTAACGGAATCTGAGTACGTTATCGATCGACGAATCCGACCGGCAGTGTGGGCAGCGGTTGGAGTTGCAGTCCGACACCCCGGGCTTGAACTGGTTGGGCACATCCACCCGGATCACCCGCTTGCCGCAGGTGGCCTGATCGGGGCCCACCGACACCTGGCAGACCGGGTTCTCGTAGTGCGCCAGCCAGGCCCGGTAGTGGTCCTCGGTGACCAGGCACTTGCGGGCCGCGAACGCCACCGGGTTGTCCATGTAATCGGCGATCTGATCGGCGGCCACGGACACATGCCCGGCCCCCGGGTGGAAGGCGATAAAGCTGAGGCCCAGGTTCTCCAGCTTATCGAGGATTTTCTGTCCGCCGGAGTCGGCCACTTTCATCTGGTCGCGCTTGAGCTCGGAAATTTCCGCGCGCAACTGGTTGATCAGATCGTCCCGGTTGAGCACGTCCATTTCGCGGCTGTGAATCTCATCCGCCAGCCGGGCGCGCTCTTCTTCCAGGCGCTGCTCCAGCGCCAGCTTGTACTGCTCGGCCAGGCGCTCCACCTCGCTGCCCTGCTCCGCGTTGCGGCCGGCGTGCTCTTCCAGATTACGGTTGAGCGATTCCACCTGGGCCTTGAGCGAGCCGTTCTGCTCGCGCAGCGCCGCGTTCTGGGATTTCAGCGTTTTGAACTGCATCAGCACCTTTTCCAGCTGGGCGCTGAGAATTTCTTCTTTCTGCTGCTGGGCGTAGCGGAGCTGGGCCACTTCCTCTTTCTGCCCGGTCTCCAGGGTGTGGATGCGCAGCCGCAACTCCTTGATGGTGCGGGCCAGGCGCACCCGCTCCTCCTCGTCGCTCTTGCTCTTGGCGCCGTCGGTGGGACTGATGGTGGGCACGTCCTCGCCGGACAGCGTGGGGACGGCGTCCGGGGGCGGCAGGTCCTCGTCCACCTCCAGGCCCATCTTCGGGCCCCGGCTGCGCAGCAGGTCACGGGCGGCCACGAAATCATTGGCGCCGGGCTTCATGCCCGGGTCCCAGAGCTGGTCCTGGTGCCAGGCCACCGGACACTGGCTGCGGCAGGCAAGCCGGATCGGCCCGGCGCCCATGTCCGGGCCCGGCCCGCCGTGTTCCGCCAGGTGCCGCAGGGGCACGTTCCAGGTGGTGTCGGCCATGCCGTCTTTGTCGAAATCGATCAGAAACAGCACCATGGCCTTGACCCGCAACCGGCCGTTGACCAGGCAGTAGGCGCCGCGCATCTCCTTGCCGGCGAACTCGGGCACCCCCACCATGCCGTCCAGGATGGCTTCGAAATCGGCGTACAACATGCTTTTGCTGATGCCCTTCTCGCAGTAGAACAGCACCGCTTCGGAGGTCACTGACGAACCCGCCATAAGCCTTCCCTTCGTGGTTATCCCTTCATTGTTATCCGTGCGCGGCCAGTGACACGATGCGTCACTCCTTGCCGCTGCCAGTCAGATCCCGGCGCCCGGGAGACGCTCGGACATCCCCAGCGCAGCATATTCACAGCGGTGCGGGCAAAACAAGGAAGCCGGTCACCAAACAGGGACCTTTCGTCGAGGGAGCACGGCGGCGTCGCCGTTGGCGGATTACTGGATCGGGAGGGGCGGTCGGGGGGCGGGCTTCAAGCTACAAGCTGAACCCGGGGATGGCACGGCTTGCTTGGCGCTTGAAGCCTGAGGCTTGAAGCTGGGGGGTCAAAGCTCTACTCCGTCATCGGCGATGTCGTCATCCAGGTCGTCCAGGCTTTCCAGCCACAGCTTTTCTTCCAGTTGGTCTTCCAGATATTCATCCATAAGGATTCTCCATTCGGCCCGGGTGGGCCTGTTTCAGTGTATTCATCGGTAAGGTTAGAGCACCGTCCGTGACGCCTTGATGACAGTCGTGGCGTGGCTGGCGGGCTCTGAAAGGGTTAGAACGGTGTCGGCGGGAAAGGTTCAGACAAACAAAAAGGCGACGCGGCTAAGCCGGCGTCGCCATCAATCCAAACGGAAAAAACGAGAAAGATCATGAAGATGGCGGAGCGGACGGGACTCGAACCCGCGACCCCCGGCGTGACAGGCCGGTATTCTAACCAACTGAACTACCGCTCCAAACTCTTTACTACAAAATCTGGTGGGTGGTGACGGGATCGAACCGCCGACCCTCTGCTTGTAAGGCAGATGCTCTCCCAGCTGAGCTAACCACCCAGGTTCGCGTTGCGAAGTGGGCGCCATTTTAGGGATTGGGCCCGGGGTGTCAACGGCTTTTTTGCCCACCGGACACTGTTCGGTCATAAATTGCGCGGCTTGTGGGAGCGGGCCCTGCCCGCGAAAGGGAGCGAAGCTCCCGGCAGGATCCCAGAGACCTTGTTGCTGCGCCCCTTTCAGACGTCTCTGGAATCCCGCCGGCCGGCTTTGCCGGCCTTTCGCGGGCAAGGCCCGCTCGCACAAAGGTCGCTCCGAAACGGCGTCAGCCACTGGCCTCTCGCTGCTCGACAAAGGCTTTCGCCGCTTCCAGGGTCGGGAAACGCCCCGGTAGCGGCCGACCATCCGGCCCTGCCACGATGTAATAGTCAATGCGCAGCTGCAGCGTATCGCGCTGCAGCTCACCCTCTTCGATAATGGTGTAGCGCCCCCAGGCGATGCCGTTGCCGATCATGCCTCGCCCACCACCCGGTCGACGATCAGGTCCGCCAGGTCCTCCACGGACAGCCGGCGATTGGTGCTGAACCAGTTGGGGGTCCAGCCGATCATGCCGGTGAGCAGGCGCCGCATGATAAAGGGATCGGCGTGGAAGGCGCCGGCGCGGTGCAGGCGCCCCAGCACGTCCAGCCAGATCTGCTCGTAGATCTCGCGCAAAGCCAGGGCCTCTTGCTGTTTCGGCGCGCTGAGGCAGCGCCACTCCGCCACCATCACCACCATCGCCTCGCGGGTATCGCCCACGGTGGCGGTCAACTCGGCGCGCACCAGGTTACGGAGCTGCGCCAGCGGCGTCTCGCCGTCGGCCACCGCCTGACGCAACCGCTCGGTGTTAAAGCGGATCACTTCCTCCATGACGGCGAAAAGGATGTCTTCCTTGCTCTTGAAGTGGTGGAAGATCGAGCCGCTCTGAATGCCCACCGCCGCGGCAATATCCCGCACCGTGGTACGGTCGAACCCCTTGTCCCGGAACAGATGGGCGGCGGCGCTCAGCAAGCGGCCCCGGGGCGAATTGTCGATGCCGTGGATGGCGGGTGTGTCGGGCATGGTGGTGGCTCCTCCTCGGGGCGCATTTAATCGCTGCAAGCTGCGCGCTGCAAGCCAGTTTGGGCAGGCTTGTAGGAGCGGGCCTTGTGGGAGCGGGCCCTGCCCGCGAAAGGGTGGCTTTAGCCACCCGGCGGGATTCCAGAGACGCTGTTTGTGCTGCCGTTAAGAAGGACTCTGGAATCCTGCCGGCCGGCTTTGCCGGCCTTTCGCTTGCAAGCAAGCTCCCACAGCCCGCTCCCACAATGTACTCCCTCTACCTCTTGCCAAACCAAGCGCTTGCTTGGTAGCTTACGAGATCATCCGCACAACAGCAATTCGGGACATGATTATGGTAGAGGGTACGGCTGGACCCGTTCGTATCGGCTGCGCCGCCGGCTTCTGGGGCGACACCAACAGCGCCGCCTTCCAACTGGTCCGCCAGGGCGAGATCGACTATCTGGTGTTCGACTATCTGGCGGAGGTGACCCTGTCGATCATGGCGGGCGCCCGCATGAAGGACGCCAACGCCGGCTACGCCCACGACTTCGTCACCCAGGTGATGGCGCCGCTGGCCCGCGAGATCAAAGAAAAGAAAATCAAGGTGATCAGCAACGCCGGCGGCGTCAATCCGCGCGCCTGCCGCGAGGCCCTGCGGGCGGTATTCGCCGAAGCCGGGGTGGAAATGAACATCGCCCTGGTGGAAGGCGACGACCTGAATGGCCGCCGCGACCAGTTCACCGACTGCAAGGAACTGGACACCGGCGCCGACCTGCCGCCGATCACCGTGACCATGAACGCCTATCTGGGCGCCCTGCCGATCCAGGCGGCGCTGGACGCCGGCGCCGACTTGGTGCTGACCGGCCGCATCGCCGATTCGGCGCTGGTGCTGGGCCCGCTGATGCACGAGTTCAAATGGCCCGACGACGACTACGACAAACTGGCCCAGGGTTCGCTCGCCGGCCATGTGATCGAGTGCGGCGCCCAGTGCACCGGCGGCAACTTCACCGACTGGCGGGAGGTGCCGGACTTCCACAACATGGGCTTCCCGATCGCCGAATGCCACGAAGACGGCACCTTCGTGATCACCAAACCGCCCGGCACCGGCGGCCTGGTGACGCCGGCCACGGTGGGCGAGCAGGTGCTCTACGAAATCGGCGACCCGCGCGCCTATATTCTTCCCGACGTGGTCTGCGACTTCACCGGCGTCACCCTGGCCCAGGACGGCGAACACCGGGTGCGCGTCAGCGGCGCCCGCGGCCTGCCGCCCACCGACACCTATAAAGTCTCCGCCACCTACCCGGACGGCCAGCGCATCACCGCGTCCTTCCTGATGGGCGGCCGGGAAGCGCCGGCCAAGGGCCGCGCGGTGGCGGCGGCGATCCTGAAAAAGACCGACGGCCTGCTCCAACAGCTGGGCATGGCGCCGATGCGCGACACCAGCGTGGAGATTCTCGGCAGCGAGACCACCTACGGCGCCCAGGCGCGCCGCGAGGACAGCCGCGAAGTGGTGGTGAAAATCGCCGCCCTGCACGACGACCGCAAGGCGCTGGGCCTGTTCGCCCGGGAAATCGCCCAGGCCGCCACCGGCATGGCGCCGGGCCTGTCCGGCCTGGTGGGCGGCCGGCCCAAGCCGATGCCGCGCATTCGTTTGTTCTCCACCCTGGTGCCCAAAGTGGACGTCACCGCCACCGTGGACCTGGACGGCACCCCCACGGAAGTGGGCGTGCCGGTGGGGACGCCCCTGGACCCGGCCAGCCTGCCGGATACCAACGGCGGCGACACCGCCACCGGCGAGACCAGCGTGCCGCTGGTGAAGCTGGCCTGGGCACGCTCCGGCGACAAGGGCGACCACGCCAACATCGGCGTGATGGCACGCAAAGCGGAATACCTGCCCTACCTGCGCGCCGCGCTCACCGACGCCGCCGTGGCGGATTACATGAAACACGTGCTCGACCCCGAACACGGCAGTGTCAGCCACTGGGAGTTGCCCGGCTTCAACGCCTTCAACTTCCTGCTGCGCCACGCCCTGGGCGGCGGCGGCATCGCCAGCCTGCGCATCGATCCCCAGGGGAAAGCGTTCGCCCAGCAGTTATTGGATTTTCCGGTGCCCGTCAGCGCCGAGATCGCAGAAACCTTACAGTGAGGATGATTTGAATGCCGTACCGTTCCGTATTTCGCGACGACTTGTTCGCCGATAAAACCATCATCGTCACCGGCGGCGGCTCCGGCATCGGCCGTTGCACCGCCCACGAACTGGCGGCGCTGGGCGCCCGGGTGGTGCTACTGGGTCGCAAGGAGGACAAGCTCAAGAGCGTGGCCGGGGAGATCCGCGAGGACACCGGCCAGGAGGCACTGTGTTTCACCTGCGATATTCGCGATGAGGACAAAGTCCGCGACACCGTGGCGGCGATCTACAAGCAGGTGCGCCGGGTGGACGGCCTGGTCAACAACGCCGGCGGCCAGTTCCCGTCGCCGGTGGCGCTGATCAGCCAGAAAGGCTGGGAAACGGTGATCCGCACCAACCTGACCGGCGGTTTCCTGATGGCCCGCGAGGTGTTCATGCAGGGCATGAACAAAACCGGCGGCAGCATCGTCAACATCGTCGCCGACATGTGGGGCGGCATGCCCGGCATGGGCCACTCCGGCGCCGCCCGCGCCGGCATGGACAACTTCACCAAGACCGCCGCCCTGGAATGGGCCTGCGCCGGCGTGCGCGTGAACGCGGTGGCGCCGGGCTGGATCGCCTCCTCCGGCATGGACACCTACCCGGAAGGCATGCAGAAGACCATCAAGACGCTGCGCGCGGCGGTGCCGCTGAAACGCCTGGGTCTGGAAGCGGAAGTGTCCTCGGCGATCACCTTCCTGCTCAGCGAGGGCTCGGCCTTTATCAGCGGCGACACCTGGCGCATCGACGGCGCCGCCAGCCAGGGCAACGTGGCCATGTTCCCCCTGCCCGACCACAAAAACGCCAAACCCTACGACGGCTTCCACCGCGCCGTGACGCCCAACGTGCTCAAGGATCTGGATTAATGCCTGTACTCGAATCCGCCCTCGACCCGAACAGCGAGGAATACCGGCAAAACCGCGACGCCCTGCTGCAGGCGGTGGAGGAATTCCGCGCCATCGAGCAACAGGTGCGCGACACCGCCGAAGGCAAACGGGAGAAATTCGAAAAGCGCGGCCAGCTGCTGCCCCATGAACGGGTGGCGCGCCTGCTCGACCCGGGCTCACCCTACCTGAGCCTGATGAACCTGGCCGGCTACAAGATGCACGACGACAAGGACGGCACCGAAGCGGGCGGCGGCACCATCGCCGGTATCGGCTATGTGTGCGGCGTGCGCTGTCTGGTCACCGCCTCCAACTCCGCCATCAAGGGCGGCACGGTGACCCCTTCCGGGCTGCATAAAACCCTGCGCCTGCAGCGCATCGCCCAGGAAAACCGGCTGCCCATGGTGAGCCTGGTGGAATCCGGCGGCGCCAACCTGAACTACGCCGCCGACGTGTTCGTGGAAGGCGCGCGCACCTTCGCCAACCAGGCGCGCCTGTCCGCCGCCGGCATCCCGCAGATCACCGTGGTGCACGGCAACGCCACCGCCGGCGGCGCCTACCAGCCCGGCCTGTCCGACTATGTGGTGCTGGTGCGCAACCGCGCCAAGATGTTCCTGGCCGGCCCGCCGCTGCTGAAAGCGGCCACCGGCGAAGTCGCCACCGACGAAGAGCTGGGCGGCGCGGAAATGCACACCGGCATAGCCGGCACCGCCGAGTACCTGGCGGAGAACGACGCCGACGCCATCCGGCACGCCCGCGACATCATGAGCAAGCTGGGCCTGCGCGACCGACCCGCCGGGGACCGCGACTGGCAGGAACCGCTCTACCCGCCGGAGCAACTGCTCGGCGTGGTGCCGGCGGACAGCAAGAAGCCCTATGACGTGCGCGAAATCATCGCCCGCCTCGCCGACGGCTCCGACTTCCTGGACTTCAAGAACGACTGGGACAGCGCCACCCTGTGCGGCTGGATCGACATCGAAGGCCAGCCGGTGGGCGTGCTCGGCAACAACGGCCCGATCACCCCGCGCGGCGCCGCCAAGGCGGCCCAGTTCATCCAGCTCTGCGACCAGACCCGCCGGCCTTTACTGTTTCTCCACAACACCACCGGTTTCATGGTCGGCACCGACCCGGAGCAGAACGGCGTTATCAAGCACGGTTCGAAAATGATCCAGGCGGTGGCCAACGCCCGGGTGCCGAAAATTTCCATTCTGGTGGGCGGCTCCTACGGCGCCGGCAACTACGCCATGTGCGGCCGCGGCCTGGACCCGCGCTTCATCTTCGCCTGGCCCAACGCCAAGGTGGCGGTGATGGGCGGCCAGCAGGCCGGCACCGTGCTGCGCATCGTCGCCGAAGCCAAACAGCGCGCCAACGGCCTGGAACCGGACGAAAAGGTGCTCGACATGCTGCAGCAAAGCACCGCCCAGAAACTGGACGCGCAATCCACCGCCCTCTACGGCACCGCCCGCCTCTGGGACGACGGCATCATCGACCCCCGCGACACCCGCAAAGTGCTGGCCTATGTGTTGGACATCTGCCGGCAAGCGGAAGACCGGAAGCTCAATGCCAATACGTTTGGCGTGGCAAGACTATGAATCAGTTGACAGTTGATAGTGGACAGTTGACAGCGCGCGGGCGAACCCAGGGTAGCGGCGAGGCCGTGCCCGCGCACCGGCAAAGGAACGGGCTGTCGACTTGCCAAAAACACAGCGGATCGCACCGGTTTTCGCTATCAACTGTCAACTATCAACTGTCAACTAAACCGCGGTTTTTCCGACAACCACTGACATTCCAGCACTCAACACAACGAGCCGACTAACACAGGACCTGGCCCATGCAATTTACTCAGGAACATGAAGAGCTGCGCCGCACGGTGCGCCATTTTATCGAGAAAGAAGTGAATCCGTTCGTGCCGGAGTGGGAGGCCGCGGGGCGGTTCCCGATCCACGACGTGTTCAAGAAGATGGGCGACCTGGGGCTGCTGGGCGTGACCAAGCCGGAGGAGTACGGCGGCATGGGTCTGGATTATTCCTACGGCCTGATCGTCGCCGAGGAAATCGGCGGCGCCGGTTGCGGCGGTGTGCCCTTGTCCATCGGCGTGCAGACCGACATGGCCACGCCGGCCCTGGCGCGCTTCGGTTCCGACGAACTCAAGCGTGACTACCTGGCCCCGGCCATCGCCGGCGACATGGTGGCGTCCATCGCGGTGTCCGAGCCCCACGCCGGCTCCGACGTGGCCAATATCAAGACCAACGCCAAAAAAGACGGCGACGACTATGTGATCAACGGCACCAAGATGTGGATCACCAACTCGCCCAGCGCCGACTTTTTCTGCCTGCTGGCCAACACCTCCGACGATAAGCCCCACGTCAACAAGTCCCTGATCGTGGTGCCCAAGGACGCCGGCGGCATCACCGTGGACAAGCCGCTCAACAAACTGGGCATGCGCAGCTCGGAAACCGCCCAGGTGTTTTTCGACGAGGTGCGCGTCCCCCAGCGCAATCTGATCGGCCAGGAAGGCATGGGCTTCATGATGCAGATGATGCAGTTCCAGGAAGAACGTCTGTGGGGCGCCGCCAACTCCATCAAGGGCTGCGAAAACCTGATCGCGCAGACCATCGAGTACGCCCGCGAGCGCCAGGTGTTCGGCATGTCGCTGCTGGATAACCAGTCGGTGCACTTCAAGCTCGCCGAACTGCAGACCGAAGTGGAACTGCTGCGCGCACTGGTGTGGCAGGCCTGCGAAACCTACATCAACGGCGGCGACGTGCTGCGTCTGGCGTCCATGGCCAAGCTCAAGGCCGGCCGGTTGTCCCGGGAAGTGGCCGACGGCTGCATGCAGTACTGGGGCGGTAACGGCTTCATGTGGGACAACCCGGCCAGCCAGCTCTACCGGGATGGCCGCCTGGGTTCCATCGGCGGCGGCGCCGACGAAGTGATGCTGGGCATTATCTGCAAGACCATGGGCATGCTGCCGGGCAAAAAGAAAAACAGTTAATAGTGAACAGTGAATAGTTAATAGCGGGATGGACTATGACTTTACCTGAGACGACGGCGCTAAAGCTTTCCCGTGAAAGCGGCGTTTTGCACATCACGCTGAACCGGCCGGAGGCGCGCAACGCCATGAGTCTGGCCATGGTGAACGAGCTGATGGACGTGTTCGATTGGCTTGAGCACGAGGGCGCGGCCGCCGGGGTGCGGACCCTGGTGCTGCGCGGCGCCGG
>CAZKWA010000010.1:24513-60431 GCA_964556345.1 uncultured Alcanivorax sp.
GGCGGGCACTTCTGCGCCGGCGGCGACATCAAGGACATGGCCGGTGCGCGACAACAGGCCGCCGAGGGCGACCCGGACGCGTTCCGGCGCCTGAACCGGCGCTTCGGCGAAATGATCAACCGCGCCAACGGCCTGCCCCAGGTGCTGGTCACCGTGTTGGAAGGCGCGGTGATGGGCGGCGGCTTCGGCCTGGCCTGTGTCAGCGACGTGGCGATCGCCGCCGGCGACGCCAGGTTCGGCCTGCCGGAAACCGGCCTGGGCGTGATTCCGGCGCAAATCGCCCCGTTCGTGGTACAGCGTATCGGCCTCACCCGCGCGCGCCGCATCGCCCTCACCGGCCAGCGCTTCGACGGCCACCATGCGCTGACCCTGGGTGTCGTCCATGAGGTGGCGGATTCGGCGGCGGAGCTGGAGAAAAAGCTCGCCGAAGTGCTCGGTGAAATACGCCGCTGCGCCCCCAACGCCAACCGCGCCACCAAACAACTGGTGCTGGACGTGGGCCATGTGCCCATGGACGAGCTGCTCGACCGCGCCGCCGGTGAATTCGCCCAGGCGGTGGCCAGCGAAGAAGGCCAGGAAGGCACCCTGGCTTTTGTGCAGAAGCGCCCGCCGGCCTGGGCCGCTGACGAATGATCAGGTGTTCCTGTGGGAGCGGGCCTTGTGGGAGCGGGCCCTGCCCGCGAAAGGGTGGCCTTGGCCACCCGGCAGGATCCCAGAGACGTTGTTTGCGCCACCGTTAGAAAGGCCTCTGGGATCCCGCCGGCAAGCCAAGCTTGCCTTTCGCGGGCGAGGCCCGCTCCCACAAGGCCCGCTCGCACAAATAAATAAGGAATGGCAATGAGTTTTGAGAAAGTACTGGTCGCCAACCGCGGCGAAATCGCCTGCCGGGTGCTGGAAAGCGCCCGGTCACTGGGCTACCGCACCGTGGCGGTGTTCTCCGAGGCCGACGCCGGCGCCCGCCATGTGCAGCTTGCCGACGAGGCGGTCTGTATCGGCCCCGCCAGCGCCGCCGACTCCTATCTGAGTGTCGATGCCCTGTTGGATGCCTGTCGGCGCACCGGCGCCGACGCGGTGCACCCGGGTTACGGTTTCCTGTCCGAGAACGCGGACTTCGCGGCCGCCTGCGCCGGGGCCGGCGTCACCTTTATCGGCCCGCCCAGCGAAGCAATCCGTTTGATGGGCTCCAAGCGACTCTCCAAAATCGCCATGCAGGAGGCCGGCGTGCCCTGCGTGCCCGGCTACCAGGGCGAGGACCAGAGCGATGACACCCTTATAAAGGAAGCGGAGCGCGTCGGCCTGCCGCTGATGATCAAGGCCAGCGCCGGCGGTGGTGGCCGGGGCATGCGCGTGGTCACCGAAGCGGGCCAGATCGTCGCCCAGCTCAAGAGCGCCCGCCAGGAAGCGAAGAGCAGCTTCGGCAACGACGAACTGATTCTCGAGCGGGCGGTGATCAACCCCCGCCACGTGGAGATTCAGGTGTTCGGCGACCACCACGGCAACGTCATCCACCTGGGCGAGCGCGACTGTTCCGTCCAGCGCCGCCACCAGAAGGTGGTGGAGGAAGCCCCCTCCCCGGCCGTCGACGAGGACCTGCGGCGGCGCATGGGCGAGGCGGCGGTAAACGCCGCCAAGGCCTGCGACTACGTGGGCGCCGGCACCGTGGAATTCCTGCTCGGCGCCGACGGCGACTTCTATTTCCTGGAAATGAACACCCGGCTGCAGGTGGAGCACCCGGTCACCGAGCTGGTCACCGGCCAGGACCTGGTGGCCTGGCAGCTGCGCGTGGCCGCCGGTGAGCCCCTGCCGCTGTCCCAGGAGCAGGTGCGCCTCAACGGCCACGCCATGGAAGTGCGCCTGTACGCCGAGGACCCGGCCCGGGGCTACCTGCCGCAAACCGGCCCGGTGCTGCGCTGGCGACCCGCGGTCGGCGACGGCGTGCGCATCGACCACGGCCTGGTGGACGGCGCCGAAGTGGGCAGCCACTACGACCCCATGCTGGCCAAGATCATCGCCTTCGGCGCCAGCCGCGACGAAGCGCGCCGGCGGCTGATCCGCGCCGTGGAGGACACCGTGCTGATGGGCCTGGACGACAACCGCCGCTTCCTGGCGGCGATCCTGCGCCATCCGGTGTTCGCCGCCGGCAGCGCCACCACCGCCTTTATCGAGGGGCCCTTCGCCGACGATCCGGGCCTGCAGCCCGCCGACACCCCGGAAGCCCTGTGGGCGCTGGCCGCCCTGCTGCTGGCCCGCGCCGGCGCCGGCGACACCGCCGGACAGGCCGGCTACCGCGGCTGGCACTCCAGCGGGGTCGGCGCGCAGCCGCTGGTGCTGGCCCAGGGCGACCGCGAGCGCACCCTCTACCTGACCCCGGACGGCATTCATGGCGGCCCCGACCTGACCCTGGACGCGGTCCACGACGACGGCACCCTGATCGCCACCCTGGACGGCGTGCGCCGGCGCTACCACTGGTTCCGCCAGGGCGGCCGGGTATGGCTGCAGGATGGCGGCCTGCGCGCCTGCTTCGAGGAGCGCACCCACCGCGCCAGCGCCGGCGAACAGGGCCCCGGCTCCGGCCGGCTCAAGGCGCCCATGGACGGCGCCGTCATCGAGGTGAGCGCGGCCGCCGGCGACACCGTGAAACGAGGGCAAACCCTGGCGGTGCTGGAAGCCATGAAAATGGAGCACGCCCTGAAGGCGGACTGCGACGGCACCGTGGACGCGGTGACGGTGAGCGCCGGCGACCAGGTCAAACGCCAGCAGTTGCTGATCACCGTGACCCCGGCGGCTGTCACGGAATGACAACCGGCCGACGTTTTCGTGTAACGGACGATCGTTCCAAAGTGTGTTTGAATGGCACCTTGCAGGCTCTTTCGCGACCGGCCAGTCGCGCATTTTCTTGCCGGTCCAGGGGGCGAACGTTAAGGTATGGCGGCCCTGTCGAGCGGTCCCGAGCCGCCGCCGGACGCCGGATGTGACGCCCTGCGTGGAGCCAGACGCGGTTCACCGCGCCAGTTATTCAGAGCAGTGTTTTATATAAACTCCCGGCTCGATCCGGGCATTCCAAGAACACAGATAATGGAGATCCCATGAGCAGCGCCGACGTCATTACGTTGCCCAAGCTTCTGTCCAAGGTTCCCGAAATTTTCGGTAATCTGCCCGGTCTGATCAAAGGCTCTAAAATGAGCAAGATCACCGACACCAACACGCCCCTGGGCTTGGGGGTGGCTTTCGAAAAGGCCACCGACAGCAATCCCAACGGCGTCGCCATTCTGTACGAAGACCGGGAGCTCACTTACAAGCAGTTCAACGCCTGGGCCAACCGCATCGCCGACTATCTGGCCTCCATCGGCCTGAAAAAGGGCGACACCGTGGCGGTGGACGTGGAAAACCGCCCCGAGCTGCTGGCCACCGTGCTCGGCTGCGCCAAGCTGGGCGTTTGCTCCGCGCTGATCAACACCTCCCAGAAGGGCAAGGTGCTCACCCACAGCTTCAACCTGGTGAAGCCCAAGGCGGCGATCGTCGGCGAGGAACTGGTCGGGGTGATCCAGGAAGTTCGCGACGACCTGGACCTGAAGGAGAACTTCTTCTACTTCGCCGACCAGGACACCCTGGCCGACCCCGGCACCGCCCCGGAAGGGTTCACCAACCTGGCCACCGAGATCAAGGACTGCTCCAGCGAGAATCCGGCCAGCACCCACCAGACCTTCCTGCGTGACCCGCTGTTCTACATCTACACCTCCGGCACCACCGGCCTGCCCAAGGCGGTGGTGTTCAACCACGGCCGCTGGGAAAAAGCCTACGGCGCCTTCGGCTACTCCGCCGTGCGTCTCACCAAAGACGACCGCCTGTACAGCACCCTGCCCTTCTACCACGCCACCGGCATGGTGATCTGCTGGGCCTCGGTGATCGCCCCCGCCGGCGGTCTGGCGATCGCGCGGAAATTCTCCGCCAGCCGTTTCTGGGACGACGTGCGCAAGCACAACTGCACCGCCTTCGGTTACGTGGGCGAGCTGTGCCGCTACCTGCACGAACAGCCCGAGAAGCCCGACGACAGCGACAACCCGGTGCACACCATCGTCGGCAACGGCCTGCGCCCCAGCATCTGGAAAGAGTTCAAGAACCGCTTCGGCATTGAGCGCGTGGTGGAGCTGTACGCCTCCTCCGAGGGCAACGTGGCCTTCACCAATGTGTTCAATTTCGACAATACCGTGGGCTTCTCGCCGGTCAGCTACGCCATCGTTAAATACGACAAGGAGGCCGACGAGCCGGTGCGCGACAACAAGGGCTTCATGATCAAGGTGGGCAAGGGCGAATCCGGCCTGATGCTCGGCGAGATCACCGACAAGACCCCCTTCGACGGCTACACCGACAAGGACAAGACCGAGAAGGCGATCTTCCGCGACGTGTTCAAGAAAGGCGACGCCTGGTTCAACACCGGCGACATGATGCGCGACATCGGCTTCCGCCACGCCCAGTTCGTCGACCGTCTGGGCGACACCTTCCGCTGGAAAGGCGAGAACGTCTCCACCACCGAGGTGGAACAGATCCTCGACGGCTTCGAGCAGATCGTGGAGTCCGTGGTCTACGGCGTGGAAATCCCCGGCACCAACGGCCGCGCCGGCATGGCCGAGTTGCGTCTCGACCGCCCGCATGAGGAAGTGGACTGGCCGGCCCTGTGCGCCTACCTCAAGCGTGAGCTGCCGCCCTACGCCATTCCCGTGTTCCTGCGCATCACCGACCACGGCGTGGAAACCACCGGCACCTTCAAGCACCAGAAGAACAAGCTGAAGGAAGAGAAGTACGACCTGAACCAGCACAACGACCCGGTCTATGTGCTGCTGCCCGGCGAGAGCTGCTACCAGCGCCTCACCCCGGAAATCCAGGCGGAGATCGACGGCAACAAGCACCGCTTCTGAGCAAGCGCGCTGCCGCGATACAAGAAACCCGGCTCCGGCCGGGTTTTTTTATGGCTATTGTCCCTCGGGAGAACCACCACTGCCGTGCGGGCAAAGCCATCGCCCTGCCGCCGTGCTTGAATCAGAGCCGTTAATAACAATGACAATGGAGGTTCTATGCGACACGGCGATGTCATTACGCTACCCATGCTACTGTCCCGGGTTCCGGAAGTGATAAGCAACCTGCCGGCTCTCATCAAGGGTGCGCGGATGGGGAAAATCACCGATACGGGCACCCCCCTGGGGCTGGGGGTGGAGTTTGAAAACGCCACCCGCGCCAACCCGGATGGCACCGCGGTGGTCTACCGGAATGTCCAGCTGACATACCGCGAATTCAATGCCTGGGCGAATCGTATCGCCGACTATCTGGCCTCTATCGGCCTGAAAAAGGGCGACACCGTGGCGGTGAATCTGGAGAACCGCCCGGAATTGCTCGTCACCACCGTGGCCTGCGCCAAGCTTGGCCTTTGCGCGGCCATGCTGAACACCGCCCAGCGCGGCAAGGTGCTGACGCACAGCGTCAATCTGGTGAAACCGAAAGCCGCCATCATCGGGGAAGAACAGGTGGAGGCGATGCAGGACGTGCGCGACGACCTGGATCTGAAAGCCAACTTCTTCTACTTCGCCGACCAGGACACCCTGGCCGATCCGGGCACCGCCCCGGAGGGTTTCACCAACCTGGCCACCGAGATCAAGGCGTGCTCCAGCGAGAACCCGGCCAGCACTCAACAGACCTTCCTGCGTGACCCGCTGTTCTACATCTACACCTCCGGCACCACCGGCCTGCCCAAGGCGGTGGTGTTCAACCACGGCCGCTGGGAAAAAGCCTACGGCGCCTTCGGCTACTCCGCCGTGCGTCTCACCAAAGACGACCGCCTGTACAGCACCCTGCCCTTCTACCACGCCACCGGCATGGTGATCTGCTGGGCCTCGGTGATCGCCCCCGCCGGCGGTCTGGCGATCGCGCGGAAATTCTCCGCCAGCCGTTTCTGGGACGACGTGCGCAAGCACAACTGCACCGCCTTCGGTTACGTGGGCGAGCTGTGCCGCTACCTGCACGAACAGCCCGAGAAGCCCGACGACAGCGACAACCCGGTGCACACCATCGTCGGCAACGGCCTGCGCCCCAGCATCTGGAAAGAGTTCAAGAACCGCTTCGGCATTGAGCGCGTGGTGGAGCTGTACGCCTCCTCCGAGGGCAACGTGGCCTTCACCAATGTGTTCAATTTCGACAATACCGTGGGCTTCTCGCCGGTCAGCTACGCCATCGTTAAATACGACAAGGAGGCCGACGAGCCGGTGCGCGACAACAAGGGCTTCATGATCAAGGTGGGCAAGGGCGAATCCGGCCTGATGCTCGGCGAGATCACCGACAAGACCCCCTTCGACGGCTACACCGACAAGGACAAGACCGAGAAGGCGATCTTCCGCGACGTGTTCAAGAAAGGCGACGCCTGGTTCAACACCGGCGACATGATGCGCGACATCGGCTTCCGCCACGCCCAGTTCGTCGACCGTCTGGGCGACACCTTCCGCTGGAAAGGCGAGAACGTCTCCACCACCGAGGTGGAACAGATCCTCGACGGCTTCGAGCAGATCGTGGAGTCCGTGGTCTACGGCGTGGAAATCCCCGGCACCAACGGCCGCGCCGGCATGGCCGAGTTGCGTCTCGACCGCCCGCATGAGGAAGTGGACTGGCCGGCCCTGTGCGCCTACCTCAAGCGTGAGCTGCCGCCCTACGCCATTCCCGTGTTCCTGCGCATCACCGACCACGGCGTGGAAACCACCGGCACCTTCAAGCACCAGAAGAACAAGCTGAAGGAAGAGAAGTACGACCTGAACCAGCACAACGACCCGGTCTATGTGCTGCTGCCCGGCGAGAGCTGCTACCAGCGCCTCACCCCGGAAATCCAGGCCGACATCGACAACAACCAGCACCGCTTCTGATCGTTCCCAGGGTGGGCACCGACCCCGGTGCCCACCCGGTTACTGTTGTTCGCCCCGCACCGCCCGCTGAAAACGCCCTTCTTCATCCGCATTGAGTGGCGCGCCAAGAAAGTCTTTATCCTCCGGCACCCACAACGTCAGCCCGGCAGCGCGATCCACGGACACCACCAGGGTCTCCGCGCTCACATCCAGTACATGACCGCCCCGGCGGCGCTGCGTGTCGATGAAATGGAAGTGGTAGCCGCTGCCACTCACCGCCGCCAAATAAGCCGGCATACGGAACCCCACCAGAGTGCCGGTCACGTCCTGCAGCTCAAACACGCGCTGCGCCGCCACCACCCGGTCAATCGCTGGAAAGGGACGCTTCTGACGAGGCACGCTGCGCAGCGTCAGGCGCTGGAACCGGCCGTCCACCCGCAGCGCGTAAACCCGGTTCGCCGACGACAGACTCGTATCCAGCCGGCGGGCGACCTCATCCAGGCTGTCCACCGATGACAATACCAGCCGCCGGTCCTCGGCGAAGCGCTTAACCGTCATGAAAGGGGTGCGCTCATCAGGCGCCACCACCCGCACCCGGCCATCCGCGTCCGCGTGATAGGCGCGGCCCTCCAGCAGGATAATCTCACCGTCCAGCGGGCTCAGGGCGCCGAGGCCGGTATCTCCCAGCGCCAGCACCCGCCGGAAAGGTGTCTCTCCTTCCAGCACCCCGGCGCTCAGAGCCGCCGTCGGCGCCACCTGATGAACCAGGTCCTCAGCCGGCGCCTCTCCGGCCCGGGCCCACGCCGCCAGGCACACTATCCCTGCCCATACCCCTGCTCGCATGCCACCGTCCTTCTGTTGGTTGGATGGAGTCCGAGGCTAGACCGCGCCGGCACACCGAAACAGGGCAAGGTGGTCATGGGACTCGTGCGTGGACGGCATGAATCAGCCGGATGGCCCCGGCTAACGCTGGGGTTGGAAGCCCGGCACCACGCCGCGCAGGGCCAGGTCCCACACCGGCGGCCCGGTTAGCGCCTCGGCGAGAAAGTCCACCAGAGCACGGACCTTGCCGGACAGCTGTCGGGCGGAGGGGTACACCGCATGAACGGCGGTGGGCTCAAACTCGTACTCCGGCAGCACCCGCACCAGCTCACCGGAGAGCAACGCCTCGGATACCGAGAAGGTCGCGCCCAGGGCGATGCCCATGCCGGCCTTGGCGGCCTCGGTAAGCGCCTCGCCGTTATTGCATATCAGAGAGCCGGACACCGGGACCGCCACCGCTCCAGCGCTACTCACCAGACGCCAATGCCGCGACCGTTCCAAAGCCGTGAAAATCAGACATTGGTGGTCCGCGAGGTGGGCCGGGGCCTGTGGCGCGCCGCAGCGACGGACATAGGCGGGGCTGGCCACCAGCAGCCGCCGGTTGGCGCACAGCCGCCGCGCCACCAGGCGGGAGTCCTCCAAAGCGCCGATGCGCACGGCCAGGTCCACGCCCTCTTCAATCAGGTCGACGAAACGGTCACTGAGCTCCAATTCAATTTCCAGATCCGGATAGCGTTCATGCAATGAGCGCAGTAGTGGCACGATATGGCGCCGGCCAAACACCACTGGTGCATTGATCCGAACCCTGCCCTTGGGAGAAGCGCTGGCGGTGGTGACCTCGGCTTCCGCCTGGTGCAGCTCCTGAAGGATACGCTGGCCACGCCAATAAAGGGCGTCACCCGCCTCCGTCAACGACAGCCTTCGAGTGGAACGCTGCAGCAGGCGCACGGCCAGCCGCTCCTCCAGCCTCGACACTACCCGGCTGACACCGGAGGGCGTCATGCCATGCTCCTCCGCCGCACGGGCGAAACTACCCAGCTTTACCACGCTGACGAATATTTTAATTTCGGAGGTTTCCAGGGACATGGCGGCTTCCGGCCCGGATTAATGAGGCAACGGCAACAATAGCATGCCGACGGACGACAAAGTGGCGCCAAGCCTACAATTATCCACAGTTTCTGTGGACAAGTTCGTGGATAAGCTCTGGAAGAGTAAGCCTATCGCGGTGGTGACGGCAGCAGCGGCCGACTGCGGTGAATTTAACCGTTTTGAGTTGCCGGCGAGAGGCCGTTTCTGATCCGGTTTTCCCCAGGCCGGGTTGTCCACAAAATCTGTGGATAACACTGTTGAAAAAGCGCGGACAAGTCGGCCAAGCGGCAGTAATCCGGCCTCTCTGGCTATTTGACGTTTTTTTAACCAAAATATGAAAGCGCTTATAAATCAATAAGTTATACGTTATTTTCAGATGAAGAAGAGGCTTTGGGAAGAATTTGTTACCTTCTTTCCCACTTGTTACCGACCTGTGCACAGTTTCGACCCACGGAAATTCTGTCAATAGTAAAAATGCGTCATCCGGGGGCAGTGGGAAGTGGTCCGTTTTTCGGGCACACAGGACGGCCACCGCCGCGCCCGTTGGGGGCCCGACGGTGGCGGTTTGTCCGGTTTTATCCAGGCTTGTGGATAACCGTGTGAATAAACTGGTGGGAAGCGGTTAGCAACCGCCGGTCAGCGACGGGAAGTGTCGTCCGGGTCGTCCTTGTCCATATGATCGAGAGCCTCGGTGAGCTCCTGGACACGCTGTCGCAGGGCATCCACCTCACGCTTGTTGGGGATGCCCAGCCGGGAGAGCGCCTTGCCGAGACGGTCGTCAAAGGCCTTTTCCATGCGGTCCATGGTTTCGCCGGTGTGGTGGCGGACCCTGTCCTTGAGCTCGCCGACCCGGGGCGCTTTGTCCTTGGCGCGGCGCTCCACTTCGCGACCGGCTTCCACCAGGGCATCGAAAAACCCGCTGCCCTCTTCCTCGGCCCGGGCGAAGGCGCCCAGCCCGGCCAGCCAGATCTGATGGGTGTACTTGCGCAGATCGCGGGACGCCCCGCTCAACGCGCGCAGCGGGTTGCCACGCTCATCCACGGGGACACGTGCTTCGTTCTCGGGGACGGCGTCGCCGTCGGATAGCGGGTCCTGATCGGACGGTCTGTCGTGGTCGGCCATGATCCTCATACTCCATCAACGCCTGGGGAGTATAGGTCAAAAATGACAGGTAAAACCAATCGATTGTCGAACAAGGAGGCGCCGCGTGCGGCGGTCCGCCTGACGGCGGCTAGGGGTCGATATCGTCGTCGCCGTCGCGGCCGCGGCGGCCGCTCACCAGGCGGGCCAGATCCCGGGCACGGTCGCGGATCACCTCGCGGGATTTCCCCGTCAGCACCGCCACGAAACGCTGCGTGAGCCGGTCGGCGCCGGCTTCGAAACGGTCGTCGATGTGACGTTCCAGACGCGGGCCGAGCCAGAATTTCACCAGCACGCCGATCACCGCCAGGGTGATCAGCGACGACAGCAGCGCGCAGCCCACCAGCAAAAGCGCCAGGTCCGGGCCGCTGATGGAGAAGGTATCCATGCTTTAAAGCCCGAACACGAAGATGAGCTGGGCGAGGCCCGCCATGGCGCCCAGGAAGCCGCCGGTCAGGATCAGGATCCACTCGTCCTCCTGGAACGCCGGGCGCAGCAGGTCCTGGAAATCCTCGGAGCTGAGCGCCTGCATGCGGTCACGCATCAGGCGTTCGATGATGCTGCTGCGCTCGCGGTTGAAGCGGTCGTCCTCGAAGGGTTCCACCGCCAGGTCCACGGCCTTTTCCTCCACCGCCCGCTTGAGGTCGGCGTAGCCGCCCGGGCCCACGGTAAGCTGGGCGGCGGTGCGCACCATGCCGCCGTTGAGCAACGGCTTGAGATGACGTTTGATCAGCGCCTTGGTGCGATCCCCGCGCGGCCCGTTGATCACCTGATGCATGATATTACGCAGCGTCACCAGCTCCTCGGTGGTCAGCCGCGCGAAGGATTCCGCCACGTCCTTCTGGCGCTTCAGGAACAACCCCTGCAGCCGGAACGGCCCCACCCGGACCGGGTTCAGGGGACGGAAGATCACGTTCAGCGCCAGCCAGTTGGTGGCGATGCCGACGATAAAGCCGAACAGCGGCAGCACCCAGTTGCTGGGTACGAGGATGAACACCGGGACCTGAATCAGGCCGAACAGAAAGCCGAAATAAAAACCGGAGTTGGTGACGAAACGGAATTCCGGCTCCCCCACTTCCTGGAACAGGTGCACCATGAGCGCCTTGTCCGAGCGCATGCGCTCGACAATCATATGCTTCATGTCCACCAGGTTTTCCAGGTTGCGGCTGATATCGTCGACCACGTTATCCATCACCGCCGGAATGGCGCGCCGGGCGCGGGTGTAAACCCGACGGCGCACGGCCAGGGGCAGGTTTTCCCAGAGCACCGCGTTGCGCTCGGTCATGACTTCGTCGACGTATTCCTCGATGCGGCCCTGGATGCTCTTGGTCAGGTGGGCGGCGATTTTCTCCGGTTCCATTTCACGGAAAAACTCATCCAGGCTGCCCAGTTTCTGCAGGGTTTTGTCCACCACGATGGCGGCCATTTTCTCCACTTTGGAGGGAATAATGCCCTGCCAGCCGAAGAACGGCCGGATGCCGATGAACTCCAACGGATAGAAGGTCATTTGCACCGCCATCCAGTTGGTGATCCAACCAACCGCGCCGGCGATGAAGGGGATACTGAAAAATTTCCAGAAATCCGGATGGGAAAAAATCGAATCCAGCATGTGGGCAGAAACTCCCCTCCCAGGGAAAAGGCTAGACTAGCCGTCTAAAGAGATGACGAACAGTTCCCGCGAGCGTCGACCCGAGTCACAACAGCCAATGTTATATAATTATGAAAGGACCTAGTATAAGGACCCGGCCCGCGTGAAATAAGCACAATAACGTAATTTTTGGCAACCCGACGGCAAATACTCCATACTTCCCAGCGGGCCAACGCCTTGATACAGAAGGATTTCGTATTCCCATGTCCACCCCTTCGTCGCTGACCGGGCTGCTGATGTACGGCGCCCTGGAAACCCTGCTCAACCAGGCGCTCACCGGCGACGAACGCGGCCGCGAGCAACTGGCGGCGCTGGACGGCACGGTGGTGCGCCTGCGCGGCGAAAGCCCCATGTGGGTGCTCTACGTGCTCGTCTACGAAGACGGCGTGGAACTGCTCAGCGAGTACGAAGGCCCGGTGGACGTGCGCGTCCGCGGCCCCCTGGGCGCCATGCTGCACTGGCTGCTGGCGCCCAACAGCGGCGACGCCGAGCAGACCCTACGCATCACCGGGCCGGACGAGACCCTGGAGCGTCTGCAGGCCACCATCAGCGAATTCAGCCTCTGGCCGCTGATACGCAACTGGCTGGACGACCACGTTCGCCTGCGCGAACTGCTTTCCCTGCTGCGCCGCGAGGACCCGGCCTGGCTGGAAAAACTGGCCGGTATCCCCGATCACCTGGGCGAGCTGGCCGCGCAAGTGGCCCGCCAGCAACTCCTTCAGGAAGACATCCTCGCGGAGGTACGCGGGCTGCGCCGGGAAATGCGTCACGGCCGCCGCCTCGACCTGGCCTTCGTGGTGGTCGGTGTCGCCCTGATTCTGGTCTCGCTGCTGCGCGCCCTGGGCCAGTGGCAGACCACCTGGACCGCCCTCTCCCACGACTACCTGTCACTGGCGATGATCAGCCTGGGCCTGGCGCTGATTCTTGGGCGGCTTTTGCATCGGCCGAAGAACTAGCAGGCTGCAAGCAACGTCTCTGGAATCCTGCCGGGAGCTTCGCTCCCTTTCGCGGGCTGGGCCCGCTCCCACAAGACCCGCTCCCACAGTGCCTTAGTCCCGGTCTTTTTTGCCGAAAAAGCGGCCGATGCGTTCCCCGACGATCTCGGTGCTGGAGCGCGCCAGACTGCGGCTGGTCTCTTCCAGCATTTCCCGGGTGGGCAGATTGCGCACCCCGTCGTTAATGCCCCGTTTGACCGCTTCCTCCACGCTGTCGGCGATCAGGCCGGCGGCTTTGCGGGCTTCCTCGTCGATATCCTCACGCACGCTGCGGCGCAGGCGCGGCAGAAAATAGAGCTGCCCCCAAAGCGCCACCACGGTCAGCGTGATCGCCGCGCTCAGCACGGCGGAAAGCAAAATCGCGGTCATTCATGTTCCTCTCGGTTGCATTACTGTAACCATTGGTACGAACCGGAAGTATTGCTCAGCAAAACAATTACTATCTTCTTGCGACAGCCAGTCAACTGGCGACCCACAAGTGCTAAGGACAGCCCGTGTACCCGCAGGAGCTCGATAATAAACTCGACACGGGATATTTGAATGACTGCCGGGACTACCTCGATCCGCGCTCAGAGCCATAGTCTCACTCCGCTGGCGCAATTGCTCTCTCTTTGCCAGCGTTACCGGTTGCCGCTCTCGCTGTTGGCGATTCAACTGAAAGACGTGGCGTCCCTGAGCAAACAGCTGGGCGGCGACCGCCTGCAACGTTTGCAAAAGCAGCTCGGCCAGGCGGTGCAGCAACGCACCCGCATGGAGGACGCCCTGATCGCCTGGCAACGGGGCTACCTGGTGCTGTGCCTGCCGGGCACCCGTGCCGCCGGCGCCGCCTGTCTGGCGCGCCGCCTGGAGCAATGGTTTCAGAAAACCCGCTTTACCCTGGATGAATTCACGGTGCAGTTGGACACCGCCATGGCCGTGCACGTGGCGGACCCGGCGGAGGACACGGCCGAGGCACACCAGGCCCGTGAAAACGTGCGCGAACTGCTGATGGACACCCTTTGCCTGCTCGCCGCCGAACGCGAGGACGGCGACGGCCCGGCCCTGTCACGGCGGGCTCTCGAGGACAGCCAGGACGCCCCCGCGCCGGACGCCGGCGACGAGCCGGCCGGCAACGGTCGGCCCCGCCGGCGCCACGATGACGAGGCCAACGGGCACGCCGCGACGCCCCAGCAACTCATGGACTGGGTCGACCAGCTGCGCGACGACGACACGGCGCTGGTGAGCACCCTCTCGCCCGCCCTGCAGCGGCTGGATGAACGCACCCGCATGCTGTTGATCGATCAGCTGCTGGAAGCCTCGCTGATTCCGCACTGAGCGGCGGTCGGGTTACGCCTTGCGGGCGATCATCACCGCCCGGCGCGGCGCCGGGTAGCCTTCCCGGCTGCGCGTGGGGTCGTCCGGATCAAGAAAATCCGGCAGCGACTGAAACGGCATCCAGTCGGTGCCGCGTTGTTCGTCTACCGTCGTGACGCCCTCGTCCACGCAACGCACCCGATCAAACCCGCAACGCCGCAGCCAGACCGCCAGGTGCTCGGTGCTGGGCAGAAAGAACACATTGCGCATCGCCGCGTAGCGGCCTTCCGGCATCAGCACGGCGCGCTCGTCGCCTTCCACCACCAGCGTCTCCAACACCAATTCGCCACCCGGGCGCAGCGCATCGCGCAGCTCAAGCAGATGGTCCAGCGGCGAACGGCGGTGATAAAGCACGCCCATGGAGAACACCGTATCGAACGCCGCCAACCCGGCGGGCAACGCCTCCAGGCGCAGCGGCGCGAACCAGAACGGCGTCCCGGGCGTGAAGCGTTTCACCGCCAGATACTGCATCAAAAACAGCACCGTGGGGTCGATGCCCAGCACCCAATCCGCGCCGGCGCCGGCCATCCGCCAGCCGTGGTAGCCGCTGCCGCAGCCCACGTCCAGCACCCGCCGCCCGCGCAGATCGGAGAGATGCGGCGCCACCCGTTGCCATTTCCAGTCCGAACGCCATTCGGTGTCGACGTGCTCGCCGAAAAATTCAAACGGCCCCTTGCGCCAGGGCATCAGGCCGCGCAAAGCGGCCCGCAGGGCTTCGCGGTCCACCGCGCCGGGCTCGCCAATGGTGATCCGGTCCCGATCCAGATGGCAGGGCGCCGGCCCCGGCGGCAGCGCGGTCAGGGCCTCGTACCAGCGCGACAGATCGCCGTGGGGCTTGTCCAGCAAGCAATGGCGGGTGAGCGCCGACACCGCCTCGGCGCCGTCACCCAGCACCGGCGGCAGCGCCGCGTCCAGTTCATTCAGGTAGGTTTCCAGCATGGCGCGGATTATCCCGACGCCGGCCCCCCGCCACAAGGGCCGCTGTGGGGAGCCAGATTTGTGGGAGCGGGCCTTTGTGGGAGCGGGCCCAGCCCGCCGGCCTTTCGCTTGCAGGGCAAGCTCCCACAAAGGCCCGCTCCCACAGCAGCTAAGATTGGCCCGTGCGGACACTGTATTCACGAGGGGAACAGGCACTATAGCTACTTTCCCGTTTTTGTCGGAAGGACGTGCAATGACCGTGACGCTGGACCAACCCCTGGAGCTGCCCTGCGGCGCGACGCTGAAGAACCGCCTGGGCAAATCCGCCATGAGCGAAACCCTGGGCACCACCGACAACCGGGTGACCGCCCGCCTCACCCGGCTCTATCGCGCCTGGGCGCGGGGCGGCACCGGCCTGTCGGTGACCGGCAACGTGATGATCGACCGCCGCGCCCTGGGCGAGCCCTGCAATGTGGTGCTGGAGGACCGCCGCGACATGGACCGGCTGAAGGCCTGGGCCCGCGCCGGCCGCGAGAACGGCACCCATCTGTGGATGCAGATCAACCATCCGGGCAAGCAGGCGCCGGCGGCGCTCAATCGCGAGACGGTGTCACCCTCGGCGGTGCCGTTCTCCGACCCCAACCTGAAGCGCTTTTTCCATGTGCCGCGCGCGCTCACCGTGGCGGAAATCGAAGCGCTGGCGCGCCGCTTCGGCGAGACCGCCGCGCTCGCCAAGGAGGCGGGCTTTTCCGGCGTGCAAATCCACGGCGCCCACGGCTATCTGGTCAGCCAGTTCCTGTCGCCGCGCCACAACCGCCGCGAGGACGCCTACGGCGGCAGCGCGGAAAACCGGCGGCGCTTCGTGCTGGAGGTCTATGACGAAATCCGCCGCCGGGTGGGCGATGGCTTCCCGGTGTCGATCAAACTCAATTCGGCGGACTTCCAGAAAGGCGGCTTCAGCGAGGAAGAATCCCTGGCGGTGGTGGAAGCGCTCGACGCCCGTGGCATCGACCTGATCGAAATTTCCGGCGGCACCTACGAAGCCCCGCGCATGGCCGGCCAGGGCCAGCGCGAATCCACCCGCCGCCGCGAGGCCTACTTCCTCAGCTACGCGGAACAGGTGCGCTCAAGGGTAAAAGTACCGCTGATGGTGACCGGCGGCTTCCGCAGCCGCGAAGGCATGGCCGCCGCCCTGGAAGACGGCGCCACCGATGTGATCGGCCTGGCCCGGCCACTGGTGCTGGACCCGGCGTTCAGCAACCGCCTGCTGGCCGGCGAGGACGCGGTCAGCGCGGTGGCGCCGATCCGCACCGGCATCCGCGCCGTGGACAACGCCGCCATGATGGAAGTGTCCTGGTACACCCTGCAGCTGGCCCGCATCGCCCGCGGCAAAGCCCCCCTGGCGGACGCCGGCGGCCTCACCTCCCTGCTCAAAATCGCCGGCCTGATCAGCTGGCGCCGCCTCAGAATGGGACGCTTGCGCGCCAGTTGACAGTTGATAGTGGACAGTTGACAGCTAAAGGCAAAACAGAGCGTTGCGAATACGCAGGGCGGCCTTGTTAAAACGCAACGGGCGCCGATACCTTTGGTTTAGCTGTCAACTATCAACTGTCAACTATCAACTGTTAGGTATTGGTGCAATGCCGCCTGCATGGCACTCAACGTCAGCGGCTTAATCAACTGCCCATCCATGCCGGCTTCGCGGATGCGGCCGGCGTATTCGGGCATCACGTGGGCGCTGAGCGCCAGGATCACCGCCGGCGGCCAGCCTTTTTCGCGCTCCAGCTGGCGCATGCGCGCGGCGCTTTCGAAGCCGTCCATGTCGGGCATGTCCAGGTCCATCAGGACCAGCCGGTAGCGGCCCTCGCCGGCGGCGAAGGCCTGCAGGGCCTTGCGGCCGTCGTCGCTGAGCACCGGCCCGGGCACGCCGAGACGTTCCAGGTAGCCGCGCGTGACCATCTGGTTGACCGGGTTGTCCTCCGCCACCAGCACCCGCAGACCGCCCTGGGCGTCCACCGGTTCGCGCTCGGAGAGCAGCGGCACCTGGCCGGGGCCGCTGTCGCTGATCAACTGATGCAGTTCCGCCACGGTGAGCACCGCGCGGCGCACCAGGGTAATGTCGTCGCGCATCACCACCTCGCCGCTTTCGCGCATGCCGCACAGCAACACCGGCCGCAGCCCGGCGTGGCGCTCACGGGCCGGCCGCAGGCCCTGGTCCAACAGCACGCCGTCGCTGACGCCGTTAACCAGCAAATGGCTGATGGTGTCGTCGTCGCGCAGGGCGCGCTGCACCGCCGCCAGATCACTCACCACCCGCACCCGGGAAAAGCGCGGATCGCGCTCCAGCAGATCGCCCAGGTTGCCCACCGGGTCCCAGACCAGCGCCGGCACCGAGCTCCATTCGGGCATCGGTACCGCCTCCGCCAGCACCGGCAGCGGAATCGCGAAGCGGAAAGTGGCGCCCTGCTCCGGCGCGCTGCGCAGATCAATCTCGCCGCCCATCAGGCGCACCAGCTCCTGGCTGATCGACAGCCCCAGCCCGGTGCCGCCAAAGCGCTGCGCCACCGAGGCCGACGCCTGGCTGAAGTTCTGGAACAGCCGGCGCTGCTCCTCGCGGGTCATGCCGATACCGCTGTCGCTGATGGTGAACTCGATCAGCGCCCGGCCCTGGCGATGCTCCAGGCAGCGGGCGCCAACCCGAATCCAGCCGTGGCGGGTGAATTTGATGGCATTGGACAACAGGTTGGTGAGCACCTGGCGCAGGCGGGGCGCGTCGCCGCGCAGTTGCGCCGGCAGATCGGCATCCGCGTCCACCAGCACCAGGTCGCCGTTATCACTGGCCGGCAGGCTGAACATATGGGCGCAGTCGATCAGCAGCGCCGCCGGGTCGAAGGGGGCCTGCTCCAGCTCCAGCTTGCCGGCTTCCAGCTTGGCGTAATCGAGCACGTCGTTGACCAGGGTGTTGAGGGTGCGGCCGGCGTTCTCGATCAGGCCGATGTATTCCTGCTGGCGGGGCGACGGGTTGGTCTCGCGCAGCAGCTCCGCCAGCCCCAGCACGCCGTTCAGCGGGGTACGAATCTCGTGGCTCATGCGCGCCAGGAACTGGCTCTTGGCGCGCACTTCGGCGCGGCCGCGAATGGCGCGAGTGGCGAAGTGAAAGAACACCAGGCTGAGCACCAGCACCAGCAGATACAACAGTATCAGGCCGGCCATGATCAACCCGCTGTCGCGCAGGCTCTTGCCACGGCCCTGCTCCACCAGCAGCACCGCGATGTTGATGATCTCGGTGGACAGATCGCGCAACCGCGCCTGGCGGGCGCCGCCCTCGGCCAGGGCATCCTGCCAGGAGGTGGTGACCCGCGACGGCAGCAACAACGCCCGCCGCGACCATTGCAGGTAGCTTTCCAGCTCGGCGCGCGTGGTCCGCCACTGTTGACGCAGGCGTACCACGCCGGTGCGCGAGGCGAGCGCTTGAATCTGCCCTTCCACCTGCGGAATCCGCTCGCTCAGGCGGCCACGGGCACGCTCCAGCTGGCGCCGGTCGACGGTGCTCATGTAGCCGCCGCCCAAACTGGTATAAATGGCGATGGCGCGGATCATCCCCACGTCATGGCTGAGCTGGCGCAGCCCGTTCAACGGCAGGGACAGGGCTTCATTGGGGCTGGGGCGGGTGGGCACGGCGATGTCGCCCATATAGAGCACCGCCGCCAGGGTGTTGTGCAGCCGCCCGTTGATCTGCTCCACGTTCTCGAACGGCCCGGACACGTCGCGCCCGGCCAGCCCGGTGGCGGGGCTCAGCTCACGCCACTCGCGGCGCAACGCCACCACCTGATCCAGCAGGCTGGGAATGGCGCTGCCGGACACCGCCCCCACGAAGTCGTCGAGCCGCGCCTCGGTGGTGTCCCGGGCCTGCCGGAAACGCAATGCCAGCTCCGGCACCTCCAGGTGCACCCTGGCCGGCGCCAGGTCACGCACTTCTTCCAGGGGCGTGGTCACCGCCAGGCCGGTGCGGAAGACCCGAATGTCGTCGAGCATGCGCTGATAGCCCTCGTGCACGCCGATGCGGTCTTGCACCAGCAGCGCCGCGACCACCAGAAACGGCACGGTCACCAGACCCAGTAACAACAGGATGGCCGGGTATTGTTTTCGTTGTGCCACCATTGCCTCCTTGATCCGCCGGCCTGTCCTCGGTCACCGGGGAGTAGATTATTAGCATGGGCGTGACCGTATTACAGGGCAAATTTGGTAATCCCCACGTCACAATCACGTGACGGTCGGGGGCCCGTTCCTGTAAAAAGAAGCCCTGTTCGCAACGAGTTCCAACGATGCGCTTTCGCCGTACCCTGTTCGCCCTGGCCGCCGCCGGGCTGTTGACCCTGACCGCCTGTGCCGGCCAGGCACCGCAAAACAGCATCCGTACCCTGCAAGCCAGCGACGGCAGCACCCTGCCCCGGCACCTCACCGAACAGCCGCTGGCGCTGGAGCGGTTTCGCGCCCCGCCGAGGCTCGCCGGCCTGGAGGGTAACGGGGAGATCAGCAGCGACCAGGCCGGCTGGCGGCAGTGGCTGTTCGGCGACCCGGATACCCGCCTCACCGTGACCGTCTACGGCCTGCCACCGGGCTGGCGCGACCTGGGCCAGGAACGCATCGTCTCCGGACATTATGGTCAGTTGCGCCAGCAGCGCGTTAACCGGGTCTACAACAGCGATAACCAGTCGATCCGCTTCACCAGCGAGCGACTGTTCGACCTGGAAGGCCGCCTCACCGCCAGTGCCCGCTATCTGATCAACCAGCCCGGACGCCAGCCGCGCCACGAAGTGCTTTTATTGACCGTGGACGGCGATCATTTCGTGCGCGTCGAGGGCGCCTCCCGGGCGCGCAAGAACATCGAATTGCTACGCATCAGCAAGCGCGCCCTGGCGGAATTCCGGGCCTTCCAGGCGGCCGCCGATTCGCAATGACGACCGCTCAGGGCAGCGCCACCATCAGTAGCAGCGGCAGCGTCACGAACGACAGCAAGGTGGAAAACACCACCATCGCCGCCACCGTCTCCGGCCCCTGCCGGTAGGTCTGCGCCAGCAGATAATTGAACACCGCCACCGGCATGGTGGACTGGATCAGAATCACGCCGCGCAACACCCCCTCCACGCCCGCCAGCGCGCACACCAGCCAGGCAACGCTGAAACCCAGCAGCAGGCGCGCCACGGCGAACACCAGCCCGCCGCCGGCGTCACGCACCCGCAGTTGCGACAGCGACACGCCCAGGGTGAGCAGCATCATCGGAATAGTCAGATCACCGATCAGGGCGACGCTGTTCTGCAGCCAGTCCGGCAGGCGGATCTGGAACACCACCATCACCACGGCCAGCACCACCGAGATCAGAATCGGGTGGCGCAGCAGACGCGGCGAGAGGCCCTCGCCGCTGACCACCGCCAGCCCCAGGGAAAACTGGATCACCGAAGTCAGCATCATCCACGCCAGGGCCAGCGCCAGGCCGTGTTCGCCGAACGCCAGCAAACACAGCGGCAGCCCCATATTGCCGGTGTTGGGGAAGGTCAAAGCGGGCAGAAACACGCGCGGGGGGCGGCCGCTCAGACGTATCAGCAACCAGGCCGCCGCGCCGGTCAATGCCATTACCGCCACGAACAGGCCGGCGATGCGCGCCAGAGCCGCCAGGTCCAGATCCGATTTGCCCAGCGTCGCCACGATCAAACAGGGCGTCGCCACGCTGGTGACCAGCGCGCTCACCATGCGGGTGTCGAAGGGGCGCCCGGCGCGGCCCCAGAAATAACCGACCCCGGCGCAGGCCAGCACCGGTGCCATCACCGCCCATATCTTCAATAACATGATAAAATCCGTGGTTTGCCGCGCGCCAGGTCGCGTAGTGTGAGGAGCCCGCCCAGCCATGTCCAACGGACCGTCCCGCGCCCCCGCCCAGGCGGATTTTGCGCCCATCACCCCGGCGCGTCTGCAATGGCAGGACCACACCCCGGTGGCCACCGACTTCGACGACCCCTACTTCTCGCGCCACGACGGCCGCGCGGAAAGCGTGTACGTCTTCCTCGACGGCAACCAACTGGCGCCGCGCTTCGCCGCACTCCGCGACGGCGACCGCTTTGTGATCGGCGAGACCGGCTTCGGCACCGGCCTCAATATGCTGCTGGCCGCGCAACGCTTCCTGGCGCTGGCGCCGCCCGGCGCCAGCCTGGAACTGTGGTCCGTGGAGAAACACCCCTTGCCGCGCGCGGACCTGGCCCGCGCCCTCGCCCACTGGCCCGAGCTGGGCGCGCCCGCCCGGGCGCTGCTGGATCAGTACCCACCGGCCAGCCCCGGCTACCACCGACTGCGACTGGCGGACAACGTCACCCTGACGCTGATGCTCGGCGACGCCGAAGCGTTATGGCGGCAGTGCCCGGCCGACGTGGACGCCTGGTTCCTGGACGGCTTCGCCCCCGCCCGCAATCCGGACATGTGGCGCCCCGAGCTGTTCGCCGTGCTGGCCGGCCACAGCCGCCCCGGCGCCACCCTGGCCACCTTTACCGCCGCCGGCTTCGTGCGCCGGGGCCTGATCGAGGCGGGCTTCGCCATGCAGCGCCGCGACGGCTTCGGCGGCAAGCGCCATATGCTGGCCGGCCACTTCGGCGACCGGCCCTGGCAACCGGCCCGCGCCCGGCGCGGCCACGTCCTGGTGGCCGGCGCCGGCCTGGCCGGGGCCACCACCGCCCGCGCCCTGGCGGAGCGCGGCTGGCGGGTCACCGTGCTGGAGCCGGCCGGCGTCGCCGCCGGCGCCTCCGGCAACCGCGCCGGGGTGGTCTACAGCACGCCCAGCGCCCATCTCACCGAACAGAACCGCTTCTACCAGCTCAGCTATGTGCATGCGCTGCGCTGGCTGCGGCGCCACCGGTTTCCCGGGCCGGACCAGGGGCGCCTCAACGGCGTGCCCCAGCATTTCGTGGATGACAAACAGGCCGACAAGATCCGCGCCGCCCGGGACAGCGGCGCCTGGCCGCGGGAACTGCTGAAACCGCTGGGAGACCAGGCCATGGAACTGGCGGGCGGCGGCTATCTGTCACCGCCGGCCTGGTGCCGGCGGCTGCTGGATCACCCGGCCATCGAGCTGCGGGCGGCCGCCGTGAGCCACTTCCAACCCGCCACTGACGGGCAGCCGGTACGGGTACGCTTGAGCGACAACGACACTCTGGAGGCGGACGCCCTGATTCTGGCCACCGCCGGCGCCGCCCGCGATCTGGCCGGCCTGCACTGGCTGCCGCTGAAGACCATCCGCGGCCAGGTCAGCTACTGCCGCCCCACCGCCGCCAGCGCCGCCTGGCAACAGGCGCAGTGTCACGGTGGCTATCTGACCCCGCCGCTGGACGGCCTGCACTGCGTGGGCGCCACTTTTGACCTGCACGACCACGACCCGGCACCCCGCGACAGCGACGACCGCGCCAACCTGGCGCAACTGCGGCGCTACTTGCCGGCGCAATGGGAGGAACTGGGTGGCGACGCCATCGAGGTGGTGGACCAGCGCGTGGCCCTGCGCTGTCAGAGCCTGGACTTCCTGCCCCTGGTCGGCCCCCTGCCGGACGCCGCCGCCAACCCGCACACCGCCCTGGCCGGCCTATACTTGAACATCGCCCACGGCAGCCGCGGCATCACCGGCACGCCGCTGTGCGCCGACCTGCTCGCCGACCAGCTCAGCCAGCGCTCGCCGCCGGCGGACCATGCCCTGATCACCGCCCTCGCCCCGGAACGCTTCATCCTCCGAAAACGCAAAAAACAACCCGACTGGAGTCCTTTATGTTCTTGACCACCGCTCTGTACGCGGCGCTTGCCGCGCTGATTATTCTGGCCCTGGCCGCCAACGTGGTGCGCCTGCGGTTGCGCCACGGCGTGTCCCTGGGCGACGGCGGCCGCGGCGCACTGAACCGCGCCATCCGCGCCCACGGCAACGCCGTGGAATACACACCGGTGATCCTGATTCTGATGGCACTGCTGGAAGGCAACAACGGCAACGGCCTGGCGCTGCACGTCTACGGCTGCCTGCTGGTGGGTGGCCGCCTGGCGCACGCCTGGGGCCTGATGGGCGGCCCGGTGCGGGCGCGCCAGCTCGGCATTGTCAGCAATTGGACCGCGCTGCTGGCGGCGTCAGTGCACTTGCTGCTGATTGTGCTCGCCTGACCGGCGAGAGCCTTGTTGCGGGAGCGGGCTTGTGGGAGCGGGCCTGGCCCGCGAAAGGGTGGCGTTAGCCACCCGGCAGGATTCCAGAGAGGGCTGATGGTGCTGCCGTTAGAAAGGTCTCTGGGATCCTGCCGGCAAGCGGAGCTTGCCTTTCGCGGGCCGGGCCCGCTCCTACAAGCGGTCCAGCTCGTCGAGCTGCTCGCGGGTGAAGATGGAGATGGTTTCGGTGACGTCGTCGAACACCACCGAGGCCTGGCCGCGCCGCAACTGCTCGCGCACCTGCGCCACCTTGGTGCCGGTGCCGATTTCCTGCTCACCGTAATCGGTGCCGTCGCGGGTGACGAATTCCTCGATCAGGTTATCCAGGGTCTCCGGGGGAATCTCTTGCCAGGGAACAATCATAAAACCCAATTGATAGTTGATAATTGACAGTTGATAGCTAAAAACACCGTTGCGGGAACGCTTGGCGGTGAAGGGTACGCTGGTCACCTACAGATACGCATTGTTTTAGCTGTCAACTATCCACTGTCAACTGTCAACTAAACCATCGTTCCTTCTCTGGACCATTCGCAGCGGACGCGCAGGGGTTCGTCGGAGGGCTCATGGTAGTCGTCGGCGCTGTCCCACATAAAGGTATGGAAGCCGGCGAAATCGGTCTCCAGGTGGACCACTGCCCCCACCCAGTACATCTGCTTGAGCAAACGTTCGAACTTGGCGATCCAGTGCTCCCACTCGTACTCCACCGCGCGGTAGGACATGCCGAAGTGGATCACCTGGGTCTGGTAGCTGCCGCCGGATGCCGGGTCGCCGGAAATCGCGAACATGTCCTGGCTCAGGAACGGCCACTGATCCGATTCCGGCAGCGCGCGGATGGCGCGCCGGTTATGGAAGCAGCTGGCCTGGCGCTGCTGCCGGTCACCGAACGGCAGGTGCTTGATGCAGCCATAGACAATCGATTCGTTGTCCAAACTTCTAACCTCGTTGAAAAGATATCGCCGCCCCGCGCCCGCGACGCCGCGTCAGCGCCCGCAGCGTTCCATCTGCACGGCGTAGCGCGTGGCCATGTCCTGGGCGCGCTGCGCCGAGCGTTTCATGTAGGGCCGGTTTTTCCAGGTGCCCCGGGCGTAGCCGCCGTGCCCGGCGTAATAGGCCAGGTAGAGATGGTAGGCGTCGTTGCGCGGGATGCCGTTGCGCACATGGCTTTGGTAATGGTACCAGCCGACGAAGTGCACGGCGTCGCCGAAGTCGTCCCGGTCGGCGCCGCCGTGACCGGTTTCACGCCGGTACCAGTCCCAGGTGCCGTCCAGGGCCTGGGGGTAGCCGTAGGCGCTGGAGGGTCGCTTCCAGGGGATGAACCCCAGCAGTTTGGTACGCGGCGGGCGGGCGTCGGCCTGGAAGCCGGATTCCTTGTAGATGGTGGCCATCAGAATCGCCACCGGCACGCCGAACTCTTTTTCACTGCGCTTGGCGGCCTTGTACCAGTTGTTGAACCAGCCGCCTTTTTGGTCGAACACCGCGCAGACGTCGTCGATGTGAGTGGGCGTGGAGGCGCAGCCCCCCAATGCCAGAATCAAAGCCAGAACTGCGGCACGCATGGGCGACCTCGGGGTTTGGGTTTGGATCATGGTAGCGGGTTGAGGGAACGCTGCAAGCAATGGCTTGCTGGAGCGGGCCTTGTGGGAGCGGGCCCAGCCCGCGAAAGGCCGGCTACGCCGGCCGGCAGGATTCCAGAGACGTTGTTAACGGCGTCGTTAGAGAGGGCTCTGGGATCCTGCCGGGAGCTTCGCTCCCTTTCGCGGGCAAGGCCCGCTCCTACAACTCAGCCTTCGACCTCAATGCCGTGGCCTGCGAGGAACTCGACAAAGGCCTCCTCGTCGATAACCTCCACATCGTTCTTGCGGGCCTTGTCCAGCTTGGAGCCGGCGGACTCGCCGGCCACCACGCGGGCGGTTTTGCTCGACACGCTGCCGGACACCTTGGCGCCAAGGGCCTCCAGGTGCTGCTTGGCCTGGTCGCGGGTGAGGCGCGCCAGGGTGCCGGTCAGTACCCAGGTCTGGCCTTCCAGCGGGCGCTCGTCGGCGCCGCCGGCGGGGGCTTTCTCGGCCAGCGCGTCGGCGTAGTCTTGCGCTTCCCGCAGGCGGGCGCGCCAGTTGTCGGCCTTCAGGCCCTCGGCCAGCTTCTCCAGGGTGCCGGCCTTGATGCCGCTGTCGTCCTCGCCGCTGTCCACCGCCTTAAGCAGCGCGTCCAGGGTCCGGTAGTGGCGGCCCAGGGTCTCCAGGGTCTTGGTGCCCACGCCGCTGAGCGGCATGCCCAGGGTCTTGGCGCTGCTGAGGAAGTTGGCCAGGGTCAGGGTGTCCACGAAACGCCGTGACGGCGCGCCGTTGGCCTGTGGTTCCACACCGGCGGCAAGCAAGCCGTCAATCACGTTCTCGTTGTGCTCTTCCGCGAAGAAGGCGGCGATCGCCTTGGCCACTTCCCCGCCCACGTCGGGCACCTGCAGGAATAGCAGCAACGGCGCCCGGCGAATACTTTCCAGATCGCCGAAGGCGTCCGCCAGGGCCTTGGCGGTTTCCTCGCCGATCTGCAGGATGCCGAGCGCGAACAGGAAGCGGCTCAGGGGCATTTTTTTCGACGCTTCCAGGGCCTCGATCAGGTTGGCGGCGGATTTCTCGCCCATGCGCTCGAGGCCGGCGATGTCCTCCGCCTTGAGGCGGTAGAGATCGGCCACGTTGCTGACCAGGCCCTGGTCCACCAGCAGGTCCACCCGCTTAATGCTCAGGCCCTCGATGTCCATGGCGCGCCGCGAGGCGAAATGCTTGATGGCCTCGCGCTGCTGGGCGCCGCAAATCAGGCCGCCGGTGCAGCGCGCCACCACGCCGTCGTCGGCGCGCAGAATCTCGCTGCCGCACACCGGGCATGCCGTGGGCAGCGTAATTTCCCCGGCGTCCTTGGGGCGCCGCTCGGGCACCGCGCGCACCACCTTGGGAATCACGTCGCCGGCGCGGTAGATCACCACGCTGTCGCCGACGCGGATGTCCAGCCGGTGGATCTCGTCGATGTTGTGCAGGGTGGCGTTGCTGACGGTGACACCGCCCACCTGCACCGGCTCCAGCTTGGCCACCGGGGTCAGCGCGCCGGTGCGGCCCACTTGCCAGTCCACGTCATTGAGGACGGTGATCTCTTCCTGGGCCGGAAACTTGTACGCCACCGCCCAGCGCGGCGCGCGGCTGACGAAGCCCAGGTCGCGCTGCCAGTCCAGCCGGTCCACCTTGTAGACCACGCCGTCGATGTCGTAGCCGAGATCCACGCGCCGGTCCATGATGTCCTGGTAGAACGCCAGCATGGCGTCCAGGCCCTTGCAGACTTTCACTTCCTTGTTGACCCGCAGCCCCCACGCCCGCACGCGGTCGAGCATGCCGGAATGGGTGTCCGGCCAGTCCTCGCCGTCGAGCTGCGCCACCGAATAGGCGTAGAACTCCAGCGGCCGCTGGGCGGTGATACGGGAATCCAGCTGACGCAGACTGCCGGCGGCGGCGTTGCGGGGGTTGGCGAAGGTTTTCTGGCCGGCCTCTTCCTGGCGTTGATTCAGCCGGGTGAAGCCGTCGTGGGGCATGACCACTTCGCCGCGCACTTCCATGCGCTTGGGCGGGTTCTTGCCGCGCAGGTGGAGCGGCACCGACCGAATGGTGCGCACATTGACGGTGATGTCCTCGCCGGTTTCGCCGTCGCCCCGGGTGGCGCCGCGTACCAGCTCGCCGTTTTCATACAGCAGCGACACCGCCAGCCCGTCCAGCTTGGGTTCCGCCACATAGGCCACCGGGCCGTCCACATCCAGACGTTCGCGCACGCGCTGGTCGAAGTCGCGCAGTTCCTGCTCGTCGAAGGCATTGCCCAGGCTCAGCATCGGCACGTCGTGGCGCACCTCGTCGAAGGCGTCCAGGGGACGGTCGCCGACCCGCTGCGTGGGCGAGTCCGACGTCACCAGATCGGGATGCTCGGCTTCCAGTTCTTCCAGACGGCGGAACGCCCGGTCGTACTCGGCGTCCGGCACGGAGGGATCGTCCAGCACGTAATAACGGTGCGACCAGTCGTTAAGCTGGTCGCGGAGCTTTTTGATCTCTTCGGCGGGGGAAGTGTCTTTCTTCGAGGTCACTGTTGCCTGGTCCGTTGGTTAGAGCTGGCGCGGGAGCTTGCCCTTGTGGGAGCGGGCCCTGCCCGCGAAAGGGCGCGAAGCGCCCGGCGGGATTCCAGAGGCATCTCTCAAGGCAGCACCAACATGCTCTCTGGGATCCTGCCGGCAAGCGTTGCTTGCCCTTTCGCTTGCAAGCAAGCTCCCACAGGGGCCCGCTCCTACAAGGGGCCGCCTACGCCCCGTGGGAGACGCGCTGGCGGCGTTCGAATTCCTGCACGCGCTGGCGCAGGTGCTCCATGGTTTGCGGCGTGAGCACGCTGTGCTGCTCGTCCTTGAGGTCGCCGTTCAGGCCTTCGGCGAGGCGGCGGCCGACGGTGAGCATGCGCTCCAGGGAGGCCAGCGGGTCGCGGGGCCCGGGCAGCTTCATGAAGAAGGTGATGCCGGCGAACTGCTCTTCTTCCATGGTATCGATGTCGAAGGTGCCGGGTTCCACCGCGTTGGCCACGGAGAATTCCAGTTGTTCGCGGCCGTCCACGTCGCGGTGGCGGTGGAAGATGTGCATGTCGCCGTAGCGCAGGCCGTTTTCCAGCAGCAGGCGCAGCATGTCCTGACCGTCGAAGCGCTCCGGGCGGCGGGCGATCAGATGAAAGACGATCACTTCCAGCACCGGCGCGTTGTCCTGGGGGGCCTGGCGCGAGGCGGACTGGCGGGTGCCGGACTGCTTCAGGCTTTCTTCGCGGCGTAACTCCTCGCGCTGCGAGCCTCCCCGGGACGGTTCCCGCGCTTCGGGGCGTCGCGACACCGGGCGGGCCGGTTCGTCGTCGCTGTCCCTTTTCGCGGCGCCCGACGCGGCCGAGCCCGAGATGGCGGCGCCCGCCTCCACGGAGCCGGCCACATCGGCGGGCCGCGGCGTGGCGCTTTTGTCGTCGTCGCGGTCGTCGGCGTCGAACAGGGTCTGCTGCTCGGCGCGGCGCGGCGGCTCCTGCGGCGGGGCCTCGGCGGTGTCCATCATCATCGGCGGGTCGGCGCGGTCGCCGTCGTCGTCCGCCTCGTCAACGTCGATACGACCGTCGGCATCCCGGGAGCGCACCCGGGGCCGGCCGATCAGTTCGTTGGGGTAGTCGTCGTCGCTGTCGTCGGCGACCGGCCCTTTGCCGAACCGGCGGTCGATACGCATGCGCAGCCGGCCGTGACGTTCGCGGATCATGCGCCGCACGCCATCGGCAAGAATCAGGAGGATCAGAATAACCAGAATGCCGATCAATGTTTCCAGATTCAGGCCCATGTTGCCTCTTCCTTAGCTCGCGCCAGTTGCAGTAATCATTGGTCAGCCGCCGGCCGCTGTCAAAACGCCGGCGGCGGCTTACATGGCCGCCAGTTCGGCGGCCTCTTCCACATCCACGGATACCAGCCGCGAGACACCCGGTTCGTGCATGGTAACGCCCATCAGGGTACGCGCCATTTCCATGGCGATCTTGTTGTGGGTGATGTAAATAAATTGCACACGCTCGGCCATTTCCGAGACCAGATTACAGAACCGGCCCACGTTGGCGTCGTCGAGCGGCGCGTCCACCTCATCGAGCAGACAGAACGGCGCCGGATTCAGTTCAAAAATACTGAACACCAGGGACAGGGCCGTGAGCGCCTTCTCACCACCGGACAGCAAATGAATGGTGCTGTTGCGCTTGCCCGGGGGTCTGGCCATGATCGCCACGCCGGTGTCGAGCAGGTCGTCGCCGGTCAGTTCCAGATAGGCGTGGCCGCCGCCGAACACCTTCGGGAACAGCTCCTGGAGCCCCTTGTTGATGCGGTCGAAGTATTCCTTGAAGCGGGTGCGGGTTTCCCGGTCGATCTTGCGGATGGCGTTTTCCAGCGTCTTGAGCGCGTCTTCCAGATCCTCGTTCTGCTGATCCAGGTACTGTTTGCGCTCGGACTGCTGCTGGTATTCGTCGATGGCCGCCAGGTTGATCTGGCCGAGCCGGCCGATGCGCTGGGCGATCTGCTCCAGGTCGTCGGACCACTGCTTCTCGTCCGCGTCCTCGGGCAGGTTATTGAGCACCGTGTCGAGATCGAAATGCTGCTCATTGAGCTGCTCCGCCACGGTCTGGCGGCGGGTGCTGAGATCCTGCCACTGCATGCGCTTGTTGTTGATCGCGTCGCGCACTTCCTGGGCCTGGCGCTCGTGCTGGCCGCGCCGGCCTTCCAGGTCGCGCATCTGGTGTTCCACGTCTTCCAGCTGACGGCGCGCTTCGATCAGCTGCTGCTCCGCTTCCAGGCGCTGTTCCAGCTTTTCTTCCAGCTGCTCCTGGAGCTCGATACCCGGGTCGCCGTCTTCGCCGGCCTGTTCTTCCAGCTGTGCCTTGCGTTCACGCAGGCTCGCCACCTGGGATTCCAGGCGCGCCAGGTTCTGGCGCAGCGCGTCCGCCTGGGTGCGCGCGCCCTGGGCGTCCATGGCCAGCTGGTGGGCGTGGTCGCGGTGCTGGCGCGCCTGCTGGCGGGCCTCGTCCAGGGCCATGCGGGTCTCGTCGCGGCGCGACAATAACGCCTCGCGCTCGCCGGAATCCTGTTCCATGGCGTCCAACGCCTCCTGCAGGATGGCGCGGGATTCCTTGATTTGTTCCTGTTCCTGCTGCAACTGGCCGCCGGCTTCGTCCAGTTCCTTGCCGAGGCGCTCGCGGCGCATGGTGATCTGCTCCAGGCGCACCTGACGGGCGCTCACCTGAGCATTGACCTCGCCCAGCTCGCGGCTGATGCGCGACGCCTGGCGCTGCACTTCCTCGCGCTCTTCCTCCAGCTCGGCGACCTGCTCGCGGGTCTCTTCCAGCTTGGCCTTGAGTTCGTCCACCCGCTGCTGGCCGGCGTCGATGTGCTCGGCCAGGCTTTCCAGTTCACGGCGGCGCTCCAGCACCCCGGCTTCCTGGTCCTGCTCGCGGGCCACGGTGAGCCAGTCCGGCCCCAGCCAGATGCCGTCCCGGGTGACCACGGATTCGCCGGCGCCCAAACGCCCGCGCAACGCCAGGGCGGAGCCCAGGTCGTCCACCGCGTAGACCCCGGCCAGCAGGCCTTCCGGCACCTGACCGGTAACGTGGGAGCGCAGCAGATCGCCGGCGTCGCCGGAGGCCTGCACCGGGCTTTCGTGGACCAGCGCCACGCGGCCGTGGGTCAGGTCGCCGAGCCAGTCGCTGACTTCCTCCAGACCGTCCACGGAGACCGCCTGCAAGGCGTCGCCGAGCACCGCTTCCACGGCGTTCTCCCAGCCCTCGGCCACCTCGATGCGGTCCGCCAGACGGGGCCGCTGATCCAGGTCGTGACGGGCCAGCCAGTCGCTGACCGCGCCGTCGTCGCCCATGGCGGCTTTCTGCAGGGCTTCCAGGGAGGTGTGGCGGTTCTTGTGGGCCTGCAGCTGGTCGCGGGCCTCGTCCAGCTCGCGGCCACGCTCGCCGTTGTCCCGGCGCAGCTGATTGATCTGTTCCTGCAGGCTTTCGGCGCGCATTTCGCTTTCTTCGCGCTGCTCTTGATACTCCGCCACCTGCTCTTCGAGCTCGCGCATTTCGCGGGCCAGCGGCCCGGAATCCAGGGACTCCTGCTCCTTGCGCAGGCGCTCCATGCGCTCGCCCAGGCGCTCGATGGACTTCTCCAGGTGCTGGATGCGGGACTGCTCCACCTCCGCCTGGCGGCGTGACTCGCCGGCCTTGCTGTTGAAGCTTTCCCAGGCCTGCTGCCACTCCTGCATGGCGTCCTCGGCGCGGGCCAGGGCCTCCGCGGAGGTCTCCTGCTGCTCGTGGGCCTCTTCCAGGCCCGGCTCCAGGGCCGCCAGACGCTCGTCCAACTCGGCGAGCTTCTCCGCGTCGGTGTTCTGGTGGGCGTCCGCCTCTTGCCAGCTGGCGGTGACCTGGTCCAGCTCCTCGAACAGCTGCTGGCGGCGCTCGCGCTGGTGCTGAATGCTCTGCTCCAGGCGCGCCACCTCGGCGCCCAGCGCGTAGAAACGCTGCTGCACCTGATTGAACCCTTCCTGGGCGTCGTTGTGCCCTTCGCGCAGCCGCTCGATCTCCGCGTCCACGTGGCGCTGCTCGGCAATGCGCGCCTCCATGGCCACTTCCAGCTCGCCGATCACCTGATCCAGCTGCTTTACCTGGCCGTTCAGCCCGCGCCAGCGCAGCGCCTTGAGCTGGGCGCTCTTGTGCCGCTCTTCCTCTTTGAGCTGCTTGTACTTCTCGGCGGCGGACGCCTGGCGGCTCAAGCGCTCGATCTGGCGCTCCAGCTCGTCGCGGATGTCGGTGAGCCGCTCCAGGTTCTCGCGGGTGCGGCGCATGCGGTTCTCGGTCTCGCGGCGTCGCGCCTTGTACTTGGAGATGCCCGCCGCTTCCTCGATATAGACCCGCAGCTCTTCCGGCTTCGCCTCGATCAGCCGGGAAATCATGCCCTGCTCGATGATCGCGTAGCTGCGCGGGCCCAGGCCCGTGCCCAAAAAGATGTCGGAGATGTCCTTGCGCCGGCACTTGGTGCCGTTCAGGTAGTAGTTGGACTGCCCGTCCCGGGTCACCTGGCGCTTCACGGAGATCTCGTTGAACTTGCCGTACTCGCCGCTCACGGTGCCGTCGGAATTGTCGAACACCAACTCGATGGAGGCCTGCGCCACCGGCTTGCGCGCGTTGGAGCCGTTGAAGATCACGTCCGCCATGGACTCGCCGCGCAGGTGCTTGGCGGACGACTCGCCCATCACCCAGCGCACCGCGTCGATGATGTTCGACTTGCCACAGCCGTTGGGGCCCACCACGGCGGTCAGATTTTCCGGGAACGAGGCCGGCGTCGGGTCCACGAAGGACTTGAACCCGGCCAGCTTGATTGTTTTCAGTCTCATAGTGCTCGCATGGCGGCCCAGGCCGCTCCTAACCCAAAGCGCCCGCGACCCGGCGGGCCACCGGCGGACGGTTCAAACGCGCTAGTCTAGCGGGAAGAGAGGGTGAATTCATCCGGCGTGACGCCGTTTTACGTCACGTTACGGTAACCGGGTAGACGCCGGCGCCGCCGTGTGTCATTTTGTCACAAATGACCAAGAGGTGTGCGAAGATGGCTAAGACACTCCGTATCTCCGACCCCTATATGGAATTGCTCCGCACGGAAAGCCGCGATCAGCACCGCACCCTGGCGGGGCAGGCGGAATATTGGATGGCGCTGGGACGAGCCGTGGAACGCTCCCGGCTGGTGGACTTTCAGCAGGTCCGCGCGCTGCTGGACGGCAACCTCCGCTTCGAGGAGCTTGACGACCGCGAACAGGAATTCGCGTTCGATCAGTTCCTGGACCGCATGGCGCAATCCCATGACCGTATGGACCAGGCCATGCAGGAGCTTCGCCGCAACGCCGAAGCCGACGGCAACAGCGGGCTCTGACCGGTGCCCGGCCGCCCTACCCTTTATGTACTTGCCGGCCCCAACGGCGCCGGCAAATCCACGCTCTTCGAGCACGTCCTGCAGCACGACCCGGTCAGCCGCTCAGCAACGTTCATCAATGCCGATCTGATTCAGCGGGAGACCCTGCGCACCACGGACATGGAAGCCGCGTACGAAGCGGCGAGGCTTGCCGAGACCCGGCGCCGCGAATGCATAGCGCGACGCGAAAGCTTTATAACGGAAAGCACCTTCAGCCACCCCTCCAAGCTGGACCTTATCCACGATGCCGCAAACGCCAACTACCGGGTGGCGGTGTTCCATATCAATGTGAACAACGCCGACATCTCCGTCAGTCGCGTTGCGCAGCGCGTGCAACGGGGCGGTCATCCGGTGCCGGAGCAAAAGATCCGCGAACGCTATCAACGCAACCAGATTCTGATCCGGGCAGCCGTGTTAGCCGCCGACGCCGGACTGGTCTTCGACAACAGTGAACGATTCGCCGGGCCGAGGCGGATACTGGAATTTCGGCGGGGATTTATCGTCGACCTGGCCGCGCCCGTTCCGGAATGGGTCCGGGAGCTGTATCGGAAAGAATTAACGCAGTACCTGAGGGTGTTTAAAGGGCGCTAGCTCAGCCGAGGATCATCCGCACCGCATGCAGGGCCTGCTTACGGGTCTGCTCACCGGCCGCTTCGATGAATTCGGCGCCGCGGGCCCGGAAATCCACGGTGCGGATCTGCTGCGTGAGCACCACGCCGTTCGTTTCACCGCCGGTGACCGGGATTTCGAAGGCCGTGCCCCGGACCCGCGTGGTGATAGGCAGCACCCAGCACAGCCCGAAGGTTTCGTGGACAGCCTGCG
Organism: uncultured Alcanivorax sp.; assembly: GCA_964556345.1. GTDB lineage: Bacteria > Pseudomonadota > Gammaproteobacteria > Pseudomonadales > Alcanivoracaceae > Alloalcanivorax. The sequence continues at coordinate 57,925 of CAZKWA010000010.1, forward strand.
GGGACACCACCAGCGCCGGGCGCTGCTTCGCTTGTTCATGCCCCGCCACCGGGTCGAAATTCAGGCGGACAATGTCTCCCTTCCTTGGGATATAAGCCATCAGATTTCCTCGTTACCCACAGGATCGCTGTCCAGCCACTGCCGGTCTTCCTCGGTCAGGGCCATCTTTTCAGGGGTGCAGGTCGCCAGCATTTCCTCCAGCGTCGGCCCGCTGGGCCGCATCACCAGAGCGCCGTCCCGGATCTCAACGGCCAGAGTGCTGCCCGCGTCCAGGCCGAGCTGCTCCATCAGCGCCTTGGGCAGGCGCACCGCCGAGCTGTTACCCCACTTTCGGATTTGCACTTCCATCACGGTTACCTGAGAAGTGTGATTGACCCGGGTATCCTATCAACCAGACACGCCAATGTATACACATTGGATATCCGTCCTCCTACAGAAGCACCGAACTGACCACCACAGCGACAATACAGACTAACGACTCAATGACACCGGCAGTGACAACATACGAAGCACTATGAGGCGGCAGGAGGAGGGCTAAAAACCAGCCATTAAGATCATTTGCACTACCGCCACATTGAAATCAACCCTCGCCCTCTTCATCACCACTGATCAGCATGACCAGCCCAGGCTTTTCGCAAGGCATCCAATAGCGGGCGTCTTCATGCAGCCAGCGGCCACAATGCTCATTAGTGACTTCATTAATAAAGGTATATTTTTCTTCGAAGTCGCCAGGAACTGCCGAATCAGGAAAAACCCTCTCAAAACAATGCGAAGAGCCATCGTCTTTATTAGTACGGTAGGAGGGGCAGGAGAAGCGTGCCTGGAAGCTATATGGCAAATGCCATTCAGGGTGTTCAAAGGCGGAGAACTGTTCTTCTAACTCTTCGGCGTTAAACACCGTTGGCGAACCTTCGCATGAGGCCGAAGAGGCGACCCAAGTCTGGCCTTCCGCACAGCGCTTCCAAATGTAGCCATACCGGTCCACCGCCTCACCAGAGTCATCATAAATCGCAAATTGGGTTTGCTGGACTCGGGGCAAAAACGGGAACGACTCGTTGCCATCTGCATCAACCGCTGTGACCACAAAATAGTAGTTGGGCCCCGCTTCGGGCATTTCCACACTATAAGGAGAGGTAACATCTTGAACCCAAGTGCCGTGCGGGTAGGTAGCGAAGTGATCGGAATCGAAATCTGGATCGCTGGAATAGTAAAGATGGTAGCCCTCGGCACCCGTAACCTCGTCCCAGGCAACGGTTACCTCGGTGAAATTCTGCTGATCTATGGTGAGTTCTTTAGGCGCGGCACCGGCCGAGTTATCGGAGGATGACGATGAACCACCCCCACACCCCGCCACAGCCACCACGATAGCTACCAAAACCCAGAAACGTCGCATACCCCACTCCATCCGTTGGATTATTTTTAAAAGGCCAATAAAGCAAGGCGCTTGACGGATGTCAATTAAGGACCGGGATCCTGCGGCAAATGCTACAATGCGCGCTTTTCCCCATAGCAGGCTCCACCCGTGACCGATACCGACTTCGCTTCCCTCCCCCTTTCCGCGCCGACCCTGGCGACGCTGGCGTCGCTGGGCTTCAGCGAGATGACACCGATCCAGGCGCAAAGCCTGCCGCTGATTCTTCAGGGGCGGGATGTGATCGCCCAGGCCAAGACCGGGTCCGGCAAGACGGCGGCGTTCGGGCTGGGCTTGCTGCACCCGCTGAACCCGCGCTTTTTCGGCTGCCAGGCGCTGGTGCTCTGCCCTACCCGCGAGCTGGCGGATCAGGTGGCCAAGGACCTGCGCCGGCTGGCGCGGGGGTCGGACAACATCAAGGTGCTGACGCTGTGCGGCGGAGTGCCGATGGGGCCGCAGGTGGGGTCGCTGGAGCATGGCGCCCAGGTGATCGTGGGCACGCCGGGGCGGGTGCAGAAGCATTTGAGCAAGGGCACGCTGTCGCTGGACGGGCTGAACACGCTGGTGCTGGACGAGGCGGACCGGATGCTGGACATGGGCTTCGTGGACAGCATCGCCGAGATCATCGGGCGGACGCCGGCGCGGCGGCAGACGTTGCTGTTCTCGGCCACCTACCCGGCCGGGATCCAGGATCTGGCGGGGCGCTTTCTGCGCGATCCGGTGCAAATCAAGGTAGCCACCCAGCACGACGACCGGCAGATTGAGCAGCGCTTCTATGAGGTAACGCCGGAGACGCGCTTGGAGGCGGTGACGCGACTGCTGTACAGCCTGCGACCCACGTCCTGCGTGGCGTTTTGCTTTACCAAGCAGCAGTGCCAGGAGGTGGCGGATCATCTCGCCGCCAAGGGCGTTTCGGCGATGGCGCTGAACGGCGATCTGGACCAGCGCGACCGGGATCAGGTGCTGGGTATGTTCGCCAACCGCAGCCTGTCGGTGCTGGTGGCCACGGATGTGGCCGCCCGTGGTCTGGATATCGCGTCGCTGGATCTGGTGCTCAATGTGGAGCTGGGCCGCGACCCGGAGACCCATATCCACC
>CAZKWA010000010.1:60441-61008 GCA_964556345.1 uncultured Alcanivorax sp.
CCAACATTCCGGAGGCCTATGTCCACCGCATCGGCCGCACCGGGCGGGCCGGCGAGCAGGGCTTGGCGGTGAGCCTGGTGGCGCCGAAAGAGATGCGCCGCGCCCTGGCCATCGAGGATCAGCAGAAAGGCGCGATTCAGTGGCGGCCGCTAGACGAGGTGCGCCCCCATGTGGACCGCGGCCCGTTGCAGGCGCCCATGGCGACCCTGTGCATCGGCGCGGGCCGCAAGCAGAAGCTGCGCCCGGGGGATATTCTCGGCGCGCTCACCGGCGACGCCGGCCTCCCCGGTTCACAGGTGGGCAAGATCACCCTGTTCGATAATCAGGCCTATGTGGCGGTGGAGCGGGCCATTGCCGACAAAGCGCTGCAGCGTTTAAGCCAAGGCAAGATCAAGGGCCGCTCCCTCAGAGTGCGAGCCCTGTAGGAGCGGGCCTTGCCCGCGAAAGGGAGCGAAGCTCCCGGCAGGATGCCAGAGACCTATCTAAGAGAACTTTCTAACGGCAGCACCAATACCGTCTCTGGAATCCTGCCGGCCGGCTTTGCCGGCCTTTCGCTTGCAAGGCAAG
>CAZKWA010000011.1:0-60923 GCA_964556345.1 uncultured Alcanivorax sp.
GCCATGTCGCCGAGGTCTTCGTCGAGAATATCTCCGATGACGACATCATCGACCCGGAGCTGGGCTTCACGCTGCCCGCCCGGATCGACACCCTGTGGAATGGCGATCTCGCCGGCGGGGCCGAGGGCTACCGGGTCCGGGACGACAGCGACCTCACCCTCGCGCCCGGCGAGGCCTGGCGCTTCGCCTTCAAGGCCTACGGCGAGGACACGCTGCCCGCCGAGATGACCGCCGAGGACGCGGCGGGCCAGGCCCTGGACGTCCAGGTCCTCGGGCTGGGCAACACCGCGATCGAGGAAGTCGCCGGCTGAGTTCGCGAGCCGACCGGGGCCCCTGGGTGTCCCCGGTCGTCCTGCTCCCACGTCCCCTGGCCGTTAATACACTACACTTCGGTATGTGCCATAGTAGTCACAATTCATTACAAAACTAGTCCGTCCCGAGCGACACAAGCGGGACGACGCCAAGGAAGCTGCCCATGGCCAACCCCTGGGGACTACGCAGCAAGTCCACCGTGACGCTGCTGATCGCCTGCCTGCTGGCGCTGGTGCCGGCACTGCTGATCGGCTGGCAGGCGATCGACGTTGTCCGACGCCACTTCGCCGGCGGCTATGCCGAGCAGTACACCCTGCTGCACATGCAGAAGATCCGCACTCCCGTCTCCCGGGAGCTGGCGCTGGCGCGCCGCCTCGCCGACTCGGTGGTGACCCGGGAGTGGCTCCTGGACCCCGAGGATCCCGACAAGCGCGACCGTTTCTTCCGCGAGGCGGAGGGCTTTCGCTGGCAGTTCAGCGGCGATGCCTACTTCGTGGTCCGCGATGCCACGGGAGACTATTACTACAACGATGCCACCGCGCCGCTTAGCCGTCTCCCCCGTTACCGGCTCTCCCCCGAGGATCCCGACGACACCTGGTATTTCTCGACCATGGACAGCACCGGGACCTACGACATCAACGTCAACCAGGACGAGAAGCTCGGCCTGGCCAAGGTCTGGATCAACGTCAAGGTCCAGCACGACGGTCGCGCACTGGGGCTCGCCGGCGGCGGCCTGGACCTCCGTCGCTTCCTCGATCGCTTCCTCCGTGACGACACCCCCGGCCTGACGCCGATGATCGTCAACCCCCGGGGCGACCTCCAGGCCCACCCCGAGCGCCGGCGACTGGCCTTCAACTCCGGGGCCGACGCCCTCGAGGCGAGCGAGGCACAACGCCTGTCGTCGATGCTCGGGAACGAGTCCCAACGCGAGCGACTGAGCTCGGCCATGCAGGCGGCCATGCGCCGTCCCGGCCAGGTCCACAGCCTGGAGGCCACCCTGGAGGGCGAACCCCGCCTGCTCAGCGTCGGCTATATCCCGGAGCTCGAATGGTTGCTGGTCACCGCCCTGGACCTGGAGGCGGCCCCAATCCTCGAGAATCGCTGGCTGTGGTCGCTTATCGTTGCCCTGACCCTGGTCCTGGTCATCCTGATGGCCGGCTTCGCCCTCGGCATCGAGCGCCTGATTCTCGGGCCGCTGCGGCGCCTCCAGCAGTCTGCCCGGGCCATCGCCGGTGGCGATTTCGACCATGCCCTGCCCACCGAGCGCGGCGACGAGATCGGCGAGCTCTCACGGGACTTCTCGCACATGGCACGGCAGGTCGAGCGCCATACCCAGGACCTGGAGGACAAGGTGCGTCAGCGCACCCGGGACCTGGAGCAGACCAACGCCGAGATGGCCCGGGCCCGCCGCCAGATCGATGCCTCCCTGGAATACGCCAGCATCATCCAGCGCGCGATCCTGCCCAGCCGCCAGCTGCAGGATCACCTGCCCCGCCATCACGCGGTCATGTGGCGACCCCGGGATGTGGTGGGCGGCGACTTCTACGTGTTCCGTGCCACCGAACGCGGCTGGCTGATGGGGGTCATCGACTGTGCCGGCCATGGGGTGCCGGGGTCGCTGATGACCATGCTGGCCCGGGCCATCATCGACAATGCCATCCTTCATGTCGGCGCCGACGATCCGGCCGCCATCCTCAACGAGACGGACCGCCAGAACCGCGGCACCCTGCACAAGGACACCCTGCCCCGCTCGATCGCCACCAACATGGACATGGGCCTGGTCTGGGTGGATCCCGGGGCCGGCCGGCTGACCTTCTCCGGCGCCAAGATGTCGCTGTACGCCAGCGACGGCGACCGGCTCGAGGTCCAGGCCGGCGGCAAGCGCGCCCTGGGCGACAAGCGCGCCATGACCTATGAAAATCAGCATATGCCCCTGCACCGGGGCTGGACCTACACCCTGGCCACCGACGGCTTCCTCGACCAGGCCGGCGGTGAACACGGCTTCGGCTTCGGCCACAGCCGCTTCGAGGCGATGCTCAGGCGCCATGCCAACGACCCGCTGCACCGTCAGGTCGAGGCCTTCGGCGAGGCGCTCGACCGCTACCGCGGCGAGCTGCCCCAGCGTGACGACATCACCCTGCTGAGCTTCCGCTTCGATGACGAGACCCCGACCACGCCGAGTGCGAGCGGCGCGTTCACCACCCATCCCGAACGTCCCGTCCACCAGGAGGTGTCATGGACCTGCTGACACTGCGCGACAACTACCTGCAGCAACGGATCATGCTGTGCTTCAACGGCCCGATCTCCCGCAGCCTGATCGAGGAGATCGGTCATGCGCTGCGCAACTACCTGAACAGCCAGTCCGCGGCGCCCTCCGAGGCGATGGACGTGTTCGCCGTCTATATCGAGATGACCCAGAACATCCGCCACTATGCCCGCCGCCAGGGCTATGACGAACAGACGGCCACCGCCACCCTGGCCGTGGCCCGGGATCCCCAGGGGCATTACCTGGTCTCGGCGGGCAACCTGGTGGAGGAGGCCGACGGGCAGCGCCTGGTCGAGACCGTCGAGCACCTGGCCAGTCTCGACGCCGCCGCACTCAAGCAGGCCTACAAGCAGCAGTTGCGGCGTCCCCGGGAGGATGCCGGGGGCGGTGCGGGGTTGGGGCTGATCGACATGGCCCGCAAGTCCAGCCAGCCGCTGACGGCCTCGCTTCAGGCGTTGCCCTCGGGGCTAAGCTTCTTTAGCCTGACAGCCACTATCTAATCCGGACCCTACCCATGATCCAAGATCTGAACATTCCCGGTAGCCCGTCCACCCCCGCGATCCAGAGCGACTGGCAGGCCGGCCGGCTCAGCATGCAAGGCGATTCCTATCCGGAGAACTCCTACGAGCTGTTCCGCCAGGTCACCGACTGGGCGGAAGCCTACCTCGCCCGGGCCACGGCCCCCCTCGTCCTCGACCTTGAGCTCATCTACCTCAACACCAGCTCGGTGAAGGCGATGATGGATATCTTCGACCTCCTGGAGGACGCCCACCAGAGTGGGCGCGAGGTCGGTGTCATCTGGCGCTACGACAGCCGCAACGAGCGCATCGCCGAACTCGCCGAGGAGTTCAAGGAAGACTGCAGCTACCCCTTCGCCATCACGGCGATGCAGGCCTCCCCGTGACTCCCCAGGACCAGGCGCTTCTCGACCGGGTGGCGGCGCTGATCGACAGCGACGCCTATCGAGGGCATCCGTTGCACGAGGCCCTGAGCCAGCTCTATGCACGCCACCTGGAACAGCGCGAGCGCCTCGAGCGCCTGATCAGCATTGCCGACGGCTTCCAGCAGACCGCCCACGAGGATCTCCATGCCACGCGTCACCAGCTGCAGCGCCAGCTCAAGCGCCAGCGCAAGCTGTCGCGCATCGCCGATCGCTACCAGGCGCTGCTGCGCGAGCGCAACGCCGCCCTGGTGGACGCCGCGACCCTGGACCCGCTGACCGGCCTGGCCAACCGTCGCCTGCTCCACGAGCAGCTCCAGCGCCTGGCGGCGGACGCGCACCGTCATGGACGCCCGTTCACCCTGGCCATGATCGACATCGACCACTTCAAGCGCGTCAATGACCACCACGGCCATGCGGCCGGGGACCGCCTGCTGGTCGCCCTGGCCAAGACCCTGGCCAGCGAGCTGCGCGGGGCCGATCACTGCGCCCGCTGGGGCGGAGAGGAATTCCTGGTGGTGCTGCCGGCCACCTCGCTGGACCAGGCGGAGCCCCTGGTGGCCCGGCTGTGCGAGCGGTTCCGCGCCCTGAGCATCACCTTCGAGGGCGAGCGACTGCGCCTCACCGCCAGCATCGGGGTGGCCCAGCATCGCCTCGACGACGACTATGCGACGACCATCCAGCGCGCCGACGAGGCCCTGCTCGAGGCCAAGCGCGAGGGGCGGGACCGCTGGCGCACCGCCGGCTGAGCCGCCACCGCGCGGCGACGAAAAAGGACACCCGAGGGTGCCCTTTGCGCGATACCGGCAGGATGGCTCGGCTTACCAGCCGGCGGCCTCCTTCAGCGCGTCGCCGATCTCGGCGAGCGAACGCACGGTCTTCACGCCCGCGGCCTCCAGGGCGCCGAACTTCTCGTCCGCGGTGCCCTTGCCGCCGGCGATGATGGCACCGGCATGGCCCATGCGCTTGCCGGGAGGGGCGGTGACGCCGGCGATGTAGGACACGACCGGCTTGGAGACGTTGGCCTTGATGTAGGCCGCGGCCTCTTCCTCGGCGGTACCGCCGATCTCGCCGATCATCACGATGGCCTCGGTGGCCGGGTCCTTCTCGAACTGCTCGAGGATGTCGATGAAGGTGGAACCGGGAATCGGGTCGCCGCCGATGCCCACGCAGGTGGACTGGCCGAAGCCGTGGTCGGTGGTCTGCTTGACCGCCTCGTAGGTCAGGGTGCCGGAACGGGACACGATACCCACCTTGCCGGGTTTATGAATGTGACCGGGCATGATGCCGATCTTGCATTCGCCGGGGGTGATCACGCCCGGGCAGTTGGGCCCGATCAGACGAACGCCCTGCTTGCGGTCGATGTATTCCTTCACATAGAGCATGTCCAGCGCCGGAATTCCCTCGGTGATGCAGACGATCAGCTCGATGCCCGCGTCCGCCGCTTCCAGGATGGAATCCTTGCAGAACGGCGCCGGCACGTAGATCACGGAGGCGGTGGCGCCGGTCTCTTTGACGGCCTCGGCCACAGTGTTGAACACCGGCAGGCCCAGGTGGGTCTGGCCGCCCTTGCCCGGGGTCACGCCGCCCACCATCTTGGTGCCGTACTCCAGCGCCTGTTCGGAATGGAAGGTGCCCTGGCTGCCGGTGAAACCCTGGCAGATCACCTTGGTGTTCTTATCAATCAATACGCTCATTTGGCACCTCCAGCGGCTTTCACCACCTGTTCGGCGGCGTCGTCGAAACTTTCTGCGGCCACGATGTTCATGCCGCTCTCGGCGAGCTTCTTGGCGCCCAGTTCGGCGTTGTTACCTTCCAGACGGACCACCACGGGCACATCCACGCCCACTTCTTCCACGGCGCCGATGATGCCCTCGGCGATCAGGTCACAGCGGACGATGCCGCCGAAGATGTTCACCAGCACCGCTTTCACCTGATCATCGGAGAGGATGATCTTGAACGCTTCGGTGACGCGTTCCTTGGTGGCGCCACCGCCCACGTCCAGGAAGTTGGCGGGCGCGCCGCCTTTCAGTTTGACCAGGTCCATGGTGCCCATGGCCAGGCCGGCACCGTTCACCATGCAGCCGATATTGCCTTCCAGGGCCACATAGTTGAGGTCCCATTCGGCGGCGCGGCGTTCGCGCTCGTCTTCCTGGGAGGGATCGTCCAGCGCCTTGATGTCCGGATGGCGGAACAGCGCGCTGCCGTCCACGTTGATCTTGGCGTCCAGGCAGTGCAGATCACCCTGGTCGGTGATCACCAGCGGATTCACTTCGATCAGCGCCAGGTCCTTTTCTTCGAACAGCTTGGCCAGACCCACGAAAATTTTCGCGAACTGGTTGATCTGCTTGCCTTCCAGGCCCAGCTGAAAGGCGATCTCGCGGGCCTGGTAGGGTTGCGCGCCGACCAGCGGATCAACGATCGCTTTGAGAATCTTCTCGGGGGTTTCCTCGGCGACTTTCTCAATCTCCACGCCGCCCTCGGTGGACGCCATGAACACCACCCGGCGGGTGGCGCGGTCGAGCACCGCGCTCAGGTACAATTCCTGGGCGATGTCGGTGCAGGTTTCCACCAGAATTTTCGATACCGGCTGGCCGTGCTCGTCGGTCTGGAACGTCACCAGGCGCTGGCCCAGCCATTTCTTGGCGAATTCCGCCGCTTCCTCGGGGCTGTCGACCAGTTTCACGCCGCCGGCCTTACCGCGGCCGCCGGCGTGTACCTGGGCCTTGACGACCCATTTGTCACCACCGATTTCCTTCGCCTTCGCGGCCACCTCTTCCGGTGTGTCACACGCGAAGCCCGGGGAAACCGGCAGGCCGTAATCAGCAAAAAGCTGTTTCGACTGATACTCGTGGAGATTCATGCCTTAACTTCCGTAAGCTTGTCTGTGGATAGCGCTCCCGGCGCAATATCGGGGCCTCGCGGGCCCCTGTGTTATCGGCGCCCGCTGCTGTCGGGGCCCTACTTTTTGCGGCGGCGTTGCGCCACGTGGATAGCCTTGTAGTCCGTGGCCAGAGCCGCTTCGTGAACGGTCTCGGAGAGGCTCGGGTGGCCGAACACCATCAGTTGCAGATCCTCGATGCTGGCACCGAACTCCATGGCCACGACCCCTTGCTGAATCAGCTCGGACGCCTGCGGACCCAGGATGTGCATGCCCAGCACCCGGTCGGTTTTTTCGTCCACCACGAACTTCACCAGACCGCCGGGTTCACCGGCGGCCAGCGCGCGGCCATTGGCGGCGAAGGGCACCGCGCCGGTTTTATACGGCTCGCCGGAATCCTTCACCTCTTCCTCGGTTTTACCCACCCAGGCCACTTCCGGATGGGTGTAAATGACGCTCGGCACGGCATCGTAATTCACCTGGGTATGCTCCCCGGCGATCACTTCCGCCACCATGACGCCCTCTTCGATCGCTTTGTGGGCCAGCGCCGGTCCGCGCACCAGATCGCCGATGGCGTACACGCCGGGGACGTCGGTGCGACACTGGTTGTCGACGTAAACATAATTACGCTCATCCATGGTGACGCCGGCGTCCTGGCTGAGCAGGCCTTCGGTATAGGGACGTCGGCCCACCGCCACGATCAGGCGGTCGAACGTCTCTTCGTGCTCTTCACCGTCATGGCTGTAAGTGACGCGCACGGAATTCTTGTTCTTCTTGGTGCCAGTGACCCGCGCACCCAGACGGATGTCGAGCCCCTGTTTGGAAAACAACTTGAACGCTTCCTTGCCGACCTGTCTATCGACGGTGGGCAGGAAGGTGTCCACCGCTTCCAGAACTTTCACTTCACTGCCCAGACGGGACCACACGCTGCCCAGTTCCAGGCCGATGATGCCGGCGCCGATCACGCCCAGTTTCTTGGGCACGGCGTCGAACTCCAGAGCGCCGGTGGAATCGACGATGATCTTCTGGTCCACCTCGGCGACCGGGATATCCACCGGCACCGAGCCGGCGGCGAGAATCACGTGCTCCGCTTCCAGGCTTTGTTCGTCGCCTTCCAGCGGCGTGAACAGGACCTGTTTGTTGGCCTTGAGCTGGCCACTGCCCTGCAACCAGGTCACCTTGTTGGACTTGAACAGGGAAGCCACGCCGCCGGTGAGCTGCTGGACCACTTTGTCCTTGCGCTGCTGCATGGTATCCAGATCCAGGCTCACCTTGCCCACGCCGACACCGTGCTCGGCGAGTGCATGCTCGGCCTCGTGGTACTTCCAGGAGGAATCCAGCAGCGCCTTGGAGGGGATGCAGCCCACGTTCAGGCAGGTGCCGCCGAGGGCCGGCTGATCCTGCTTGTTGACGCGCTTTTCGATACAGGCCGTGTTGTAGCCCAGTTGCGCGCAGCGGATGGCGGCCACGTAACCGCCGGGCCCGCCGCCGATGACGATGACGTCGTATTTATCAGCCATAATTCAATCCTTTAAATATCCAGCAGCAGCCGCGCCGGGTCCTCGATAAAGTTCTTCACCGCGACCAGGAACTGGACCGCCTGCTTACCGTCGATAAGGCGGTGGTCATAGGACAGCGCCAGGTACATCATCGGCAGGATTTTCACCTCGCCGTCCACCGCCATGGGCCGCTCCTGGATCTTGTGCATGCCGAGGATGGCGGTCTGCGGCGGGTTGAGAATCGGCATCGACATCAGGGAGCCGAACACACCGCCGTTGGAGATGGTGAAGGTGCCGCCGGTCATCTCATCGATGGACAGCTTGCCCTTCTGCGCTTTCTGGCCGTAATCGATAATCTGCGATTCAACCTCCGCGAGCCCTTTCTGGTCGGCGTCGCGCACCACCGGGACCACCAGGCCGCGCTCGGTGGAAACGGCCATTCCGATGTCGTAATAGCCGTGGTACACCACATCATCGTCGTCGATGGAGGCGTTCACTTCCGGGAAACGTTTCAGCGCTTCCACGCAGGCGCGGGTGAAGAACCCCATGAAGCCGAGGCGCACGCCGTGGGCCTTCTCGAAGGCCTCCTTGTAGTTCTTGCGCATGTCCATGATCGGCTTCATGTTGACCTCGTTGAAGGTGGTCAACATGGCCGCGTTCTGCTGGGCGGACACCAGCCGCTCGGCGATACGCTTGCGCAGGCGGGTCATCGGCACCCGGCGCTCCTCGCGCTCGCCCGGCTCCGGAGCCGGAATCGGCGCGGCCTTGGGCGCGTCGCTCTTGGCCTCGCCGCCGGAGGACTGCTTGCGCTCCTCGCGGCTGGCGAGCGCTTTCTCCACGTCTTCCTTGGTGATGCGGCCGTCGCGGCCACTGCCCTTGACGTCGGACGCGGAGAGGTTGTGTTCGCTCATCATCTTGCGCGCCGCCGGACCGGCCTGGGCGTCTTCGTCACCGCCCTGCTCTTCTTTCTCTTCCGATGCGGGCGCTTCTTTCTTCTCGCCTTTGTCGGCCTTGTCCTCTTCTTTCCCGGCGTCCTTTTTCTCTTCTTTCTCGTCGCCGCTGTCTTCGTCCTTGGCTTTGCCGCCGCCGGCGCCGCTACCGGCTTCCAGCTGGCCCAGCACTTCCTGGCTCTCCACGGTGTCGCCTTCATCCTTGAGAATCTTCGCCACCACACCGTCGCTCGGTGCCACTACTTCCAGCACCACCTTGTCGGTTTCAATGTCCACCAGCAGCTCGTCACGCTTGACCGCCTCGCCTTCTTTCTTGTGCCAGGTCGCCACGGTGCCGTCCGCTACGGATTCGGGAAACTGTGGGGCTTTGATGTCTGTCGCCATGCTTATTCCTTAACCCTATCTCGGTTGGCTGTCGCTCAGTTGATCTGGAAGGCGTCTTCAACGAGACGCTGTTGCTGTTCCACATGCAGGGACATGGAGCCCGCCGCCGGCGCCGCCGCCATGTCCCGGCCGGCGTAATGCACATGCAGTTTATCGTTGACCGCTCTCGCCACCCGGAACATGTGGTGCTGCGAGCAATACCAGGCGCCCTGATTCATGGGCTCTTCCTGACACCACACCAGGTTTTCCAGGTTGGGATAACTTTCCAGAATTTCCTGGAGGCGTTTTTCCGGGAACGGATAAAGCTGCTCGATGCGTACCAGGGCGGTGTCGTTGAGATCGTCGGACTCCCGCTTTTCCAGCAGGTCGTAGAACACCTTGCCGGAGCACATCACCACGCGCTTGATGTCCTTGTGATCGACGTCCGCGTGGTCGTCCAGAACGGTCTGGAAGCGGCCTTCGGAGAGATCCTCCAGGGACGATTGGGCGCGTTTATGGCGCAGCAGGCTTTTTGGCGTCATCACCACCAGCGGCTTGCGCAGCGGCCGTACCGCCTGGCGGCGCAGCAGATGGAAAATCTGCGCCGGGGTGGTGGGCACGCAAACCTGCATGTTGTGCTCGGCGCACAGTTGCAGGAACCGCTCCAGGCGGGCGGAGGAGTGCTCCGGCCCCTGCCCTTCGTAGCCGTGCGGCAACAGCAGTGTCAGCCCGCACAGCCGGCCCCACTTGGCCTCGCCGGAGGACATGAACTGATCGATCACCACCTGGGCGCCGTTGGCGAAGTCGCCGAACTGGGCCTCCCAGATGATCAGGGCCTGGGGCGTGGTGGTGGCGTAACCGTATTCAAAACCCAGCACCGCCTCTTCGGAGAGCAGCGAGTCGTAAATATCGAAACGCGGCTGGCCTTCCTGCAGGTGCGCCAGCGGCACGTAGTCTTCGCCGTTCTTCTGGTTGTGCAGCACCGCGTGACGGTGCGAGAAGGTGCCGCGTCCGGAGTCCTGACCGGTGAGCCGCACCATCACGCCCTGGTCCAGCAGCGTGGCGTAGGCCAGGGTCTCGCCGTAGCCCCAGTTGATGGGCATGGCGCCGGCGGTCATCTTGCGGCGGTCTTCGAGAATCTTTTTCACCTGCCGCTGCAGCACCACCCCTTCGGGCACGGTTTCCAGCCGGGTGGCCAGTTCCTGCAGCTTTTTCAGCGGATACCCGGTGTCCCAGTCGTCCTCGACCTGATGGCCGACGTAGGGGCTCCAATCCACGAACAGCGATTTGTTGGGTTCGCGGACCAGGGATTTGACCACATGGTTGCCCTCGTCCAGGGCGTCGCGATAGTCGTCGACCATCTTTTGCGCGCTCTGCTCGGACAGGATCTGCTCATTGATGAGACGCTCCGCGTACAGCGTGCGGCTGGACGGGTGCGACTTGATCTTCTTGTACATCAGCGGCTGGGTGGAGGACGGCTCGTCCGCCTCGTTGTGCCCCGAGCGCCGGTAGCAGATCAGATCGATCACCACGTCCTTCTTGAACTGCATGCGGTAATCCACCGCCAGCTGAGTGACGAAGTACACCGCTTCCGGATCGTCCGCGTTGACGTGGAAGATCGGCGCCTGAACCATTTTCGCCACGTCGGTGCAGTACTCGGTGGAGCGCGCGTCATCGCGGCGGCTGGTGGTGAAGCCGACCTGGTTGTTGACGATCACGTGCAGGGTGCCGCCGGTCTTGAAGCCCCGGGTCTGGGACATCTGGAAGGTTTCCATGACCACGCCCTGGCCGGCGAAGGCGGCGTCGCCGTGAATCAGAATCGGCACCACCTGGTCGCCGCCGCTGTCGTCGCGGCGGTCCTGACGGGCGCGCACCGACCCTTCCACCACCGGCGAAACGATTTCCAGGTGGGACGGGTTGAACGCCAGCGCCAGGTGCACCTCGCCGCCGGAGGTCTGCACGTTGGAGGAGAAGCCCTGGTGGTACTTCACGTCACCGGAGCCGTTCTCGTTGAAGCTCTTGCCTTCGAACTCCCCGAACAGATCGCGGGGGCTCTTGCCGAGAATGTTCACCAGCAGATTAAGACGGCCGCGGTGGGCCATGCCGATGACCATCTCCTTGGCGCCGTAGCTGCCCACCCGCTGGATCATCTCGTCCATCAGCGGAATCATCGATTCACCGCCTTCCAGACCGAACCGCTTGGTGCCGGGGTAACGGCTGCCCAGGTACTTCTCCAGGCCCTCGGCGGCGGTCAGACGCTCCAGAATGTGGGTCTTGATGTCGGCGCCGTACTGCGGGTGGCTGCGCACGCCTTCCAGCCGTTGCTGAAGCCAGCGCTTCTCGGCGGTGTTGACGATGTGCATGTACTCGGCGCCCACCGTCGAGCAGTAGGTCCCCTGCAAACAGTCCATGATCTCGCGCAGGGTGGCTTCCGGCTTGCCGATGAACAGGTTGCCGGTCTGGAACACCGTGTCCATGTCCGCCTTGCTGAGGCCGTGATGGGCCAGCTCCAGGTCGGACACCGCCTCGCGCTCCATGATGCCGAGCGGATCCAGCTTGGCCACCTGGTGGCCCCGGTTGCGGTAGGCGGCGATCAGATGAAGCACCCGCACCTGGCGGCGTTCATGCTCGCTGCTGACGGCGCCGGCGCCGACTTTCTGCACCCGGGACTTGTTCTTCGCTTCGAGCAGGAAATACTCGCGAACCGCCGAGTGAGGGACATCGGATTCGACGGCGCCGTCGGAGGGGAGTTTTTCGAAGTAAGCGCGCCAGTCTTCCGGCACGGAATTGGGATCAGTCAGATAGGATTCGTACAGTTCATCTACATAGGCCGCGTTGGAGCCCCCGATATGGGAGGACTGCCATTGACGGTACATGGAACTGTCTTGCATCGTCGCTCGTTCCTTAGCCGGGCGAACGTCACGCCTGTGGGCATGTATCTGCTCTGTCCACAGGGCTGCGACCCTGTTACCCGCGCTCATCGCTGTTTACGGGCCGGCACCTTTTAAGCACCGCGCCCCTTGCTGTCTGGAGGTTCCGGGGTTGCCGAAACCGCCACCTAGTGTAGTACCTTTGTGGTGGTTTTGTTAGGCGTCTCCGGAGAAAACGACTTATCGGTCTTTTCGCCTCGCGCCGCAATCCCACCAACGTCTAACGCTTGCCGGCCCCGTGGTGAAGGCATGGGGGCGGCGACACCGATCTCAAGCTTAACCAAAGCCACCCTCCCACGAACCCTTCCGTCGCATCCGGATACAAAAAATTGCCGGTCGCAAAAAATCGCCGGGAGCGCCCACAAAAAAGGCGGCCCGCTGGCCGCCTTCTCAGTGTCCGTTACACGCCCCGTTCCAGGAGCATGGAACGGATGTGGCCGATGGCCCGCGTGGGGTTGAGCCCCTTGGGGCAGACACTCACGCAATTCATGATGCCGTGGCACCGGAACAGGCTGAACGGGTCATCCAGGCGCGACAGGCGCTCCTCGGTGGCCTCGTCACGGCTATCCGCCAGGAACCGGTAACTCTGCAGCAGCGCCGCCGGACCCAGGAACTTCTCCGGGTTCCACCAGAAACTGGGGCAGGCGGTGGAGCAGCAGGCGCACAGAATGCACTCGTACAGACCGTCCAGCTTGGCGCGGTCTTCCGGGGTCTGCAGACGCTCGATGGCCGGGGCCGGCGTGTCGTTCTGCAGATACGGCTGCACCTTTTCGTACTGGTTGTAGAACATGGTCATGTCCACCACCAGGTCACGAATCACCGGCAGGCCCGGCAGCGGACGCAGCACCAGCGGCTTCTTGCCTTCCTTCACGCCCGGCGCCACTTCGGACAGCGGGGTAATGCAGGCGAGGCCGTTCTTGCCGTTGATGTTCATGCCATCGGAACCGCAGACGCCTTCCCGGCAGGACCGGCGATAGGCCATCGAGGGGTCCTGTTCCTTCACCAGATTGAGTACGTCGAGCACCATCAGGTCCTTGCCCTGGGTGTCGACCTCGTACTCTTTCATGGACGGTTCGCGGTCGGTGTCCGGGTTGTAGCGATAGATACTGACTTTCATGGCTACGCGCCTCCGTTAGTAAGTCCGGACCTTCGGCTGGAAGGTATCCACGGTCTTCGGCTTGAAGTTCACTTCCCGCTTGCCGAGCTTCTTGGACTTGGGATCGAACACGGAATGGCAGAGCCAGTTCTCGTCGTCCCGGTCCGGGAAGTCATAGCGGGAGTGGGCGCCACGGCTCTCGGTACGGCCGGATGCCGCCAGGGCGGTGGCTTCCGCCACTTCCAGCAGGTTATCCAGTTCCAGTGCTTCGACACGGGCGGTGTTGAAGGACTGGCTCTTGTCCTCGAGATGGGCATTGGCGATCCGCTCGCGCAGTTTGGCCAGCTTCTGCACGCCCTCTTCCATGAGGTCCCCCTTGCGGAACACACCGAAGTGGTTCTGCATGGTGCTTTGCAACTCCTTGCGCAGCGCCGATACGGATTCGCCGTCCTTGGATTCATTCCAGCGGTTGACCCGGCTCAGGGCGCGGTCGAGATCGTCGCTGCTGGGCTCGTACTGGGTCATGCCCTGCCGCAGCGCCTCTTCGATGTGCAGGCCGGCCGCGCGGCCGAACACCACCAGGTCGAGCAGCGAGTTGCCGCCCAGGCGGTTGGCGCCGTGCACCGATACGCAGGCGACCTCGCCCACCGCGAACAGACCGTTGACGAACTGATCCTCGCCTTCATGGCCGCCGCTGAATTTCAGCGCCTGACCATTCACGTTGGTGGGGATGCCACCCATCATGTAATGGCAGGTGGGCACCACGGGGATCGGTTCCTTGACCGGGTCCACCTGGGCGAAGGTGATGGACAGCTCGCAAATACCGGGCAGACGGCTGTGCAGCACTTCCTCGCCGAGGTGATCCAGCTTCAGGTACACGTAATCGCCGTCGGGGCCGTCGCCGCGGCCGTCGAGAATCTCCATCATCATCGAGCGCGCGACCACGTCACGGGATGCCAGGTCCTTGGCGTTGGGCGCATAGCGCTCCATGAACCGTTCGCCGTCCTTATTAATAAGGTAGCCGCCCTCGCCCCGGCACCCTTCGGTGACCAGGGTCCCCGCGCCGGCGATGCCGGTGGGGTGGAACTGCCACATTTCCATGTCCTGCACCGGCACGCCGGCACGCAGCGCCATGCCCACGCCGTCGCCGGTGTTGATCAGGGCATTGGTGGTGGAGGAGTAAATGCGGCCGGCGCCGCCGGTGGCGAACACCGTGGCCTTGGCCTTGAAGAACACCGTTTCGCCGGTTTCGATGCTGATCGCGATAACGCCGCACACATTGTCGTCGCCGTCCTTGACCAGCTCGGCGGCATACCATTCGTTGTAGAACTGGGTGCCGTTCTTGAGGTTCTGCTGATACAGGGTGTGCAGCAGCGCGTGACCGGTACGGTCGGCGGCGGCACAGGTGCGCGCGGCCTGGCCGCCCTCACCGAAGTTCTTGGACTGGCCGCCGAAGGGCCGCTGATAGATGCGGCCTTCCTCGGTGCGGGAGAACGGCAGACCCATGTGGTCCAGCTCGAACACCGCTTCCGGGCCCACCGAACACATATATTCGATGGCTTCCTGGTCGCCGATGTAGTCGGAGCCCTTCACCGTGTCGTACATGTGCCAGCGCCAGTCGTCATTGGGATCGGCGGAAGCAATGGCGCAGGTGATGCCGCCCTGGGCGGACACCGTGTGCGAACGGGTCGGGAATACCTTGGAAATCAGCGCGGTTTTGAAGCCGGACTGCGCCATCTGCAGGGAAGCACGCATGCCCGCGCCCCCGCCGCCAACGACGATCGCGTCAAAGGTGATGGTACGAATGGACATGGATTATGCGCCTCCCCAGATCATCAGCAGACCCCACAGCAGGTATATAAGCAGCAGCAGCGCGATGGCCATCTGCACCACCAGGCGAACGCTGGTGGCCGCTTTACCGAAGGTCAGGCTGGTCAGATAGTCGGTGGTCACGCTCCACAGACCGACCCAGGTGTGGGCGGCCACGGAGAACAACAAAAGGGTGTTAGCGATCTGCATGGGCACGGAGCCCATGAAGGCACTCCAGGTGCCGTAATCCAGATCCGGCCGGGCGATCAGAAAGCCCAGCATGCCGATCACGTACACGGCGATCACCACAGCGGATACCCGCTGGATCAGCCAGTCATAAAGGCCATTACGACCCAGGCTCGTTACACTGGTTACCATAGCCAGGCTCCTGCCAACAGAATCAGTACCGCGGTGACAATGAACGTGGCGAAGGCGCCACGACGTCCACCTTCCAGGGTCTCACCCATGCCCATATCCATAATCAAATGGCGGATACCGGCGACCAGGTGATAAAGAATGACGGCCAGGATCGCCCAGACCACCAGTTTGGCGAGGGGCGAGGTCATCAGCTGTTTCAGGTCCGCAAAGCTCTCGGGGGACGCCAAGGAGCGATCCAGCATCCACAGCAACACGGGAATGGCAACGAAAATGGCCACGCCAGTCATACGGTGAGTGATGGATGCAATGGCGGTGACCGGGAACTTGATCGTCGTTAGATCGAGGTTAACGGGTCTCTTATCGTTCACGGTAGCCTACACTTTTGCCGGGCTCCGGATACACCGGAGCGGTTATCGGGAACTTGGCATCAACGGCGACATCAGAATGTGAATGCGGATTAAAGCCGATGGTGCCCGGGCCGGGGTTGGAGCCCACAGGGAACTCCTGCTTGGTCCCGGACGGTGAAAAACCGAACGGAACGGGGCCGGAGACTCCTTCGCGGGCGGCAGTATATCGCCGCGCTTACGGCAAAACAAACGTCAACCTGCTACTTTTATCTTAGCCGCGGCGGTGGACCGGCCCCGTGCCCCGTGGTGGCGGCGCGATGGCCGTTAATGCCTTGTTTTATAAAGGCCCTTTCCGGAACGCCCGGCACGGCGCGCCGTAACAGCCTGTTTACCCTACAAAAGTCGCCCCCACCGGCGGAGGGCTTCTCGTTGACAAAGACCCACCAAAACTTTAACGTCCCCCGCGCTCTGGAGGACCTCCCCAGTAGGGAACCTCTATTCACCGAGGAGAAATTCCCATGACCGAGAAGAAAGCCATTCTCAAGGTAGAGGGCCGGGAGGATCTGGAACTGCCGATCCACACCCCCACCCTGGGCCGCGACGTCATCGACGTCTCTTCCCTGACCGCCAACGGCATCTTTACCTTCGACCCGGGTTTCACGTCCACCGCTTCCTGCGAATCGAAAATCACCTTCATCGACGGGGAAGTGGGCAAACTGCTGCATCGGGGCTATTCCATCGAGGAACTGGCCGCCAAATCGGACTATCTTGAAGTGTGCTACCTCCTGCTCAACGGTGAATTGCCCACCGCCGAGCAGAAAGAGACGTTCGTCGGCACGGTCAAGAACCACACCATGGTGCACGAACAAATCCGCAATTTGTTCAACGGCTTCCGCCGCGACGCGCACCCGATGGCCATCATGTGTGGCGTGGTGGGGGCCCTGTCCGCCTTCTATCACGACTCGCTGGACATCAATAACCCCACGCACCGCGAAATCACCGCCTTCCGCCTGATCGCCAAGATGCCGACCATCGCGGCCATGTGCTACAAGTACGGTCTCGGTCAGCCGCTGATGTATCCGCGCAACGATCTCGGCTATGCGGAAAACTTCCTGCACATGATGTTCGGCAACCCGTGCGAGGAAACCAAGGTCAGCCCGACCCTGGCCCGCGCCATGGACAAGATCTTCATCCTGCACGCGGACCACGAGCAGAACGCCTCCACCTCCACGGTGCGCCTGGCCGGCTCCTCCGGTGCCAACCCCTTCGCCTGCATCGCCGCCGGCATCTCCGCGCTGTGGGGCCCCGCCCACGGCGGCGCCAACGAAGCGGTGCTGAACATGCTCGACGAGATCGGCGACATCTCCAACATCGACGAGTACATCGCCAAGGCCAAGGACAAGAACGATCCCTTCAAGCTGATGGGCTTCGGCCACCGGGTCTACAAGAACTACGACCCGCGCGCCACGGTGATGCGCGAATCCTGCCACGAAGTGCTCAACGAGCTGGGCGTCAACGATCCGAAACTCGAGCTGGCCATGAAGCTCGAGGAAATCGCGCTCAACGACCCCTACTTCAAGGAGAAGAAGCTGTTCCCCAACGTGGACTTCTACTCCGGCATCATTCTCAAGGCGATCGGCATCCCGACTTCCATGTTCACCGTGATCTTCGCCCTGTCCCGCACCGTGGGCTGGATCGCGCACTGGAACGAGATGATCTCCAATCCCTACAAGATCGGCCGTCCCCGCCAGCTCTACACCGGCGAAACCGAGCGCGAAATGACCGCGCTGAGCGACCGCAAGTAAACCGCCGCCGCCCGGCGGCGCACGGTCGAGGCCTTCGGGCCAGAAAGCGAACCCCGACGGGTTCGCTTTTTTTTGAGATCAGCCCCTACAGGGCCGCTTTGTCTTCCCGGTCGCGAATGCCTAAACTCGCGGGCATTGGTTCCATACCGGGGAGGCATAATGAAAAAAATCATCGCTCTGATCCTGGTGGCCGCGGCCGCCGCCTATTTGCTGCTGTGGCCGGTCCCGGTGGACCCGGTGGCCTGGGATGCCCCGGAGGCGCCGGAGCTGACCGGCCGCTACGCCGCCAATAACCGCCTTGCCAATGTCGAAAGGCTGGCCACCGGCCAGGGGCACGGCCCCGAGGACGTGGCCATCGACGACCGGGGCAATCTGTACGTGGGCTACGAAGACGGCCGCCTGGTGCGCTACGACCGGCACGGCGAGAATGGGGATCTGATCACCAATACCGAAGGCCGGCCGCTGGGCCTGGACCTGGCCCCGGACGGCACCCTGGTGGTCGCCGACGGTTACCGGGGCCTGTTACGCGTGAACCCGGCGTCCGGCGCCCTGACCGTGCTCACGGACCAGGCCAACGGCGTGCCCTTCGGCTTCACCGACGACGTCGACGTGGCCAGCGACGGCACCATCTATTTCACCGACGCGTCGAGCAAATTCGGCCCGGCCATGAAGGCCCGCGACGATATCATCGAGCATGGCGGACACGGCCGCTTCCTCAAGTACGACCCCGCCACCGGCGCCACCACGGTACTCCTGGACGACCTGCAGTTCGCCAACGGAGTGGCCCTGTCGCAGCGCGAGGATTTCGTGCTGGTCACCCAGACCGGCAGCTACAATGTGCTGCGCTACTGGCTCAAGGGCGAAAAAGCCGGCACCCACGAGGTGTTCCTCGACAACCTGCCGGGCATTCCCGACGGCATCTCCGGCAACGGCGAAGGCAGGTTCTGGCTGGCGCTGTTCGCGCCGCGCAACGCGGCGCTGGACGCCATGTCCGACAAGCCGTTGCTGCGCAAGGTGGTGTTCCGGCTGCCGCAGTTCATGCAGCCCCAGCCGGCGCGCCACGGTTTCGTCCTGGGTCTGGATGAAAGCGGCGCGGTGACCGCCAATTTGCAGCATCTCGGCCAGGGCGCCTTCGCGCCGGTGACCAGCGCCGAACAGGCCGGCGACCGGCTCTATCTGGGCAGCCTGACCCGTGACAGCTTCGCCGTCTATCCGCTCAGTGACGATCAGGAGTAACACCATGACCCACGCCGCTTTCATCGGCCTCGGCAATATGGGCTATCCGATGGCCGGGCACCTGGCCAGCGCCGGCCTCGAAGTCACCGTCTACAACCGCGATCCGGACAAGGCCCGCCGCTGGCTGGAGGACTATCCCGGCAGGCAGGCGGAGACCCCGGCCCTGGCCGCCCTGGACGCGGATCTGGTGTTCGTCTGCGTGGGCAACGATAACGACCTTCATCAGGTGACCCTGGAAGACAATGGCGCCGTGCACAGCCTTAAAGCGGGCGCGGTGCTGGTCGACCACACCACCGCCAGCGCCGCCATGGCGCACGCCCTGGACGAGGCCTGCCGCGAGCACCATGCCCATTTCATGGACGCGCCGGTGTCCGGCGGCCAGCAAGGCGCCACCGACGGCACCCTGTCGATCATGTGCGGTGCCGAGGACGCGGTGTTCGAGCGTGTCGGCCCGGTGCTCGACCACTACGGCAAAAGCGTGGTGCACATGGGCCCGGTGGGCCAGGGCCAGCTGACCAAGATGGCCAACCAGATCTGCGTGGCCGGCGTCATCGAAGGCGTCGCCGAGGCCATCGCCTTCGCCGAAAACGCCGGCCTGGACACGGAAAAGGCCATGCGTGTTATCGGCGCCGGCGCCGGCAGCTCCTGGCAACTGGTGAACCGCCATAAAACCATGCTCGCGGACCAGTACGATCATGGTTTCGCGGTGGACTGGATGCGCAAGGACCTGGACATCTGCCTGGCGGAAGCCAGCCGCCTGGGCACGCCCCTGCCCATGACGGCCCTGGTGAATGAGTTCTACAAAGAGGTCCAGGCCATGGGCGGCGGCCGCTGGGATACCTCCAGCCTGCTGCGGCGGCTGCGGCGCGGGCGGGGTTAATCCGCCCGGGCGCCCTTCTCCGGCACCAGAGCGCGGGCGTTCTCCACCGCCAGCTTGCGCGCCACCGGCTCCGGCAGCGCCGCCAGCAGGGGCCGGTACTCGGCGAGAATTTCGCCGATGCTGTCGAAATGTCCCACCACGTCGGTGCCCAGAACAAAGCGGGTCGGATGGTCGCGGATCAACGTCACCCATGGCTCGCGCGGCTCGCCGTCCTGGATCAGATAGTGCTCGCGAACACTCCAGGACAGATCCACATAGAGGTTGTCATAGCGCTCCAGCAAGGCGCGGATAATTTCGTTGAGCGTGGCCAGCGGCGCCTGCCGCTCCTCCACGCCACCGCTGGTGCCGGCGTGGGCGAGCACGAAGCGGGTGTCGGGATGGCTCTTGAGGGCCTCCTCCAGTTCCGCCAGATAGATGGGCGTTTCCTCCCGTAACGAGGTCAGGTTGCTGTGCAGCAGCACCGGCAAATCGTGACGCGCGGCCAGCCGATAGACTTTCATCAGCGCCGGATGATTGGCGCGGGCGGTCTCGCCGGCGGTGAGCGCGGTCAGGTCGTCGTGGCGGGTGATCACCTCGCCGATGCCCCGCCACAGGCCGGGATAGCGTTCGATCAAGGCTTCCACATGGCGCGCCGCGTTCATGTCGGTGGGGTTGAAGCCACTGATGAACGGCACCAGGCGACGTCGCTGCTCGGCGGGCAAATCAAGCACCGCGCCGGCGACAATGTCATCGGTGGCGCTGTAGTAATACAGCGGCGCCTCGTCTCCCAGGTAATAGCGCGGACGGCGCGGTGCGTCCTGTTGCCATTTTTTCACCACCGGCAGACCGAACAGCCAGGCCTCCTCGACACCGGCCTGGTCCATTGCCGCCAGCATCGCCTCGCTGCCGTCGCTTTCCTGCATGAAATCCACGTAATGGAGATGGGCGTCCACCCAGACGTCCTGCGCCGACGCCACGCCGGCGCCGACCAGTAACGCCAAACACCACCCTATTCTCATGCCGTTCTCCCTGTGCGGCTGCCGTCATCGCTTAACAGACCCGGCGGAGCGCGGCCGGTTTCCGGGCGGGGCCGTCTTGAACACTTTTTCACAACGCCCGGACACCGCCTGTCTACGTATGGACATTTAATGTCTTTAAGGCTTATTATGACGAAAACCGTCAGGAGGCAGTATGCAACCGGCTATCGAACCTCGCACCCCAGCACTGGATGACAACGCCCGCCATGCCGCCTTGCGGGCGGTGCTGCGCCTTTTCGACCACTGGCAGTGCTCGGAAAAGGAAAAGACCGCCCTGCTCGGCGTGGGCCGCTCCACCCTGCATAAGTACCAAAGCCGGCCGGAAAGCGCCCGGGTCAGCAATGATCTGCTGGAGCGCCTCAGTTACTTGCTGAATATTCATCAGGCGCTGCGCACGCTGTTCGGCAATCGGGAAAACGTCTATGGCTTCGTGCGGATGCCCAACCAGAACCCGTTTTTCAACGGCGCCAGCCCCATGGATGTGATGAGCAACGGGCGGGTGGCCAGCCTCTATGAAGTCCACCGGCAACTGGACGGGCTGCGCGGAGGCCAGTGGTGACCTCTCCGGAAGACCTGCCGGCGGTCGCCTTCCTTCACCAGGACGCCTATCGCCTGGTGAACGGCAAGTATCCGCCCATCGAGCTGTTCGACGATGTCGCCGACCAGGACGACTTCGAAGCCCTGTACGCGGTCCAGGCCCTGACCAACCCGCGTATCCAGATGCAGATCGGCGAGTTGCACCGCGTACCACCCAACCGGCGCCCCTGGGGCATCCCCGGCTGCAACTACGCGCTCGGACCTTTCGTCCATGTGAGCCCCTACGGCTCGCGCTTTTCCGATGGTCAGTACGGGGTGTTCTACTGCGCCGAGCGCATGGCCACCGCCATCGCCGAGACCCGCTACCATCAGGAGCGCTACTTTCGTGCCGTGCAGGGTCTGAAATTCGATCGCATCGTGATGCGCGGCCTCAAGGTCTGCTTCAGCGCCAGCCTGCGCAATATCCACGACCCCTTCCGCGACGATGAAGACTGGTACCACCCCCATGACTACGGCAGCGCGCGCCGCCTGGGACGGGCGCTGTTCGACGCCGACGAGCATGGCCTCGTGTATGGCTCGGTGCGCCATCAGCAGGCACGCTGCTTCGCCCTGCTGTCACCGCATCTGATCGAATCGGTAACGCCGGCCACGCACTACGAATACATCTGGGATGGCGAGCGTATCGCGCATATTCTCACCATCCGACAGCATAGTTAGGCACGCCGACGTGTAGGAGCGGGCCCCGCCCGCTCGCACAAGTGGCGGCTCCCCCAGAGGTGGAACGCCACATAAAAAAAGCCCCGCTCTTTCGAGCGAGGCTTTTTTATATGGCGTCCCCTAGGGGAGTCGAACCCCTGTTACCGCCGTGAAAGGGCGGTGTCCTAGGCCACTAGACGAAGGGGACGTGTTTGGTGGAGCCAGGCGGGATCGAACCGCCGACCTCTACAATGCCATTGTAGCGCTCTCCCAGCTGAGCTATGGCCCCAAAGCTGTCCCACCGGGCTGCGCCCTGTGTGGAGCCGCGTATTTTACGCAGCGCCCCTACCCTGTCAAGCATCCGCCCCGGGTTTTTGACAGTTGGAAGTCCGTTTGTACAAGCCTTGCTCAATTCGCCTGAACAATCGCCGCCCACTCCTTCTCCAGCTTCTTGGTTTGCTTCTTGGAGACGCCGCCGAGCACCTCGATGGCATGGCGCAGACGGGCCCGGCTGATGTCCGGCCCCAGCAGTGCCATGCTGTCCACCACGGAAAAGCTGGCGCTGGTGCCGGCGATGGCCACGAACACCGGAAACAGGAAATCCTTGATCTTGATTTCCAGCGCGTCGGCCAGGTGTTTGGCGTCGGCGAACAGGCCGTCACGCTGCCAATCCCGCCGCGCCTCGCAGGACCATAAGTAGAATTGCAGCCAGACCTTCATGGTGTCCAAGTCGTACTTGGGGTGTTCGAAGTCCGCTTCCCGCACGGCCACCATGCCCGAGAAACAGAACCCGGCCTTGTCGACCACCTCACCGAAGGTTTCCACGCGCGGCTTCACGTGGGGCAGCACCCGCATGGCGTAATCCCGGTTAAAGGCCCAGTCGCGCAGCTGCTCGAGGAATTGCTCGTCGGACAGATCCCGCAGCCACTGGCCGTTCAGCCAGCTCAGCTTCTCCACGTCGAATACCGGGCCGCCCAGGGAAACACGCTGAATGTCGAACGCCGCCTGCATCTCGTCGAGCGTGAAACGCTCGCGCTCGTCGGGCATCGACCAGCCCATGCGACCCAGGTAGTTGACCACCGCCTCGGGCAGGTAGCCCATGCGGCGGTAGAAATTGATGCTGGTGGGGTTCTTGCGCTTGCTGAGCTTGGATTTATCCGGGTTGCGCAGCAACGGCATATGGCACAGCACCGGCATGTCCCAGCCGAAATACTGGTACAAAAGCTTGTGCTTGGGCGCGGAGTTAAGCCACTCCTCACCGCGAATCACATGGGTGATGGCCATCAGATGATCGTCCACCACGTTGGCCAGGTGATAGGTGGGCATGCCGTCGGACTTGAGCAGGATCTGCGCGTCCACCAGCGCCCAGTCCAGTTCCACGGTGCCGCGCAGCATATCGTCGATCTCGCAGCGGCCGGATTCCGGCACGCGCATGCGGATGACATAAGGGTCACCGGCGTCT
Organism: uncultured Alcanivorax sp.; assembly: GCA_964556345.1. Classification (GTDB taxonomy): domain Bacteria; phylum Pseudomonadota; class Gammaproteobacteria; order Pseudomonadales; family Alcanivoracaceae; genus Alloalcanivorax. The sequence goes on from CAZKWA010000011.1 coordinate 23,404, forward strand.
TCACGGCGCTGTTGCTCCGCGGGGTCCAGCTCCAGGTCCGCCGGCTTCAGGGCACGGTTCTCGCCGCGCTCCTTCAGGTCGGTGCGCAGCCGCTCCAGCTCGTCGGCGCCACGGAAACACTTGAAGGCATGGCCGTCGGCGATCAACTGCTCCGCGTAACGGCGGTAATCCCCGCTCCGTTCGCTCTGGCGGTAAGGCGCGTGCGGGCCGCCCACGTCGGGGCCCTCGTCCCAGTCCAGGCCGTGCCAGCGCAGCGACTCGAGAATCGCCTGCTCCGAGGCGTCGCTGGAGCGGGTCTGATCGGTGTCTTCGATACGGAGAATGAATTGCCCGCCGTGCTGGCGGGCAAAACAACGATTGAAAAGCGCGATGTAAGCGGTCCCCACATGGGGGTCGCCGGTGGGCGAAGGTGCCACTCGGGTACGAACGGTCATGCTGACTCCGTGGCCGGAATAAAGGGGCGCATTATAGGCTAATGCGCCCCTCTTATCAGCAAGACCACGGCGGTGTGGCGGCCGGGGGTCAGCGCCGCCCGGCGATCAGACTGATGATCCAGATCACCAGGAACACAACGAACAGAATCTTGGCGATGCCCGCGGCGGTACCGGCAATGCCACTAAACCCCAAAACCGCGGCAATGATCGCGATGACAAGAAATAAAAGGCTCCAGCTCAGCATAACGTTCTCCCTGTTTTGCATTATCGCACCGCCATCAAAGCCAAACGGCGGAACTTCCACAAGGCGCTTTTACAGGAATATACCTTTGCATGGATTTGCCCGTGCCGGTGCCACCAGCGGGTTTCCCGTCGCGGCGGCGGCCGTGCGATAATAGCGCCATGTCCTCACTCAACACCCCGATTCCCGGCCCTGCCCCGCTCAGCCGGCGCCTGTCGATCGCGCCGATGATGGCCTATACCACCCGGGATTTTCGCTACCTGGCCCGTTTGATCACACGTCGCACGCTACTGTACACGGAGATGGTGGTGGCGCCGGCGGTGATCCACGGCGACCGTGACCGCCTGCTCGGTTTCGACGCCGCCGAGCACCCGCTGGCGGTGCAACTGGGCGGCAGCGATCCGGAGCAACTGGCGGAAGCGGCGCGCATCTGCGCGGATTACGGCTACGACGAGATCAACCTCAACGTGGGCTGCCCCTCGGACCGGGTGCAGCAAGGTAAGATCGGCGCGGTTCTGATGGCGGAACCGGAGCTGGTGGCCCGCTGCGTGGACGCCATGGCGAGCGCCACGGACGTGCCGGTGACGGTGAAAACCCGCATCGGCATCGACGATCAGGACGACTACCCGTTCCTGCAGCGCTTCGTGCGGCATATGGACGAGGCCGGTTGCCGCAGCCTGACCATCCACGCCCGCAAGGCGATTCTCGACGGCCTGTCGCCGAAGGAAAACCGGGATATCCCGCCGCTGATCTATGAGCGGGCCTACGCCGTCAAAGAGTCGTTTCCGCATATGGAGATCATCCTCAACGGCGGGCTGCGCGACGTGCCCGGCATGCTTGCCCACCTGGGCCAGGTGGACGGTTTGATGGTGGGCCGGGAAGCCTACATGAACCCCTGGTTTCTGGCCGACGTGGACCGGGAAGTGTTCGGTGAGAGCACCCCGCCGCCGGACCGGCTGGCGGTGGCCGAGGCGTTTATCCCCTATCTGGAGCAGCGTTACGCCGACGGCGTGCACCCCAAGCATGTGCTGCGCCACGCGCTCAATCTGTTCCAGGCGGTGCCGGGGGCGCGCGCTTATCGGCGGCATCTGAGCCAGCACGCGCACAAAGACGACGCCACGCCGGAGGTCTATCAACAGGCTCTGGCCCTTTTGACCCGGCAACCGGTTGGCTATGCTGGGGCCACCACACAGGGAGGTCAGACATGATCAGCAAACGCCAACAACTCGAACAATGGACCACCGTGGTCGCCGACACCGGCGACCTGGAACGCATCGCCGCCTTGCAGCCCCACGATGCCACCACCAATCCGTCGCTGCTGCTGGCCGCGGCGCGCGACGAGCGCTACCGGCACCTGCTCGACCAGGCCCGCGAGCTGGCCCGGGAGCTGGGCCACGAGGCCGACCTGGCCTGGTGCACCGACGCCTTCGCCTGCGTGGCCGGTCAGGCGGTGCTCAGCCATATTCCCGGCCTGGTCTCCACGGAGGTGGACGCGCGGCTGTCGTTCGACACCGCCGCCACCGTGGCCAAGGCACGCCGCCTGATGGCGCTGTACCGCGAACTGGACGTGCCCGCGGAGCGCATTCTGATCAAGACCGCCGCCACCTGGGAAGGCATCCAGGCGGCGCGCATCCTTGAGGAAGAAGGCGTGCGCTGCAACCTGACCCTGGTATTCAGCGCCGAACAGGCGCTGGCCGCGGCCGAGGCCGGCGCCACTCTGATTTCCCCGTTCGTCGGGCGGATTCAGGACTGGCACGTCAAACGCGGCCTGGAAATCACCGACATCGACCAGGACCCCGGAGTCCAGTCGGTGCGCGAAATTTTCCACCTGCTCAAGGGGCGGGGCCTGGAAACCATCGTGATGGGCGCCAGCTTCCGCAACGCCGCTCAGATCGAGGCGCTGGCGGGTTGCGACCGCCTCACCATCAGCCCGGCCCTGCTGGGTGAACTGGCCGAGGACGACGGCGTGCTGGAGCGCTGTCTGGACCCGGCCACGGTGGCGCCGGCGGAGCCGGAAACCGCCCTGCGCCGCCAGGCATTGAACGAAGCCCGCTTCCGCTGGTCACTGAATGACAATCCCATGGCCTGCGATCTGCTCAGCGACGGCATTCGCCGTTTCGCCGCCGATCAGCGCGCCCTGGAAGCCTTGTTGACCGCGGAGGACATCGCAGCGTGAAATGGCTTGCCCGTTTATTCGAACCCGACCCCGACACCCCCGATACGGACAGCGACCAGGACCTGCACCGGGCCGCCGCCGCCTTACTGATGGAGGTGGCGCGCACCGACGGGGACCTGGACCAGCGCGAACAGCGGCTGCTGGTCGAAGCGGTGCGCGAGCGCTGGCACCTGGGGGCGGAGGAGATGGACGAAATCGTCGCCGAGCTGGATGAGCAGGTGGACAGCGCCACCGATTTGTTCGAATTCACCATTCCGTTGCGGCAGCGCTGGGACCCGGAAACCCGGGTGCGGCTGATCTACGATATGTGGGCCATCGCCGCCGCGGACGGCAAGGCGGACCGCCACGAGGAGCAACTGATCCGCCGGGTCTCGGATCTTTTGTACGTGTCCCACGGCGACTTTATTCGCGCCAAGCTGGCCGCGCTGGGCGAGTAACCCCCTACCCGCAGCGTTACCAGCCGTCGTCGCTTTCCAGCGCCGGGTCTTCGTCGGGAAGCGCCGGTTCGGTGTCCTTGCCCTCCTGCATCAGGCGGCGCTGCAGGTAGGCGTTGCGAATAAAGGTGTAGCGGTCACCGACGATATTGCGCTCCAGATCCAGCAGATCCGCGCGCAGGTCGACGCCGTACAAGGCCGCCAGCGAATACCGCGCCAGATCGTCCTCCACATAGCTCACCGGCCACAGGTAACTGCTCGGATAGAGGGTGGTGGCGTCGCGCACCGAAGACGGCCCCAGAATCGGCAGTACCAGATAGGGCCCGCGGGCCACGCCCCAGCGCCCCAGCGTCACGTCCAGGCTGGTATCGGTATTACGCAGATCGATGTCGCTGGCGACGTCGAACAGGCCGGCGACACCCAGGGTGGTGTTGACCGTGAACCGGCCCAGACTGTTACCCGCTTCCCCCCAGCGCCATTGAAAGATGTAGTTGAGGCCGTCGCCGATATCACCGAGGTTGCTGAAGAAGCGGGTCACGGTGTTGTCGAGCCAGTCGGGCGTTACCCAGCGGTAGCCCTTGGCGGCGGGTTTGATCGCATACCGGTCGACGACTTCATTGAAGCCGAAGATTTTGCGGTTAAAGCCCTGCCAGGGATCCTGCTCGTCAAAGCGACCGGCGCCGCCGGCCTGATCGAACGGCGTCGAGGCACTGCCCCAGTCGTCACCGGACTGGATCGCGGCTTCGCTGGCCTGTCCGCTGGTTTCCGGTACCGGCTGGGCGGATACCGGATGGGAAAAGGCAATCAATGGCGCCGAGACAAGCGCCGCAATCCATATGCGCACAGTAGCTCCCTAAATCAGTGATGGCCCGCGCATTATAGCGGTGCTTGCCGTGTACAGAGCAACCGCTGGCTTCAGAGCGATGCCGGTTGCAGGCGCGCGCCCAGAATCAACTGACGCTCGCGCAGTTGCTCCAGGAGCTCGGCGCCGAACCGCCGCAACGCGTCGCGGTCCTGAAAACGCAGTTCGTCAGCGAGCCGTTCCAGCAGTTGCTCGCCGCTGCTCAGCGGCTGTTCCTGCATCAGCGCCAGCAAGCGGGCGGTGACCGCGTTAATCTCCATGAACGCCACCCGGTCCCGGGCGTTGCGGTACACCAGCAGCCAGACCGGTTGTTCCGGAGGCGTTTCCGGGCGGTGCGCCGGGCCGATCTTGTGAACCGGCCAGCGGTAATTGAGGACGCAGTGAAGCGGACTCAGGTACGGCACGCCACGCAGCAAATCACCGCCGGGCTGCACGCCCTGCTCCGGCACCGTCTCCGTGGCGGTGTCCAGAACCAGTTCGATCCACTCATAATGCGCCAGTTCGGCGAGAAAAGGGGGATCGTCCGCGAGCGGCTCATAGGCCTCGGCGAGAAAGGTGACGAATTCTTCCGGAATCTCCAGAAAGTACGGTGACGCACAGGCGTGCCGGTCGAAGAAAGCCCGCACAAGCCGTCGCCAGCCGGGCTCATCGTAGAGGCTGCGCAGGACAGGAAAGCCCTTTTCCAGAAAGCCGTTGATGTTATTGAAAAACAGCTCGCGATAGACGGACAGGCGGCGGTCCTCGATGCCTTCCGGCGCGGGGTGCCGCTCCGGATTGCGCAGATGCGCCGCGAACGAACGTTGTAGGCGCTGAAACTCCGGCTCGCTCATCAGGCCCTCCGACCGATCGCCGGATGGCGCCGCTGGGCCTCACCGATACGCCCCAGCTCGCGGTTCAGTTCCTCCACCGGCGGGAAATTGAAATCCCGCTCCAGCAAGGTGGGCAGCACGCCGAATTCATCGTAGGCCAGGTCCAGTAAACGCCACACCGGGTCGATCACCTCGCTGCCGTGGGTGTCCACCTTAAGATCCTCGGCCTCGTCGAAATGGCCGGCGATGTGCACATAGAAGATGCGTTCTCCGGGCAGCCCACGGATGAATTCGGCGGGGTCGTAACCGTGGTTGATGCCGTTGACATAGGCGTTGTTCACGTCCAGCAGCAGGCCGCAGTCCGCCTCTTCCAACACCGCGTTGACGAATTCCAGCTCGCTCAACGGGCGGCTCTCGGTGACCCGGGGCGTGGCGTAATAGCTGACGTGCTCGACGCCGATGCGCTGGCCGAGAAAATCCTGCACCCGGCGAATACGGTCGGCCACATAGTGCACCGCTTCTTCGCTGAACGGGATCGGCATCAGGTCATACAGATGGCCGTGGTCGCTGCAGTAACTCAGATGTTCGGTATAGCAGCGAACACGGTGCTCGCCGAGAAACTGTTTGATGTTCCCCAGCAATTCGAAATCAAGAGGTTCCGGTCCGCCCAGGGACAGGCTCAGACCGTGACTGACAAAGGGATAGCGTTCGGTGAAACCACGAAACTCACGGGCCAGCCTGCCGCCCATGGGAATCCAGTTCTCCGGCGCCACTTCGAGAAAATCCACCGGTATGTTGCCCGGTTGGGACAGCGGGCCCATCAGGGCCCGCCGCAACCCCAGACCGGTACCGGTCACGGGGAAAGTCGTCATGAATTACGACTCCTGGGTTCAGGCGGCGCCGCCGCAGCTCCCTTCACCTTTTTTATCGCCGCCGCAGCTTCCTTCACCTTTCTTGTCGTCACCGCATTTGCCTTCGCCGCACTTGCCTTCAGCGTCCTTGCCATGATCGCCGGCCAGCTGATAGCCGCTTTGCAGATCGGTGGCACCGAACGGGTTTTCGACCGCGTGCGCCGGAACGGACATCGCGGAGGCCACGAAGGCGGCGCCGAGGGTGGCGGCCAGAGGGTTCATTTTGCTCAATTTAGCCATGATCATTCTCCAATATGGATCGTATAATTCTGTAAGTGAAGCCAACAGAAACGATTCCGTTCTGCAGCTTCGACCCTATATGGACGCACGAAGCAAGTAAACGTTACGTGTAGGCCGCGAAGAAAACAAAAACGGCCGCGGAGTCTACCCCGCGGCCGCCATGTCCGGGCCGTGCCAGTGGCGCGGTCAGCGCACCCGGTTCACGATCACGCTGCCGATGGAATAGCCGGCGCCGAAGGAGCAAATCACGCCCTTGGTGCCCGCCGGCAAATCGCTGTTGTGCTTGTGGAAGGCAATGATCGAGCCGGCGGAACTGGTGTTGGCGTAATCATCCAGAATCACCGGCGCCTCCTCGCGGCTCGGGTCCCGGCCCAGCACCCGGCGGGCGATGAACTCGTTCATGTTCAGGTTGGCCTGGTGCAGCCACATACGGCGCACGTCCTCCACCGGCACGGACAGGTCGGCCAGGTGGCCGGTGATCTGCTCGGCGACCATCGGGCACACCTCCTTGAACACCTTGCGGCCTTCCTGGCGGAACAGCTTGTCCCGGGTGCCGACGCCGGACGGGTCGGCGCGGTTAAGAAAGCCGAAGTTGTTGCGGATATTGTTCGAGAAGCGGGTCTGCAAACGGGTGCCCAGCACTTCCCATTGATTGTCGCTGGTGGCGTCCTCGGCCCGTTCCAGCACCACCGCGGTGCTCACGTCGCCAAAGATGAAATGACAGTCACGGTCTTCCCAGGCCAGGTGGCCGGAACAGATTTCCGGATTGACCATCAGCACGCGGCGCGCGGAGCCGTTGCGAATGGCGTCGACCCCGGTCTGGATGCCGAAGGTGGCGCTGGAGCAGGCCACGTTCATGTCGTACCCCCAGCCGTGCTGCATGCCCAGGGCCTGCTGCACTTCCACCGCCATGGCCGGATAGGCGCGCTGCATGTTGGAGCAGGCCACCAGCACGGCGTCCAGATCGTCCGCCCGCAGGCCGGCGTTATCGAGCGCCTGGCGGGCGGCGTACACGGCGATTTCCGCCTGCACCGACAGCTCGTCGTCGCCACGCTCGGGAATATTCGGCGCCAGCCGGTCGGGGTCGAGAATGCCCTCCTTGTCGAGCACGTAACGTTGTTTGATGCCCGACGCCTTCTCGATGAACGCCGAGTTGGAGCCGGTCAATGGCTCCATCTCGCCGGCTTCGATGGCGGCCGCGTGGCGTTCGTTGTAACGAGCCACGTACTCGTTGAAAGAAGCCACCAGCTCGTCGTTGGTGATGGATTGTTCGGGGGTCCAGAGTCCGGTACCGCTGATAACGACGGAATGGGTCACAAGCCTGTCCTCGCGCAAAAAGGGCACTCCGGAGAGCGCCGCGACAGTCGGGAACCTCGGGGCGGGTTCCATAAATGGGTCAATTATCCGGATATGACCGGGCCGGCGCAAAGCCGGAATGGTATTTCGCGGTTTCGCGCGCTCTTGACGGCGGCTAGCAGGCCTCCCACTGGCGGTTAAGCCGCTTGGCGGACACCGGCACCCGGGTGCCCAGGGGCTGAGCGAACAGGCTGACCCGATATTCCTCCATCATCCAGCGGTACAGACGCAAGTCCGCCGGCTGCCGCCAGGGCGGCGTGTCCTTGGCGCGGCGGTGGTAGCGCTCGCGGAACGCTTCCAGCTCCGCCACCAGGGCCCGGTCGCGGCCGATCTGGCCGCCCAGCTTCTCCAGACGCTGCTCCATCGCCGCCAGGTAACGGGGGTACTCGCCGAGCCACTCGTGCGGGGCGGTGAGCAGGAAGTCGTCGCCGAACAGGTCCGCCAGTTGTTGCTTGAGATCCCGATGGGCGTGGGCCCAGGCGAGCGGGAAATTTTTCTCCAGGCGCTGCATAACGCGCCGGTAGGCGGCGAACAGCTCGCCGCAAGTGCGCAGCGCCTGCTCCGCGGCGGGCACGAAATCACCGCGCCCCTGGTCCAGACAGGCGCGAAACGCCGACTCATCGCGCACCGGCTCATCGTGGAGACGAAAGTGCATCACCGCGGCGCGCAACAGCGCCTGGTCGAGAGCGCCGCGCGCCATCAGCGACTTTTCGGCCTTGAGCTTCTGGAAGCCGGGCTGCTGGCCGGCGAAACGCTTGAGCCCGCGTACCTGTTCATTCAGCGATAGCAGCATCAGGCGCGCGCAGCCGATGCCGTGCCACCAGTGGGCGTCGTCCGCGTCGGCATAGTGCTCCAGCGTCACCTCCTCGCCCTGATCACGCAGGGCGGGATAGCGGCGGAACACCACCCCGCCCTGCTCGCTCTCCCGACATTCCGGCAACGTCCCGAACACCCAGCTACGGCCACGGACCACCTCTTCCCCGGCGCCCGCCGGGTCCCGTTCTTCGGCCAGGGCCTGGAACCGTTGCTGGAGCAGGGCCAGATCGCGATCCTCGGCGAGCACCCTGCCCTGGCCGTCGGTGACCCGCACGTTCATGCGCAGATGGCCGGGCAGCTGATCCTCGCGCCATTCTTCCTGCTCCACACGCACCCCGGTGATGCGCTGCAGCTCGCGGGTCATCGCCGGCAGCAGCGGCTGGTCCGGCCGCAGCGATTCCAGCAGCGCCGCCACATAGTCGGGCACCGGCACGAAATGCCGGCGCCGGGCCTTGGGCAGCCCGCGAATCAGCGCTTCCAGTTTTTCGCGCAGCAGCCCCGGCACCAGCCAGGCGAGCCGCTCGGCGTGCAGCTGCTGCAACGCACCGGCGGGCACGATCACCGTCACCCCGTCGCGGTCGCCGGTGGGGTCGAAGCTGTACTCCAGCGGCAAGCGCATGCCGTCCCATTCCAGCTCGTCGGGGAAGGCGTCGCCCTGCAGATCCGGGCTGTGGGAGAGCAAAAAGTCGTCGTCCATGAACAGCGCGCGGCGCTGGGCCTCGTCGGCCTGCTTTTTGTACCAGGTTTCCAGGTGCGCCAGGGTGTAAAGCCCGGCCGGCAAACGCTGGTCGTAGAACGCGAAGCGGGTTTCTTCGTCCACCAGAATGTCGCGCCGGCGCAGCTTGTGTTCCATCTCTTCCAGGCGTTGCAGCCGCTCCCGGTTGGCGGCCACGAATTCCGGTTCCCGGGTCAGCTCACCGGCCACCAGCCCTTCGCGGATCATCAGCTCGCGGGCCAGCTCCGGCTCGAGCGGGCCGTAGTGCATGCGCCGGCCGGAGGCGAGAATCAGCCCGAACAGATTGATCTGCTCCTTGGCCATCACGCAGCCGCGCTTTTTCGACCAGTGCGGCTCGAAATACTGGCGCTTGATCAGATGCGCCGCTTCCGCCTCCACCCACTGCGGCTCGATGCGTGCCACGCAACGGGCGAACAAGCGGCTGGTCTCCACCTGTTCGGCGGCCACCAGCCAGCGCAGCTTCGGTTTTTTTTGTCCGCCGTCCGTGGCGGTTTCCTTGCCGTCCGCCGGCTTTTTGCCGGCGCTCCTGCTCAGCGACGAGCCGGGCCACAGCAGCGGCTTGCGGTTGCGGGTGGAAAGCCATTCGCCGTCTTCGTTGCGGGTCATCACATTGCCCACCAACCCGGTCAGCAGCGCCCGGTGCAGGCTTTCGTAGTCCGCCGGTTCGTCGTTGAGGGACCAGCCCTCCTCCCGGGCCAGCAACAAGAGTTGCCGGTGGGTGTCGCGCCATTCGCGCATCCGCGACGGCGCCAGGAAATGCTTTTTCAGCAGCTTCTCATAGGGGTTGCGGCCCAGCTCGCCGCGCTGCTGTTCCGCCCACTGCCAGAGATTCCAGAAAAACAGAAAGTCCGATTCCTTGTGCTCGAACGGCTGGTGGGCCTGGTCGGCCTGCTGCTGTTTGTCGCGGGGCCGTTCCCGCGGGTCCTGCACCGCCAGGGCGGCGACAATCACCAGCACTTCGCGCAGCACTTTTTCCTCGGCGCCGGCCACCACCATCCGCGCCAGGGTCGGGTCCAGCGGGAAGCGCGCCAGTTGCCGGCCCAGGGGCGTCACCCGGCGCTGTTTGTCGAGCGCGCCCAGCTCTTCCAGAAGACGGTAGCCATCCCGTATCAGGCGGCCGTCCGGCGGCTCGATAAAGGGGAAGTCCTCCACCGAGCCCAGCTTCAGGTCGGCCATGCGCAGGATCACCGCGCCCAGGTTGGTGCGCTGGATTTCCGGGTCGGTGAACGCCGGCCGGTTGTTGAAATCGTCCTCGTCATAGAGCCGGAAGGCGACGCCGGGCATGATGCGGCCGCTGCGGCCGGCGCGCTGGTCGGCGCTGGCGCGGGCAATCGGCTCCACCGGCAGACGCTGAACCTTGGAATGCACGCTGTAGCGGCTGATGCGGGCGGTGCCGGCGTCGATCACATAGCGGATGCCCGGCACCGTCAGCGAGGTCTCCGCCACATTGGTGCTCAGCACCACGCGCCGCCCGCGATGGCCGGAGAACACCCGCTGTTGCTCCGCGGCGCTCAGCCGGGCGTACAAGGGCAGCAGCTCGGTGTCGCGGAAGTCGCAGCGTTTCAGGTGGTGGTGCACATCCCGGATATCGCGCTCGCCGCTCAGGAACACCAGCACGTCGCGGGCCGGCGGCGGGCCGTCGCGCCGCTCTTGCCGGTCGATTTCGCGCAGCACCTCCTCGACCTGGAGGCCCAGCTCCCGGTCTTCCTGCGGCGGCCGGTAATGAATGTCCACCGGGAAGGTGCGCCCGGACACCTCGAACACCGGCGCGTCATTGAAATGGGCGGCGAAGCGTTCGTGGTCGATGGTGGCCGAGGTGATGATGACTTTCAGGTCCGGCCGGCGCGGCAACAATTGTTTCAGGTAACCGAGCAGAAAATCGATGTTCAGGCTGCGTTCATGAGCCTCGTCGATAATCAGGGTGTCGTATTGATTGAGATAACGGTCCTGTTGAATCTCGCTGAGCAGCATGCCGTCGGTCATCAATTTGACCAGGGTGTCCTCGCCGACCTGCTCGCTGAAGCGGACTTTGTAGCCCACCAGACCGCCCACCCGGGTGTTCAATTCCTCGGCGATGCGCGCGGTCACCGAGCGGGCCGCCAGCCGCCGGGGCTGGGTGTGACCGATATAGCCGTCCACGCCGCGCCCCAGCGACAGGCAGATTTTGGGCAGCTGGGTGGTTTTGCCGGAACCGGTTTCACCGGCCACCACCACCACCTGATGCCGCTCGATGGCGGCGGCCAGTTCGTCACGGTGATGGACCACCGGCAGGTCCGGCCAGCGCAGCGGCGCCGCCGCCAGGTCGGCATGGCGGGCGCGGGCGGCCACCGAGGCGTCGATGGCGGCGCTCACCTTGGGCAGCGCCTTGGCGTTGAACTTACGGGCGAGACCGTCGAGCCGCTTTTTCAGACGCGGCCGGTCGGCGCGACGCACGCCTTCCAGCCGCCGGTACAGTGCGTCGAGTTCGGGATTCGCCATATCTAGCTATCAGTGCCCAGCAACCAGGCCCGTCCTTTGGCGTTCAGGCCGCCTTCCGCCAGGGTCAGAAAGGCGGTATCGGGCTCCGAGGGCGCCAGTGTCACCGTGAAACGCATCAGTTCGTCGCGCCGGAAAGCGTGCACATCGACGCGCTCGCCCTCCTGGTAACCGGCCAGCAGCGTGTCCAGGTTACCGGCGCTGGCTTTCAGGCCGTCCACGGCCACCACCACATCACCGGCGGCCAGCCCCGCCTCCATGGCGGCGCCCTGTTCGTAGGCCACCTGCAGCCGGGCGCCCAGGGGATCGGCGGCGAAACGCGCCCCCAGGTGCACCGGCACGGCACCGTTACCCGGTTTGCCGCCGTTGTCGCCGTGGCCGGCCGCCGGTCGCCAGTTCACCGTCACGCCCCGCTCGGCGAGCAGCGTTTCCAGCGGCAGGTCCTCGGTGCGGTATAACGCCTGGTTAAAGAAATCGCTCAGATCGCCGCCGGCCACTTCCTCGGCCAGCGCCTGGATGCCCTGCTCCGGCACGCCGACGCCGGTCTGGCCGTGGCGTTGCCAGAGCAGGCGCATCAGGTCGTCCAGGCTGCGTTCGTCACCGGTCCGGTCCCGCAGGGTCAGATCCAGCGCCAGCGCCACCAGCGAGCCCTTGGCGTAGTAGCTGACGATGGCGTTGGGGGCGTTCTCATCCTGCTTATAAAAGCGCGTCCAGGCGTCGAAGCTGGACTCCGTGACGGTCTGCTTGAAACGGCCCCGGCCCCGATACACCCGGGTCAGAGTCTGGCCCAGCAATTCCAGATAACTTTCCGGCGGGATCAGCCCGGTGCGCGCCAGGGACAGATCGTCGTAATAGCTGGTGATGCCTTCAAAGGCCCAGAGCAGTTCGGTGTGTACTTCCCGGCTCAGGTCGAAGGGCGTGAACGCCTCCGGTTTGATCCGTTTGATGTTCCAGGTGTGGAAGTATTCATGGCTGCACAGCCCCAGGTAACCGCGATAGCCATCGCGCACCTGGTCGGCGCCGTCGGTGCGCAACGGCAAGTCGGTGCGCGGGCTCATCAGACTGGTGGAATTGCGGTGCTCGAGACCGCCGTAGCCGTCGGTGACCAGCGTCATGAATAGATAGCGGTCCATGGGCGCCGGCTCGCCGAACAGCTTGATGTGGTGCTCGCAGATCGGTTTCAGGTCGCGGCACAGCCGCGCCATGTCGGCGTGGTGGCGGCCGCTGAGCACCACGTCGTGGGGCACGCCGCAGGCCTCGAAGCGGGCGTGGTCGAAATGACCCATCTCCACCGGGTGATCAATGAGGGCGTCGTAGTTGTCGGCGCGGAAGCGGCCGAAGCCCAGTTCCGGACCGCTGACCCGGTCGAGCCCGGTGGCCAGTTTCCAGGTGGCGTAAGGGGCCCCTTCCGGCGCTTCCAGATCCACCTCGCAGGGTTGGTCCTCGAAGCCCATGGCGGCGAGGAACAGACAGCTGCCGTTGAAGTAACCGTGGGTGGTGTCCAGGTGCGCGCCGCGTACCGACAGATCCCAGGCGTACACCTGATAGCGTACGGTCACCGGGCCGTCCACCGGCGCCAGCTGCCAGGTCTGCTTGTCCAGCTTCGCCACATCCACGGGGGCGCCGTCCGTCGACGCCTCCAGCGACACAATATGCCGGGCGAAATCACGGATCATGTAGCTGCCGGGGATCCAGGCGGGCAAGGTCAGCCCCTGGCCTTCCGGCGTCGGCCGGTCGATGGTGAGAGTGACCTGGAACAGATGCGCCGGCGGGCGCAACGGACGGACCTGATAATGAATCACACGCTCTCCTGTGGGCCTGAATACGCGGCCAATGATGATACACGGCCATCTTGACGCTCGCACACGCATGACGCATGTTCATGGCCTGTTTGAGGGGACCGCGTTCATGACTTCGGAATGTTTTGTAATCGGCGCCGCGGACGGCCACACCATCGCCGTCCATGAGTGGCGCGCCGCCGACCCGGTGGGGTCGTTGATCTGGCTGCACGGCATGGCCGAGCACGGCGCCCGTTACCGGGCCCTGGGCGAGACCCTGGCCGAGCACGGCTGGAACCTGTATTGCCCCGACCACCGTGGCCACGGCGCCAGCATGGACGCCGCCGACCCGCCCGGCCACTTCGCCGATCAGGACGGCTGGTCCCTGGTGATGGACGACCTGGCCCGGGTGATCGACACCGTCCGCGAGCGCGATACGGGCGTCCTGGTGCTGGGCGGCCACAGCATGGGGTCCTTCATCGCCCTGGCCGGCGCCGAGGCCCACGGCGACCGGCTGGCGGGTCTGGTGCTGTGCGGCAGCGACTACCACCCTCCCCTCTATTACCGGCTGATGGCGTCGCTGCTGAAATGGCAGCGCCGCCGGCACGGCGCGCGCGGCCAGAGCCCGCTGATCCACAAGCTGACGTTTCAGGCCTGGGCGCGCAGCGTGCCCGAGGCCGATACCGAATTCGACTGGCTGAGCGCCGACCCGGCCCAGGTGCAAGCCTATATCGACGACCCCAAATGCGGCTTTCAGTGCACCACCGCCACCTGGCTGGCGCTGGTCTCGGCGCTGGCCGAGATCCAGTCCGCCACCGGCCTCGGCCGCCTGCCCGCCCGCCTGCCGGTGCTGTTGCTGGGCGGCCGCCAGGACCCGATGAGCAACAGCGGCAAGGGCATGGACAAGCTGCAGCAGGTGCTGAGCCGTCGCGGGCTGCCCCTGCAGCGAATGGATTGCCCGCGCGGCCGCCACGAGATTCTCAACGATTTCTGCGCGCCCGAGGTGCGTCAGACCCTGTTGGAATGGCTTAACCGCCGCGTTTAACCGGCACGGCGTTCACGGCTCGGCGGAGATGTTGTTTTCCTCGGTGAACTGGACATAGCCGAGATAACGGTTGCGGATTTCGCGCACGTATTTCACCGGCTCGCTGCCGCGCACATACCCGAAGCGGGCCTGACGGGCGTAACGGGGCTGTGACAACAACAGCATCGCCTCTTCCACGTGCCCGAACCAGAGATCCGGGTTCTTTCCCAACCGCTGCGCCAGACGGCGGGCGTCCTCCACATGGCCGTGGCCGGCGTTATAGGCGGCCAGCCCGAAATAGATCTTCTGCGCCATCCCCAGGCGCTGCGGGAAGCGCTCTTCCAGCCAGTCCAGATAGGCGGCGCCGGCGGCGATACTCTGTTCCGGATCATGGGGGTCGTCGAAACCGAACTGGCGGGCGGTGCGCGGCATTACCTGCATCAACCCCTGGGCGCCGGCGAACGACACCGCGTCCGGATTGAACTTGCTCTCCTGGTACATCTGCGACACCAGCAGGCGCCAGTCGAAGCCGTACTTCAAGGCGTATTCCTTGGCGAGATCGTCATAGGGCGAAATCGCCTTGCCCGCTTCCACCCGATACTCTTCATGAATACGGATGGTTTTCGACTCCTTGAAATAACGGTTATAGGTGACGTTGTAGAACAGCCCCCGATAATGGCGGTTGATGTAGGCATTCAGCTTATCCATTAACTGGGGCTGATCGCCGCGCAGCGCCCAGGCGATGTCGCGGCTGCCCTCCAGGGTCCAGAGCGGGCGCAGGTCTTCCCGGTAGGTGCTCTCCAGGGCCGCCACATGGCTGTCGGCCACGGTCAGATCGATGTCGCCGTCGACCACGCTCTGGATCAGCATCTCCGTGCTGGCGCCTTCACGGGCTTCGATGCGCACGTCGATGCCCTGCTCGCGGAGCGCTTCCAGGGTGTCCATGAAGGCGCTGTCCGGCGCCACCACCACGCTGCGCCCGGCCAGCTCCCGGACCGATTCGAACGGCTCGTCGTCGGCGTCGCCGATGATCTGTTCGTGGATCTCGAGATAACGGTTGGAGAAGTGCCAGCCGCGGGCCTTGCGCCGCTCGGTGACGGTCATGGCGGCGGCGATCACGTCACCGGCGCCGGCCTGCAGCGCGTCGAACATCTGCGACGCGCTGTCGCGCACCACCATGCGTACCCGCAAATCATGCTGCTTGGCGAAATGGCGGATCAGATCATAGTCGAACCCCATCAGCTCGCCGCGCCACAGGAAATAGCTGGCCGGGTTGTTGGAGGTGATCACCCGCAATACGCCGTCCTGTTTGATCGCCGCCCAGTCACGCCGCGCCTCGCTGCTCACCGAGGTTTGCACCCGGTGGCTGACCAGGAACTGGTTCACCGCCGCGCGCAGTTCGGGGTTGTCGCTGCGCACCGCCCAGGCGATACGGCGGCGCGGATTGACCACCGGCCCCTTCCTGACCTGGTCGAAAGAGCGCAGCAGCCCGTCCAGCGTATTGCTGTCGACAATGGCGGCCTGATACGCCCCGGTCGCCACGCCCTCAAGGAGTTCCGCGTCGGAAAGCGCCGCCTCCACCGCGTCCACGCTGACCGTGTCGTATTGCCCGGCCAAGGCCTCGGCGGTCTCCTGGTAGGCGGTGCCCCTGGGCACGGCGATGCGGATCTCGCCGAGGTCGGCGACGCTGTCGCCCTCGCGCCCTTCGGGCAGCACCAGGTACTCGCGGATCACCGCCACCGGCGTGCAGAAATCCACCTTTTCCTGACGGGATTCCGTCACCGTGTAGTTGGTGACGATCAGATCCGCGTGCCCCGCATTCAGCATCTCGTCCAGATCATCGACGCTGTCCGCGTACACCCAGCGCGGCGTCAGCCCCAGGGACCGCGCCAGCACCTCCGCCTGCTCCCGGAATTCCTGCAGCGGCACGCCCTCGCGGACCAGCGCCTGCTCCTCGTCGAAACGGGGCGCCAGCAAGCGCAGTTGACCGCGCTCGCGGAGCGACTCCAGGTCACCGGTTTCGGTGTAGTCACCACCCCCGGGCCCACAACCGGAAAGCAGAAAAACCAGCGGCAAAAGCAGTGACAACCACTGGGCGTGCGTCGGCCAGCGAAAAAAGGATGTCATAGATTCGTTCCCTCCAGCGTCCCCAATCTAACCCAAAAGGCTGACAGACTGCGAACAGAAAGACGTGAAGGCGAACGAAGGGAAGAGTCACCGGCGGGCCGCCGGATAAAAAAAGGGGGCGCTAATGCGCCCCCGGCAATTGCCTGATATCAGAGGAGACTCAGGGTGCTTCCACCGGATCGTTGCCGGCACAGACGCGGTGTATGCGCAATGTATCGTTCGCGTTGATCAGACCCGCGTAATCAAGCTGGATCTCATCGAACGTCAGCGCGGTGGTATCCACTTCCGTGGAGAGGAACCGCTGACCGCCCTGCAGGCTCAGGCCCAACAGTTCCAGACCCAGCAGGCCACCGCCAACGGTGGCGCTGTCCACTTCCTGGCCGTCGTTGTAGAAGCGCAGGGTCAGGAAGTCGCCCAGCAGGCTCAGGTTGAGCAGCGGCGAAGCGGGATCGGAAATCACCATGCCGATACGGTTAATGCCGGTGAAATCGTTGGCCGCGTCGACCGCGGTGGCACGGATTTCGGCGCCGCCGTAAACGGCCGCCAAACCGATATTCATGGTGGCGTAGCTGGCATCAATACCGTCCACCAGATTCTCCGGATCGGTCACACCACAACCCAGGCACACACCCAGTGAGTTACCGCTGGCTTCATAGTCCGGGGTGGTCAGCGGCTGATAGGTGCTGTCGGCATTACAGGTGAAACCGTCGTCGTCGCACACGTCGCCGATGCCGTCGCCGTCGCTGTCCAGCTGATCCGCGTTGGCGTTGTCGGGGCAGTTGTCCAGGTCGTCGGGTACGCCATCGCCATCGGTGTCGGTGTCATTGTCCACCGGGCAGCCGTCGTTTTCCGGCGGGCCGGCCACGGTCGGGCACTCGTCGTTGCCGTCGTTGGTGCCGTCACCGTCATCGTCGTCGTCACAGCGGTCGCCCACGTTATCGCCGTCCAGATCTTCCTGGTCCGGGTTGGGTACGAACAGGCAGTTGTCTTCCGTGTCCGGTACGCCGTCGCCATCGGTGTCGTCTTCACAGGCGTCGCCCACGCCGTCTTCATCGGTGTCGAGCTGGTCCGCGTTGGCTACGTAGGGGCAGTTATCGCTGTTGTTCGGCTCGCCATCGCCGTCGCGATCGTTGTCGCAGGCGTCACCAATGCCATCATTGTCGATATCGTTCTGGTCGGGGTTGGCAACCTGCGGACAGTTGTCCTCGTTGTCCTCAATGCCGTCGCCGTCCTGGTCCACGTTGTTGTCGCAGGCGTCGCCGATACCGTCCTGGTCCGCGTCGGTCTGATCCGGGTTGGATACCCGCGGGCAGTTATCGTTGTCGTTATCAACGCCGTCATCGTCGATGTCGTCGTCGCAGGCATCGCCGATACCGTCGTTGTCCTGGTCCAACTGATCGTTGTTGGCGAAGTCGGGACAGTTGTCCTCGTCGTCCGGAACGCCGTCATTGTCCTGATCGTCCGGATTGTTCGGGTTGGGATTGTTGGGGGTGGTGATGACATCGTCATCACTGTCGTTGGCTTCGCAGCCGTAGATCCCGACGCCGAGCGCGGCGAGCAGGACCAGCATCAATACACTTTTCATACGCAACATGGTCGTGTTCCTCACTTCTCGGTAACGCGGAATTCAACCCGACGGTTCATCGCCCGGCCGGATTCGTTTTCATTGCTGGCGACAGGGTTCAACTCGCCGTAACCGCGCGCGGTGATGCGTGACGGATCAACGCCACGATTCACCAGGTACTGGCGAACGGATTCGGCGCGCTGCTGGGAGAGTTGCTCGTTGTATTCCGCGGAGCCAACGCTGTCGGTGTGACCGGCCACTTCCACACGGAAGTCGGTCTGCGATTTCAGGGAGTCGGCGATCCGATCCAGCGACGACTCGGAGGACGGCGTCAGCTTGGCGGAATCGAACTCAAAGTTGATGTTGGTCAGGGTGACCGTCTGGTTGACGATCAAGCAGCCATCGGAATCCACGCGGCCGCCTTCCAGCGTATTGGGGCACTGGTCGCGGTTATCGGGAACGCCGTCGCCGTCGGAGTCGATCACCGGTTGTGGCTTGGCGGCGACTTCGCGGGTCTTGATGACCGTTTTTTCTTTCGTCACTACCTTGGTGTAACCGAGCGGGAATTCCACGCCCAGGGACAGGCGGACGTCGCCGAAAGCGCCGTCGCCGCGGGCCGGGCCGGAACCGTCGAAGTCGTCGTAGACGTACCGGGCGTCGCCACGCAGTTTCAGGCCGTTGTCGAAAATCGGCCCGGTGACCGCGCCGAAACCGGCGTTGGCGGCGAAGTTGGTGTCCTGATCTTCATCGGGCAGCACTTCCTGGTCGATCGCACCCACGGCCACGATGAAATAGGGCGTGAAACCGGTGCGGTCACCAAAAGCGTAGGCGAGGCCGGTGGTCAGGTGGTACTGATAAAAGTCCTGATAGTCGGACTGGTTCGGATCCATCTTGTAAAAACCACCTTCGGTCTCCCACCAGACGCGGTCGGACAACTGACGGCCGTAAAAGGCGCTGTAGCCGGAACCGGAGTCATCGAACTGCCGGTCGTCGTCCACGTCCAGGTAGGAGGCGAAGCCACCCACGTACTGGCGAGTGTTCAACGTCTCCTCGTAACGGTCCTGTGCCATGGCCGGCTGAAAAGCCAACCCCGCCACAAGCGCCAGAGACGACAATCTCACTGTTGCTTTCATGGTGTACCCCCCTCGGGTATCAACGGATTACAGTGCAATCATTGGAATATCCCGAGGTGATAAAAAAAACAGAATTCCGGTGACGTCCGGTTGGAATAGTGTTGTGAACTTATCCATGCTTTTGCACGACTTGTACCAGCCGTATCGTTTTGTATCCGCCCTGTATCCGTGACAGGGTTTGGCCCAATCCGCCTTGCGGCGTCAATACCAAATGAGTACGTTCGTGCAAAATAATAAAGAGACCCCTTCCATGTCCTTTTCAAAACCCCGGCGCCCCGGTCGCCGACGGCGCCTTATCGCGGTGCTGGTCGTCGTGGCGGCGCTGGCCATCGCCCTGCTGCATACCGCCTGGCCCTTCCTGACCTATCCGAGGGAAACCCTCAGCTTCGAGGTACCGGACCCGCTGCCACCGGGGGCCGCCGGGCAGCCCCTGGCCGGCGTTGCCGAGGTGGACATCACGCCCGCCATCGGCTTGCCCAAGTTCGGTTACTCCGCCTGGGCGAAGAACGCCGACGGTTTCCGTACCCGGCTCAAGGCGCGCGCTTTTTATCTGCACGGCCCCGGCCAGACCCCGCTGGCGCTGGTACAGCTGGATCTGGGAGCCGGCTCGCTGCCGCTCCATTACGCGGTGGCGGAACGCATCGCCGCCGCCACGGATGTGCCCGCCAGGGGGTTGAGCCTGCTGGTCACGCACACCCATTCCGGGCCCGGCCAATACCTGGGCAGCGATTTCTATAACACCTTCGGCAGCAACGCGGCCGGCTTCGACCCGCAACTGTTCCGTTTCCTCAGTGAACGCATCAGCGAGGCGGTGATCACCGCGTACCGGAATCGCCGGCCGGCGCGCCTCGCCAGCGGCCAGGCCGAAGTCTGGGGCCTCACCCGCAACCGGTCGGTGCAAGCCTGGGCGCGGAATCACAATCTGGACCCGGAACAGGTGGACGAAGACACGGCGCGACGCGCGGTGAACCCGCGCATGACCATGCTGCGAATCGACCTGCAGGCCGACGACGGCCGCTACTATCCGGCCGGCGCCCTGACCCTGTTCTCCATTCACGGCACCGCGATTCCCGCCTTCACCCGTCCCTACCACGCCGATGTCTGGCATTGGCTGGGGCGTGGCCTGAGCGCGGAGTTCGGTGACGACCTGCCCTGGCCGTTCGTGCACGGCGCCTTCCAGGCCACCCACGCCGATAACAACCCGGCCTGGCATCCGGACCACCGGGGTGATCTCGAGGCCCGGCGTATCGGGCAGGCGCTTGGCGACCAGGCCGGGCAGCTGTTCCAACGCCTGGAGGCCGATCTGGCGCCGCGCCTGCGCACCGCCTCCGCCAGCCGCCTGCTGAATGTGCTCGACCTGCCGGAGGACCAGCGTCACGGCCTGTGCCAGCGCGCGGTGGTGGGCGCCGCGACCCTGGGCGCGGCCAACGGCGACGAAGTGTTCCCGATTTCTTACCTGCCATTCCTTCAGGAGGGCTGGCCACGCACTCTGTTCACCGACGGCTGCCAGGCGGAGAAGCAGTGGGCGTTTTCAAAGTTGCAGTTGCTGATGGCCGCCGACACCTTTCCGCACCGCGCCCTGCTGCAGGTACTGCGCATCAACGACCTGGTGCTGGTGCCGCTGCCCTGGGAAATCACCCTGGAAAGCGGCAACCGGATTCGCGGCGCCGTGCTCGACACCCTGCCCGCCGGCACCGACTGGCGGGTGGAAATCTCCAGCCTGGCCAACGGCTTCGTCGGCTACGCGGTCACCGAAGCGGAATACGGCGCGCAGTACTACGAGGGTGGCCACACACTCTACGGCCCGCACACGCTGGATTTTCTCGCCGCGCAAAGCGCCCGCCTGAGCGACGCGCTGATGCGTACCGGCGGCGTGGACGACTACCCCAGGCGGAGCCGGTTCGAGTTGCTGAGCCACCGCTACTGGCCCGCCGGCGACCCCGACCGCACCTGGTCGCGGGCCTGGCAACAGCCGGCGACCTTCCGGCGCGGCGATCCGGAGACCGGCCCCTACTGGGCCTGGCGTTTCCTGGGCGAGCCCCCCGGCGATTTGCAGCTGCACCAGCCGCTGTTGCGCATTCTGCGCAGTGCCGACCGGGGCACCTATATCGACGATGAAAGCGGCGATCTGCGTCTCCGTCTGCTCGACGACGACGGGGATGGCCAGAGCCTTTACGAGGTGCGCTGGTATCACCCGCCGGTCGCCGAGGAGGGCCGCTTCCAGCTGGAAGTGCGCGCCGGGGCGAACGCGCCGGCTCTGCTGTCGCCCGCGTTCCCCTGATCCATGGCACAACTGCTACACTGGGCCCCTTGTTCACCGGAGGTCATATCGTGGAGATCGACATGCGGGCCCTGTTACTGACGCTATTGTTTTTATCCGGGTGTGCCAGCACCACGGACGTCACCACGCGCACGGTCACCGACACCCCGCCACCGCCGGCGGAAACGCTGCTGCTGGTAGCGCAGAGCCCGGAAGGCGACACCCGCGAAACCTGGGAGCTCACCTGCCGGCCGGTGTTCGAGCGGGCCGGCCTGGAGGTCCTGCTCGGCCATCAGGAAGTACCGCTCTGGTATGAGCGGGGCCGCCAGGCGCTGACCCGCTGGGCGGATGGTCACCCGGTGGACCGGATTCTGGTGGTCGATCTCACCCGTCTGCTGATGTCGGCCCCGCACATGCGCGACCGCCAGGAGCTCAACCCCATCAACCAGGACAACGAGGTACGGCCCACCTGGCGCGTGGGAATGGACGGCGAACGCATTAAGCAAGCACCGCCCGCGGAGGTGGCGCAGACCTTCCCGGCGGACCTGCTCACCGGGGACGGCACCAACCTCTGGCACGGCGTGGCACGCACCCACGAAGCCAACGACCAGACCGCCATCGCCAAAAGCCAGTGCCGCGCCCTGCGCGACACCCTGCGCCAGGCCGGCCTGCTTCCCTGAAGCGCTCGCCCGGGTTGAGACTCGGGCGGCACGCCCCCATTCTTTGCCAGGCTCGCCCTTCAATCACGGAGGTTGTATGAAAGCAGTAATCCCCGGCACATCCCTGGCCATTCACCCGGACCGGTTTCCCGACCCGGTGGAAGACGTGCCCACGGACCAGGACGCCGGCCGCGCCGTGCTCGCCGGGGGCTGTTTCTGGTGCGTGGAGGCGGTCTATCAGGCTCTCGACGGCGTCGAGTCAGTGGTGTCCGGCTACGCCGGCGGCACGGCGGAGACCGCCAATTACGAGGCCGTGTGCGGCGGCCGGACCGGCCACGCCGAAGTGGTGGAAGTGCGCTACGATCCCCAGCGGATCAGCTTCGGCGCCCTGCTGAAACTGTTCTTCGCGGTGGCCCATGACCCCACCCAGAAGGACCGCCAGGGCAACGACCGGGGGCCTCAGTATCGCTCGGCTATTTTCCCGGTGGACGAGTGGCAGCACCGGGTGGCCGCCGAGTACATCCACCAACTGGAAAACGCCGGCGCCTTCACCGCGCCGATCGTCACCACGCTGGAACCGGGCCACCCCTTTTATCCGGCGGAGGACTACCACCAGGATTTCGCCCTGCGCAACCCCAATCAGCCGTACATTACCCATGTGGCGAAACCGAAGCTGGAGAAGCTCCACACCGCCTTTCCCGAACTGCTCAAACCCTGAGAGGTCGTCATGACTGTTTCCGCCAGCGGCTTTGATCTGACGCCGCTCACCGACGCCGAAAAACAACAGCGTGCCGCCGGCCTCACCGCCGAGGAACGCCGCATTCTGCTGAATCAGGGCACCGAGCCGCCGTTCTGTGGCGGCCTGCTGGACAACAAGGAAAGCGGCACCTACGCCTGCAAGCTGTGCCAGCTGCCACTGTTCCACGCCGACAGCAAATTCGAGTCCGGCACCGGCTGGCCCAGCTTCTTCGAACCGGTGGACAGCGCGCATGTGCGCGAACTGCGGGACGACAGCCACGGCATGGTGCGGGTGGAAGTCCGCTGCGCGCGCTGCGACGGCCACCTGGGCCATGTGTTCCCGGACGGGCCACCGCCCACCGGCCAGCGCTACTGCCTCAACTCGGCGTCGCTGGTGTTCCAGCCCGACGCCGGCTGACCCCCGACCCGGGAGCAATCCTTTCCTTGACCCTGGGTAACAAGCACGCACTCCGACATTGCCAGCCGAAACACAGTGTTTACTATTGGGGAAACGCCCAATAACACGCACCTCGGCCAGCCGGCTCAGCCCGCAAGGAGTGCTCTATGAATGCCGTTTCCCCCCTGGCACCACGCCGCCATGACAGCGCCCGGGAGCGCTGGGCGCGGATGCCGGTGATCCGCACCGGCGACGATTACATCGCCAGCCTGAAAGGCCGCGGTACCCGCTTGTTCCTGTTCGGCGAACTGATCGACGAGCCCGCCGACCACCCGATGATCCGGCCCAGCATCAACGCCCTGCGCGCCACCTACGACCTGGCCATCGACGACCCGGAGCTGGCCACCGCCCATTCGCCGCTGATCGACGCCACCGTGAACCGCTTTCTGCACATGCCCGAATCGCCCCAGGACCTGGTGATGAAGAACCGCATGCAGCGGCGCCTGGGCCAGCTCACCGGCACCTGCTTCCAGCGCTGCACCGGCCTGGACACGCTCAGCGTGCTGCACTCGATCACCTGGGACATCGATGAAAAACACGGCACCGGTTACCACCAGCGCTACCTGGACTTCCTCAAGGAAGCCCAGCGGCACAATGTGTTGATCGCCGCCGGCATGACCGACCCCAAAGGCGACCGCAGCAAACGGCCCTTCGAGCAGAGCGACCAGGACATGTTCCTGCACGTGTCCGGACGCAATGACGACGGCATCTTCGTGCGCGGCGTCAAAGCGCACATGACCGGCGGCTGGAACCAGCACTGGATCTGCGTGATGCCGACCATGAACCTGAGCGAGCACGACAAGGACTACGCCGTGGTCGGCATGATCCCCGGCGACGCCGAGGGTATCACCTATATTTACGGCCGCCAGAGCAGCGACACCCGCTCCATGGAAGGCGGCAGCATCGACCAGGGCAACGCCGAATACGGCGGCCAGGAAGTGTGGGTGTACTTCGACGACGTCTTCATCCCCCACGAACACGTGCTGATGGACGGCGAGTACGAATTCGCCCAGGACATGGTGGCGCGCTTCACCGCCTACCACCGCGCCAGCTATGTGTGCAAAACCGGCCTCGGCGACGTCATGACCGGCGCCGCCGCCACCATCGCCGACTACAACGGCGTGGACAAGGTCAGCCACATCAAGGACAAGCTGGTGGAAATGGTGCACCTGAACGAGACCATTTTCTCGTCCGGCATCGCCAGCTCCCACGAAGCCAAGCCCCTGGCCAGCGGCATCTATATGAACGACGCCATGCTGTCCAATGTGTGCAAGCACAACGTCACCCGCTTCCCCTACGAGATCGCCCGCCTCGCCCAGGACCTGGCCGGCGGCATCGTCGCCACCATGCCCAGCGAAAAAGACCTGGATAACGAAGAAGCCGGCGCCATTATCCGCCGCTTCCTGAAGGGCCGCGACGACATCCCCACCGAGGACCGCATGCGCATCCTGCGCCTGATCGAAAACATGACCCTGGGGCGCAACGCGGTGGGCTACCTCACCGAGTCCATGCACGGCGCCGGCAGCCCCCAGGCCCAGCGCATCCAGATCCTGCGCGGCATGGACGTGGAATCGAAGAAATGGCACGCCCGCAAGCTGGCGGGCATCAAACAAGACTGACGCCCGACGGCCTTGCCAGCCGTCGGGTTCCTGCTAAACTAGCGCCCGCTCGCCACCGCGGCGGGCCGTGCCGGAATAGCTCAGTCGGTAGAGCAACTGATTCGTAATCAGTAGGTCGGAGGTTCGATTCCTCTTTCCGGCACCATTCTTCTCCCCCTCTCCGGTGGCGCCAAGCCAGAATCGGCGTGAAGGTCACGCCAATTTTTCGCCACCGCCACCAGCCTCGGTAAAACCTTCATAAAACTCGGCCATTTCAAGGGCTTAGAGCCTTCATCTTGATTGACTCCGGCGCCTTCTTCGACAACGGTGTAAGTTCATTTGCCAACCGGCCCACGGTAGCGTGGAGAGCGTCCCGTTTATGACATCAATGCCCACTGGCAGCAGCACTCCCAAGCAGCACGGACGCTTCCGGCTCGACGACCCCCGCGAGGACGCCGAACGGTTGCTTGACGCGGCGCATTCCGGCGACCGCCGGGCGCTGGCGCGCATCGCGGTGCACCGGCTTACCCCGACCAGCGAGCGGCCCGGGCTGCGCGACGCGCTGCACACGGTATCGCGGGAGATGGGCTTTCAAGGCTGGGAGCACTTCCAGCGCCATGTCGGCGCCCTGGACGCCGCCGCGGCGCAAAGCGACGGCGAGATCGACGACGATTTGAATACCGTGCACATTCGTTGCGGTTCGGATCTGCGCGACAAGCTGCCCGCCACCGGCTTGCGGGGCCACTTCCACACTTTCAGCGATCCGTTCTGCATCGGCCCTTTGCACGGCCTGGAGCGCGACGCCTTTATTGATGAACGCAGCCGCTTTCTGGCCGAGGCCTTCGGCCGGGACGAGAACGAAGTTCTCGCCCGCCAGCGGCACGAGTACGACGGGCTCGACCAGGCCATGGACAGCGAGCGGGTGGTGCTGTGGTTCGAGCACGACAGCTACGACCAGCTGATTCTCGCCTATGTGCTGAATTACCTCGCTCACCAGCGCCGGCCGCCCCGCCTGGAGCTGGTGGCCACCGACAGCGTTCCCGGCGTCGACCGCTTCATCGGTCTCGGTCAGCTGGCGCCGGAAGTGCTGGGCTGGCTGTGGCACCAGCGGCGCCCGGTGGACAGTGCCCTGATCACTCTGGGTTATCGCGCCTGGCGGGCGGTGACCGTCAACACGCCGCGACGGCTGGACGCCCTGTCACGGACGCTGACGCCGGCGTTGCCGATGCTGGGCCGGGCACTGCGCCGGCACCTGCTGGAGCTGCCCGATGAAGCCACCGGCCTGGGCCTGAGCGAGCAACTGGCGGTGCAGCTGGTGGCCGAGCGCGGCCCGCTCACCGTGGGCGATGTGTTCCGGGATCTGATGCGCGAACGTGAGCCGCTGCCCTATCTGGGTGACACCATGTTCTGGTGGATGCTGCAGCCCCTGATGGGCGGCGAGCGGCCGTTGCTGGCCAGCGAACACGGCGAGGAGACCCCGTGGCCGGACCGGTCGCTGAACATAACCTCACACGGTCACGCGGTGCTCAGCGGCCACCAGAACTGGCTCGACACCCACCCGGCGCGACGCTGGGTGGGCGGTATCGCCATCGACGGCGACCGCGACAGCTGGTGTCTGAACAAGGGCACCGGCCGGCCGCAAAAGCGGCCGGCCAACGTGGCCTGAGGGCGGGCCTAGAGCTCGCGGCAGATATCGGCGGCGATGCGGAACGACCGCAGCCGCTTGTCGTGGTCGAAGATGCCGCCGGTGATCATCAGCTCATCCACCCCGGTGAGGTCGCGGAACGCGCGCAGGCCGTCACGCACGGTCTCCGGCGCGCCCACCATGGCGTACTTCATGGCCTGGCGAACGCCCTCCGCTTCCAGCGGCGACCAGATGCCGTCCATGCTTTCCACCGGCGGCGGCAACGGTCCCGGCCGGCCGCGCCGCAGGTTGACGAACTGCTGCTGCATGGAGGTGGCCAGGAAGGCGCCCTCCTCGTCGCTGTCGGCGGCGAACACACCCACCCCCGCCATGGCGTAGGGCCGTTCCAGCTGCGCGGAGGGCTGGAAGTTGTCGCGGTATACCTGCAGAGCGTCCAGCAACGCCTCCGGCGCGAAGTGCGAGGCGAACGCGAACGGCAGCCCCTTCTGCGCCGCCAGGCGCGCGCTGAACAGGCTGGAGCCCAGCAACCAGATCGGCACCTTGCTACCCGCGCCGGGCACCGCCCGCACGCGTTGGTCCGGCGTCGGATCGTCGAGATACGCCTGCAGTTCGTCCACGTCACGGGGGAACTCCATGGCGTTGCTGTTGAGGTCCCGGCGCAGCGCCCGCGCGGTCTCCATATCGGTGCCCGGCGCCCGGCCCAGCCCCAGGTCGATACGCCCCGGATGCAGCGCCGCCAGGGTGCCGAACTGCTCGGCGATCACCAGCGGCGCGTGATTGGGCAGCATCACGCCACCGGAACCGACCCGGATACGCTGGGTGCCCGCCGCGATATGGCCGATCACCACGCTGGTGGCGGCGCTCGCCACCCCCGGCATGTTGTGGTGCTCGGCCAGCCAGTAGCGGGTGTAGCCCCACTGTTCGGCGTGGCGGGCCAGGTCCAGGGAATGGCCCAGCGCCTGGGCGGCGTCGCCGCCGCGCAGGATGGGACTCAGATCAAGAATGGAATAAGCGGTCATCAGGCCTCCCGAGCCAAAACGCGTTCCTCTACGATTGGGCCTCGGGAGGGGTTTTTAAAGGTGGGGGGAGCTCATTAACCGCCGTTCAGGCGGCGGTAAATCTCATCCTTAAGGTGCATGCGCTCGACTTTCATGGTCTCCATATCCCGATCCGCGATCGGGTTCTCACGCATCTCCAGTCCGCGAATCGTCTTGTCCAGCCGGTCATGCTCCTCCACCTTGGCCCGGAACTCCGGATGTTCCTTGATCAAGGCGTCGATGCGTTCGCGGTGCTGGGGAAATTCATGATGGATACTATGGGGTTCACCGAGCATAGCTGACAGCTCCTCCACTATCGGGCCCGGGCGCCGGGATGGCGCTCGGGGCAGGCAATCCTCTCCAAGCTACTACCGCCGCCGGCCCTTTGTCATCCTCCCCGTGGCCGGCTCAACGCATGCCCCGGGCTTCCTTGATCATGTCGTAGGCCTTGCTGATCTCGGCGGTCTTCTCGGTGGACACGCGAATCATTTCCTCGGGCACCCCGCGGGCCGCCAGCTTGTCCGGATGGTGCTCGCTCATCAGCCGCCGGTAGGCCTTTTTGACCTCCTGATCGGAGGCCTGTTCACCGACGCCCAGCACCTGGTAGGCCTCGCCCAGAGAGGGCCGCGAGGTGCCGGCGGCGCCGCCGGCAGCGTTGCCGGCGCCACCGAAACGGGCCTGGGCGAGCACCATGTTGAGGATCTGACGGAACTGGCTCTCGGGCACGCCCAGGCCGGCGGCGACCCGAAACAGAATGCGTTCTTCCTCGGCGTGCAGATCACCGTCCGCCAGGGCGGTTTGCAGCAGCAGCTCCAGGAACACCACCACCAGATGACGGCGGCGGCGAATACGCTGGCGGAACTCGGCCACGGTCTGGTCGAGGGGGAAATCATCCTCCTTGCCGTGGCGAAAGGCGTCCTGGGCCCGGCGGCGCTGCTCGGCATTGAGCTGCATGCGCGTCATGATCGCCTCCGCCTGGCCGATTTCCTGCTCACTGACCCGGCCGTCGGCCTTGGCCAGATGGCCCATGATGGAAAAGACGGCGGAAAACAGGGCGTCCTGTACCTCTTCCCGTTCGCCCGGGCGGTAGGGCCGGAACGGGTTGAAGGACTGTACCCGCTCCACGCCCCGGTCCAGGAAATGGCCAATCAGCACGCCGATCGCCAGGCCGATGGGGCCGCCGATCAACATACCCAACAGGCCGACAATGAGTTTGCCACCCCAACTTCGCATTAATCAGAACTCTCTATCATCAGCTAGTGGTAGGGAAAGACCCCGGGGCCCCCTGAAGGTTCGCGGGCAGCCAGCCCAGCCCCGCCTCGGTCACGCCGGCGGGCCGGTACTCGGCGCTCACCCAGCCCCGGTAACCGAGCGCGTCGAGATGCTCGAACAGCGCCGCCAGCGGCAGCATGCCGCTGCCGGGTTCGTGGCGGCCGGGCACGTCCGCGAACTGCACATGCTCCAGGCGGGGAAAACACTCACGCAGGGAAGCGAACAGGGATTCGCCCATGACGGCGGCATGATACAGGTCATACTGCAGCCGCACATTGGGCCGGCCGACGGCGTCGATCACCGCCAGGGCCTGGGCCGGGGTATCGATCAGGTAACCGGGCATGTCGAGCCGGGAATTGATCGGCTCCAGGGTCAGCACGCGGCCCCGCGCCGCCAGGCGGTCCGCCGCGTAACGTACATTCTCGACCAGCGTATCCAGCGCCCGGGCCCGCGCCACTCGCGGGCCGGGAATACCGGCCATGCAGTGCAGCCGGGGGCAGTCCAGCCGTTGTGCGTAGTCGAGAGCGCGCGCCACGCCCTGGCGGAATTCCGCTTCCCGGCCGGGCAGACCGGCCAGGCCCCGTTCGCCGGCCTCCCAGTCGCCGGGCGGCAGATTGAAAAGCACCAGGGAGAGCTCGTTGTCGTGCAGCCAGCGGTGCACCTGGTCCGCGGGCCAGGCGTAGGGAAACAGGCACTCCACGGCCGGGAAGCCGGCCGCCCGGGCGGCGGCGAACCGCTCCGGGAAAGGCCGTTCCGTGAACAGCATGGAGATATTGGCGGCGAAACGGGGCATAGGCGACCCGGTCGGGAACGGCGCTACAGGTTACAACGCCGCCCGCGAATCGCAAACCCGGTTACCGCGCTCCCTCAACCGCTGGGTGGCGCGGTTACCGCGCTCCCTTAACCCGCTTTGGTGGCGCGGTTGCCGCGCCACCAGGCCACCACCGCCAGCACCACGGCGGCGGCCTGGGCGAGCGCGCCCTGCAGGGTGGGGAAGAAACCGATCCAGTCCAGGGTGGGCAGGCCGATGTAGGTGGCGTTGATCAGGCCCGCCTCCTGCAGCGCGGCGATGCCCTTGCCGAGCAGGATCACCGACAGCACCAGCAGCACCAGGCTGGTCGCCTTGAAGAACAGGCCCAGCGGCAGCCGCATGCCCAGACGGAAGATCAGCACGCAAACCACCGCCAGCGCCACCAGCGCCGCCAGCAGCCCGTACAGCAGGTACGGCTGGGTGGCCTCGGTGACCTGGGTCCACAGCGCCTGGTAGAACAGGATGGTTTCGAACATTTCCCGGTACACGGAAATAAACGCCACCAGGGTCAGGGTCCAGACGGTGCCGGCGCCGAGGGCGTTATCCACCTTGCTCTTGATGTAACCCATCCACTTCTGGCTGTTGCTGTTGCTGTGCATCCAGAAGCCCACGTAGAACAGAATCACCGCCGCCGCCAGGCCGGCCACCCCTTCGGTGAGTTCCCGCGAGGCACCGCTGAAGGTGATCACCGTGGAGGCAGCGAACCAGGTCGCCACGCCGGCGATCAGCGCCGCCACCCAACCGAAATGAATATGGCGGGTCGCCGAACGGGCGCCGGCCTTGCGGGTGAAGGTCAGCAAGGCGGCGACGATCAGCAGCGCCTCCAGGCCTTCACGGAACAGAATGAAGAAGCTCGCCGAGAAGGTCGCCGCCGCGCTCAGGCCGTCACCGCCCAGCGCGTCCTCGGCACGGGCCAGGCTGTCGCGGGCCTCGGCCACTCTGGCGTCCACCACGGACGGGTCCTCGCCCTGCTCGATGGCCTGGCGCACCGCCATGAAGCGGCGCTCGGTGGCGCGCATCAACTCAGTGTCCACCGCCGACAGCTGCTGCTCGATCATCTCGAAGCCGTCCAGATAGGCCGACAGGGCGGCGGCGCGGGCCGCTGTCCGGTCGCCGTCGGCATACAGCCTGGCCGCTTCACCGAGCTTGGCGTCGCTGATCTCGATAAAGCGGTTCTGGCTGAACAGCGCCTCCGGGTTGCCCCGCAGGTAGCCCATGGCCTGAACCGCCGGGGTGCCGATTTCGTCACGCACGTCCGCCGGCGCCTTGCCGATCACCGTGTCCAGGGTCATGTCGGCTTTCAGGCCGGGGGTGCCGCGCAGCGCCTTTTCGCCGGCGGCCGCTTCCTCATCGGAAACCGCCTTACTGCCGACATAGAACGCCAGCGCCCAGCGCTCGGCGACGCTCAGCTGATCCTCATAGGCGGCCATGCCGGTGCCGTCCACGCCGCCGGTGATGGTGGTGTAAAGCCCCAGCATGGAACGCCCCATATAGCGGGCCCGCTCGTGGAAGTCGGTGGGCGCCGGCTCCAGCGCGGCGCCGGCGGGGCCGTCGCCGCGGCCCTCGGCGCCGTGACACGCCGCGCAGTGGGTCTGGTAAAGCTCGGCGGCCTGCTGCATATCCGGCGCCGTCTTGGGGATCACCGGCAGGCCGTAAACCGATACCAGGGTGCCGCGAATCTTCTGCGCCAGTGCCTGGATGCGCGGCTCCGGCGCCTTGTCGTCCACCGCCGCTTCCAGGCGCCGCGCCTGGTCGAGCAGCCGCTCCTTGCCGTCAACGTCCTCCAGGGTGGCGATCCCTTCGCTCAGCAAGCGGGTGAACTCGTCCATCTCCGCGTATTCGGCGTCACTGACGATTTCCCCGTCCTGCACCGCGTTGATGTAGTCCGCGCCGACGTACTCCACCAGTTGTACCAGGGCGGTCTGGTCCGCCGCCCGGGCGGCGGCGGTCAGCGCGAAAAAAGACAGCAACAAAAAGACGCCCAAGGGGCGCCGCTTGAAGAGGGTCATGGATCCGGATTCCAGTGCCTAAAGGTGAATAATTCTTATTTATGTTCCCTTCCCGGGGACGCTCTGTCAAAGGGTTTTACCCAACGGTGAGGGCCAGTACCTTGCTGATGTGCGCCTGGGGCCGCCCGGATTCCTTCTGCCACTGGTTGAAGGCGGCCTGGGCGGCGCGCTGGTCACGCTGGCTGGCCAGGGCCTTGTCGATGATGCGGTGGGACTTGAGCACGCTGATCACATCGTCGGTGGGGTACCAGGTGTCACGCCCCACCATGCGCAAAAAGGCGGCGCCGGAATTACCGCCCAGTTGCTTGCCGCGCTTTTTCAGCAGCATCCACAGGCCCACCGTGTCCTCCGCCGGCCAGTCCGCCAGCCAGCGGCCCACGCTGCCGTACTCGCGGCGCAGGTCGAGGATCAGCTGGGCGTTGTGGCGAATCGCCTTCATCTTGCCCCAGTGGCGGATCAGGCGGGTGTCCTGCATGCGCTCTTCGAGCATGCTGTCCGGCATCAGCACCAGCTTGTCCGGGTCGAAGCCGAAGAACGCCTCCTCGAAGGCCGGCCACTTGGCGTCCACCAGGGAATGCTTGAGCCCGGCCCGGAACACCCGCCGCGTGAGCGCGGAGAAATAAAAGGCGTCGTCGGGGCGGCGCAACTGGGCGGCGCTCTTCACCGCCGGCAACTGCGCCTCCACCGGCTTAAGGCCGCCCTTGCGGTTCACCGCCAGGGCCAGCAGGTCTTTGAACTCGATCATCAAATGCTCCCGGCTGCTTCGTATACAGTGTTTTCCCGCCATTGTAGAATCCGATCTTTAGCCTAACGCCGGACCAGGACGGGCAGTATTCATGAGCGATCATCGAACAACGATCAACAAATCCGACAAACTCAAGGGTGTCTGCTACGACATCCGCGGCCCGGTGCTGCGCGAAGCGCACCGTCTGGAAGACGAAGGCCACCGGGTGATCAAGCTCAACATCGGCAACCCGGCGCCGTTCGGCTTCGAGGCCCCGGAAGAACTGCTGCAGGATGTGATCCACAACCTGCCGGATTCCACCGGCTACTGCCACTCCAAGGGACTGTTCCCGGCCCGCAAGGCGGTGATGCAGTATACCCAGACCAAGGGCATTGAGAACGTCACCGTCGACGACATCATCATCGGCAACGGCGTGTCCGAACTGATCGTGATGGCGATGCAGGCGTTGCTCAACTACGGCGACGAGGTGCTGCTGCCGGCACCGGATTATCCCTTGTGGACCGCCGCCGTGCGCCTGTCCGGTGGCAACCCGGTGCACTACCTGTGCGATGAAAAACAGGACTGGCAGCCGGCCCTGGACGATCTGCGCGCCAAGATCACCGACCGCACCCGGGCGATGGTGATCATCAACCCGAACAACCCCACCGGCGCCAACTACGACAAGGCGCTGCTGCAGGAAATGCTGGAGATCGCCCGCGAGCACGATCTGATCGTGTTCGCCGACGAAATCTACGACAAGATCCTCTATGACGGCGAGGTGCACCACTCCATCGCGTCGATGGCGGACGACCTGCTGTTCATCACCTTCAACGGGCTCTCCAAGAACTATCGGGCGGCCGGCTTCCGTGCCGGCTGGATGGTGATCTCCGGCGCCAAGTATCGCGCCGAGAACTACATCGAGGGTCTGGATATGCTGGCCAGCATGCGATTGTGCGCCAATGTGCCCAGCCAGCACGCGATCCAGACCGCGCTGGGTGGCTACCAGAGCATCAGCGATCTGGTGCTGCCCACCGGCCGCCTGGGCCGCCAGCGCGATAAAGCCTGGGAAATGCTCAGCGCCATCCCCGGCGTCAGTTGCGTCAAACCCAAATCCGCGCTCTATCTGTTCCCGCGCCTGGATCCCAAGGTGTTCCCGTTCCAGGACGACGAAGCCTTCGCCCTGGACCTGTTGCGCCAGGAGAAAGTGCTGATCGTGCAGGGCACCGCCTTCAACTGGCCGGACCCGGATCACTTCCGGGTGGTATTCCTGCCGCGCCTGGACGACCTGCAGGATTCCATCGGCCGCATCGCCGACTACCTGGACCGGATCAGAAAAAAGTAACCGCATGCATTTACACATCGAAGACTTCAGCCAGGACGTGGCGCGGATACTGTTGCAGTTGTATATGAACTTTCCGCGCCCGCAGGCCGTCTACGTGGAAGACATCAGCGGCCCCGACCAACTGGACGAGGCGGGGCTGCACGGTAAAAGGCACATGGCCTGCCTGGGGGCAATGCTGTGGCTGGCTGAAGAGGGCTATCTGCGTTACCAAAGCACCCTCTATCAGGAGGGCATCGAACAGGCGGTACTCAGCAATCGGGCCTTCACCCTGCTGACCGCCACCAGCGACACGGATCCGCAAACAGACCCGGACCTGCCCATCAGCGTACAACGGCAGCGCGCCACTCTGGCGGAGCAAATCCGCGCCGCCCTGGCGGCCCGGGATTCCACGCGAATCTCAGGGCTGGTGCGCCACTTCCTGGCCCGCGCCACCGCCTGAACGTCCACTTCACCCACGGATGGTTTTCATGGGGCCCGCGCCATGGCGGGACTTGGGGAAACAATGACAGCTTTACGATACCGCCCCGACATCGAGGGCTTGAGGGCGCTCGCCGTTCTACTGGTAATCGTCTACCACTTCGAGTTTCCGGTGATCCGCGGCGGCTTTATCGGCGTCGACGTCTTCTTCGTGATCTCCGGCTTCGTGATCACCGGCCTGCTGACCCGCCAGATGGCGCAGGGCGACTTCCGCTTCGGTGACTTCTACGCGCGCCGCATCCGACGTCTGGTGCCGGCTTTCCTGCTGGTGTCCACGGTCACCTTCCTGGTCATTTCGCCGTTCTATATCGGTGACGATTACTACGTCTTCGCCAAGAGCTGGCTGGCGTCGCTGATGGGGGTGAGCAACCTCTACTACTTCGCCGAGCTGAGCCAGTATTTCGCGCCGGAAACAGACAGCCTGTCGCTGCTGCATACCTGGTCACTGGCGGTGGAGGAACAGTTCTACCTGCTCTGGCCGGCGGCGATGTTGTGGGCCTGGCGCAGCGGACGGCTGACCCGCTCGCCGAGGGTGTTCCTGGCACTGTTGAGCGCCGCTCTGCTGCTGTCCGTATACCTGGCCCACGCCCACCCGAAAGCGGCGTTCTATCTGCCGCCGGCGCGGCTGTTCGAATTCATGCTGGGGGCCGGCGTGGCCCTGTACGGCCATCGCCTGCCGGCCCTGGGCCCTCGGCAGGCGGAAGGTCTGGCGGTGGCCGGCGTGGCGATGATCCTCGCCACCGCCGTTTTCCTCACCAGCAACGACCCTTTCCCCGGGCTCAACGCCCTGTGGCCGACGCTGGGCACGGCGATGGTGATCCAGGCCGGGCTGGCGCAACCGCACACGGTCACCGCCCGCCTGCTGAGCCTGCCGGTGATGGTGTTCCTGGGCGGGCTCTCCTACTCCCTGTATCTGTGGCACTGGCCACCGGTGGCGTTGTTGCACTACCAGCTCATCGAGCTGACCTGGCCGATTCGTCTGGGCCTGCTGGCAGCGGTGCTGCTCGCCGCCTGGCTGGGCTATGTGCTGGTGGAAAACCCGCTGCGGCGTCGCCCGTGGAACTTCAAACACGCCTTCAAGATTCTGGTGTTCGTGCCGCTGCTGATCATCTGGGCGATCCAGTCCACCATCCGCATTGCCGATGATCTCAGCTTCCGCATCCCCGAAGAACGTCGCGAGCTCTATAAGATCATCGTTCAGAACGACAGCGCCGACGTGCACGAGCCCTGTTTCAAAGGGCCGACCCGGGATTTCGTTCGCGGCGAGGCCTGCCTGTTCGGCGAGCCACTGGACGCCGGCGAGCGGCCGGACAGCGTGCTGATCGGCGATTCCCACGCCATCGCCCTGATCGGCTTCATGGAGGCCTTCCTGGAAAGCACCGACCTCTCGCTGCTACTGGTGACGCAAGCCTCCACGCCCTTCCTGCCCGGCGAACTGGCGGAACGGGCGTTCCCGGGCGACAACGAGAAGATCGTGCGCAACCAGGCCCTCACCGAGTACCTCAAGCAGGAGCCAATGACGGTGTTCATCTCGGCGTGGTGGAATTCCTATCTGCGCAACCCGGCGTTTCACGACTACTTTTTGGGCACCATCGGCTGGCTGCTCGACCAGGGGCATCGGGTAGTGGTGCTGGAGGGAGTGCCCGAATTGCCCTCGGCCGCCCACGCCCAATGCTTGTTGAAAGGCCTGGACGACTGCAGCATCGATGCCCGGGACGCGGTCGCCCAGCGGCGCGACTTCAATCGCTTCCGACACACCGTGGAGGAACGCTATCCCAGCGTGCACTGGATCGATCCCAGCCAGGTGCTTTGCGACGAGCAGCGCTGCCAAACGGTGTTGAACGGCATCCCGCTGTACCGTGATGAAAGCCACCTGAACTACATCGGCGCTCAGGAAATCGGTCAGGCTTACCGCGCGCGCTTCGGCAACCCTCTCGAACCGCTCAAGGCGCCGGCCGCCGGTAGCGGTACGCCAGCGCCTTGAGCGCCGGCTCGGCGGCCTCGTCGAAGCCCGGCGCGCCGGGCAGCCGCCGCTCGAAGGTGGCGCCCGGCAGCCGCTCCGCCACCTGTTGCCGCAACCAGTCCGCTTCCAGCCAGGGCGCGTTCAGGCACAGCAGCAATTCCGCCTCCGGCGCCAGCAGCTTGCTCAGACGAGCCAGCACCTTGGGGTAATCCCGCTCCACCAGAAAGCTGCCCTTCTGGGCGCTGGGCGGGTCCACCACGATCAGATCGTAGCGCCCCAGCGCGTGCAGCTTTTTCCAGCTGCGGAACACATTGTGCGGCAGGTAGTGCACCCGGGCATCGGCGAAGCCGTTGGCGTTCTGGTTTTCCTGGCCCAGCGCCAGCGCCGGCCGCGACAGGTCGATGTTGACCACCGAGCGGGCGCCGCCGGCCAGCGCCGCCACCGAAAACGCACAGGTGAAGCTGAACAGATTCAGCACCCGCTTGTCCGCCGCCCGTTCGCGCAACCAGGCCCGCCCCGGGGCCATGTCGGCGAAAAAACCGAGATTCTGGCCGCGCTGGAAATCAAGCCGGTACCGCAGGCCGGATTCCAGCGCCCAGCTGGTGTCCGGCAAAGCGCCGCGCCGCACCTCGGTGAGCGCCGGCCGGCGTCGCCGGTGCTGGAACACCAGGGTGTCGCAATCCAGCGCCGGCAGCGCGCCGGCCAGGCGCTGCTCCAGGGCCGTCAGGGTGGCGTCGTCGTAGTCGTCGAACAGGGTGGCCACCAGCACCGGCGGAAAGCGGTCCAGGGTGAGCCCTTCCCAGCCCGGCAGCGTCTTGCCCCGGCCATGAAAAAGCCGGTGGCGACCGTCGTTCGGGGGAACCAGAAAGGGGGCAAGCAGGTCTATCGAATCGGGGGAAGGCATGCGCATCAAGGACCGATGGAAACCGGCGAGTATCGCCGCCGGAGCGCTTGAAGACAACCGCGCCGTCCCCATTTAACGATCGGTTTAATAACGTCCTTTTGGTTTTGGAGATCGACCTCAATGATGCGCATCGCGCTGTTTCTGCTTACCAACCTGGCGGTCATCGTGGTAGCCAGTATCACGCTCAGCCTGCTGGGGGTGAATTCCTATCTGGCGCAAAGCGGCACCGGGCTGGATCTGGGCAATCTGCTGATCTTCAGCGCCGTGTTCGGCTTCGCCGGTTCGTTCATTTCCTTGCTGATATCCAAACCCATGGCCAAATGGTCGGCGCGGGTGCGGACCATCAAGGAGCCCGCCAACAGCGGCGAGAAGTGGCTGCTGGATACGGTGCGCGAACTGGCCGGTAAAGCCGGCGTCAAGATGCCCGAGGTGGGCGTGTTCCCGGCTCAGCAGTCCAACGCCTTCGCCACCGGCTGGAACAAGGACGACGCCCTGGTGGCGGTCTCCG
>CAZKWA010000012.1:0-36826 GCA_964556345.1 uncultured Alcanivorax sp.
CAACTTCGTGACCAAGCGCGGCGTCGCCCACGACAACGCCAAGATCAGCTGGACCCAGGTGGAAACCGGTTCGGCGATCACCTGGAAGTACCCGTCCGTGGTGCTGCGCGGCGACAACTCCGTGGGCGAGTTCTACTCGGTCGCGCTGACCCGCCACGCCCAGCAGGCGGACACCGGCACCAAGATGATCCACCTGGGCAAGAACACCCGCAGCACCATCGTCTCCAAGGGCATCTCGGCGGGCAAAAGCTCCAACGCCTACCGGGGCCTGGTGCGCATGGGCCCGCGCGCGGAAAACGCCCGCAACTTCACCCAGTGCGACTCGCTGCTGCTGGGCGACACCTGCGGCGCCCACACTTTCCCGTACATTGAGTCCAAGCACCCCAGCGCCACCATCGAGCACGAGGCGACCACCTCCAAGGTGAGCGACGACCAGCTGTTCCTGTGCCGCCAGCGCGGCATTGACCCGGAGAAAGCGATTTCCATGATCGTGAACGGCTTCTGCAAGGAAGTGTTCAAGGAACTGCCGATGGAGTTCGCGGTGGAAGCCGGCAAGCTGCTGGAAGTGAGCCTGGAAGGCGCCGTTGGCTAGTTGACAGTTGATAGTGGACAGTTGACAGCGAAAGGCGGGCTCGGGCTTTGCCCATCGCGACAAGACGCAGTGGGAAACATCTTAGACAGTTAATAGACAGGCGTTATTTACATGCTGGAAATTCGCGATCTGCACGCCGCCGTAGCCGGCGAACCCATTCTCAAGGGCCTGAACCTGACCGTGAACGCCGGTGAGGTGCACGCCATCATGGGCCCCAACGGCTCCGGCAAATCGACGCTGGCCAATGTGCTGGCCGGCAAGGACAACTACGAGATCACCGGCGGCGACGCCCTGTTCGAGGGCAAGAGCCTGGCCGATCTGGAGCCCGAGGAGCGCGCCCAGCTGGGGCTGTTCCTGGCGTTCCAGTACCCGGTGGAAATCCCCGGTGTGTCCAACATGGAATTCCTCAAGGCGGCGCTGGAAGCCACCCGCAAGGCCCAGGGCAAGGAAGAGTGGGATTCGGTGACCCTGCTGCGCAAGGCCCGCGAAACCTGCAAGCAGGTGGACCTGGACCCGCAATTCCTCAAGCGCGGCGTCAACGAAGGCTTTTCCGGCGGCGAGAAAAAGCGCAACGAAATCATGCAGATGCTGCTGATGGAGCCGAAACTGGCGCTGCTCGACGAGACCGATTCCGGCCTGGACATCGACGCCCTGCAGACCGTGGCCCGGGGGGTCAACTCCCTGCGCAGCCCGGAGCGCGGCATCGTGCTGGTGACCCACTATCAGCGCCTGCTGGATTACATCGTGCCGGACTTCGTGCACGTGCTCTCCAACGGCCAGATCATCAAGTCCGGCGGCAAGGAGCTGGCCCACGAGCTGGAAGAGCACGGCTACGGCTGGCTCACCGGCGACCGGAACGACGGCAAGGACCAAAGCGCATGAGTGCACTGCTTTCCCCGGAGGACCTCAAACGCCAGGCGCTGGCGAACGTCCAGCAGGTGGTGGAGAGCGCGGACGATGCCGCGAGCACGGCCAACCCGGCCTTGACCGCCCTGCGCGACAACAGCCTGGCGGCGCTGAAGGCGGCGGTGTTCCCCGGTCGCAAGACCGAGCAGTGGAAATACACTTCGCTGCAGCCGCTGGCCGACGGCCACCTCAACCGGCGCGCGCCCGCCGCCGCCACCCCGGCGGATTTGCCCAAGCTGGGTGACTACCGCCTGGTGCTGGTCAACGGCCGGCTGGATGAAAGCACCAGCGCTCTGCCCGACGGCGTCACCCTCAAGCGGGAAGCGTCCCGCCTGGAGGGCCTGACCACGCCGTTCGCGCTCTACAACGGCGCCGCGCTGGACGACGCCATCACCCTGGAAGTGGCCGCCAACACCGACGTGGCCGGCACCGTGCAGGTGATTCATTACGCCGACGGCGACCAGCCGGCGCACTGCAACACGCGCCTGGAAGTGGTGCTCGGCACCGGCAGCCGCATGACGCTGATCGAGCAGTACCTGGGCCGCGGCCCGGTGCTCACCAACGCGGTGACCGCCATCGAGACCCGCGACAACGCCCACCTCAGCCACTACCGGCTGCAGAGCGAGGCCCGCGACAGCCTGCACATTGGCACCCTGCTGCTGCGCCAGAGCGGCGTCAGCCGCATCGACAGCTACCAGTTGATGGCCGGCAGCCGGCTGCGCCGCAACGACGTGCGCGCCTTTATCGACAAGAGCGGCGCCGAGCTGAACATGAACGGCATTTTCGTGGCCCGCGACCGCACCCACATCGACAACCAGCTGTGCGTGGAACACCGGGTGCCGGACTGCACCTCCAACCAGGTGTACCGGGGTCTGGCCGGCGAAAAGGGCAAGGCGATCCTCAACGGCCGCATCCATATCCACCCCGGCGCCAGCGGCACCCTGGCGGAGCTGAGCAACAAGAACCTGCTGCTCAACCCGGGCGCCGAGATCTACACCAAGCCGGAGCTGGAAATCTACAACGACGACGTGAAGTGCGCCCACGGCGCCACCGTCGGCCAGCTCGACGCCGGCCAGCAGTTTTATCTGCAGGCGCGCGGCG
Organism: uncultured Alcanivorax sp.; assembly: GCA_964556345.1. GTDB lineage: Bacteria > Pseudomonadota > Gammaproteobacteria > Pseudomonadales > Alcanivoracaceae > Alloalcanivorax. The sequence continues at coordinate 2,600 of CAZKWA010000012.1, forward strand.
TGCCGCTGGCGGAAGCCAAGCGCATGCTCAGCCTGGGCTTCGTCAACGAGCTGGTGATGGGCCTGCCCGACCAGACCGTGGCCGACTGGGCCCAGCCCTGGCTGGCCGGCGAGCTGGGCCAGAGCCGGGGCGCCGACGAGGAGGCCGCATGAGCCTGGACGTGAACGCCCTGCGCGACCAGTTCCCGATCCTGCATCAGCAGGTCAACGGCAAGCCGCTGGTGTACCTGGACAACGCCGCCACCACCCAGAAACCCCAGGTGGTGATCGACGCGGTGAGTGAGTACTACCGCACCGTGAACAGCAATGTGCACCGGGCGGCGCACTATCTCAGTGACCACGCCACCGCCGGCTTCGAGAACGCCCGCGCGGAACTGGCGGCGTTCATCAACGCCGCCCGCGAGGAAGTGATCCTCACCAAGGGCACCACCGAGGGCATCAACCTGGTGGCGCAGTGCCTGGGCCGCGAGCGGCTCAAGGCCGGCGACGAGATTCTGATCACCGCCCTGGAGCACCACGCCAATATCGTGCCCTGGCAGCAGGTGTGCGAACGCACCGGCGCCACCCTCAAGGTGACACCGCTGCGCGAGGACGGCAGCGTCGATACCGAGGCGTTTCACCGGCTGCTGAGCGAGCGCACCCGCATCGTGGCGCTGTCCCAGGTGTCCAACAGCCTGGGCTCGGTGACGCCGGTGGCGGAACTGGTCAAGGCGGCCCGCGAGGCCGGCGCCTGGACCCTGGTGGACGGCGCCCAGGCGGTGGGCCACTATCCGGTGGACGTGCAGCAGATCGGCTGCGATTTCTATGCGTTTTCCGGGCACAAGATGTTCGGCCCCACCGGCGTGGGCGTGCTGTTCGGCCGCCGCGAGCTGCTCGACGAGATGCCGCCCTACCAGACCGGCGGCGAGATGATCGAGACGGTGAGCTTCGAAAAGAGCACCTGGAATCAGCTGCCCTACAAATTCGAGCCGGGCACGCCCAACATCGCCGGGGTGATCGGCCTGGGCGCCGCCACCCGCTGGCTGCAGCAGCAAGACCGCACCGCCCTGGCCACCCATGAGGACGCGCTGCTGGCCTCGGCCAGTGAGCAGGCGCGGGCCTTCGACGGCTTGAAAATCATCGGTGACGCCGCCACCAAGGTGGGTGTGCTTTCCTTCCTGCTGGACGGCGCCCACCCGGCGGACGTCGGCACGCTGCTCGACCAGCAGGGCGTGGCGGTGCGCACCGGGCACCATTGCTGCATGCCGCTGATGGACCGGCTCGGCATTCCCGGTACCACGCGGGCATCGTTCTCGATTTATAATACCCTGGAAGAGGTGGACTACCTGTTCCAGGCGCTGCACAAGGTCCGCTCCTTTTTGTAAGGGGCGCTATTCAGCGAACTCTCCGGAGGCGATCACTATGACGGTACAGACCTACGTACCCGGCCAGGTCGAGATCCACATGACCGAGGCCGCCCGCAAGCAGGCACGGCGCGAGCTGGAGCGCGCGGCGGCCGGCGGCATTCGTCTCGATCTGGATGAATCCGGCTGCTCCGGTTACATGTACGAGCTGGATTTCGTCGATCAGCCGGTGGCCGGCGACAAACACTTCGACGTGGACGGCGTGCCGCTGTACGTGCCGGAAAAATGGCTGGTGATGCTCAACGGCCTGGAAATCGACTATGTGAAGGAAGGCGTCAACAGCCTGTTCAAGTTCCGCAACCCCAACGCCACCGGCGAATGCGGCTGCGGTGAAAGCTTCACCGTCGAAGATATGGACGAGGTCTGATTTGGCCAGTGCACCTTCTTCCAGCGAACAGCGCACCGTGGTGGTGAGCCGTGACGTACCGGCGCGGCTGGTGCCGGACGGCACCCGCATCACCATCCACAAGAACAGCTTCGTGAACCTGCGCCAGGCGCTCGGCGGCACCTACACGGTGACCCTCAACGGCAATATGGCGCGCATCGACGGCACCGACGCGGACGCCATCGGGCAGGCCCCGCTGGAGCTGGACTTCGATCCGCCGGAAGCGGACGGCAGCGTGCGCGAGGCGGACCTGAACACCGCCCTGGGCACCATTTTCGACCCGGAGATTCCGGTCAATATTCTCGATCTGGGGCTGGTGTACGGCTGCGATGTGATCCGCCGTGACGGCAAGAACGTGGTGCAGGTGCGCATGACCCTGACCGCCCCCAATTGCGGCATGGGCCCGGTGCTGGTCGGCGACGTGGAAGACCGGCTCGCCAAGGTGCCCAACGTGGACGAGGTGGAAGTGGCGCTGCTGTTCGACCCGCCCTGGAACCGCGACATGATGACCGAGGAAGCCCAGCTCGAACTGGGACTGTTTTAATGACTGATTTCAATATCCGCGACATCAAACTGGGCGAGGACGTGACCGCCGAAGCGATCCAGGAGGATCTGGAATTTCTGGACGACTGGGAAGAGCGCTACCGCTATATCATCGACCTGGGCAAGCAGCTGCCCGCCATGCCCGAGGATCTGCGCACCGAGGAGCGCTTCGTGCGCGGCTGCCAGAGCCAGGTGTGGCTGCTCACCGACTACGATCACGACCAGGACCGGCTGTATCTGGCGGTGGAATCCGACGCGGTGATCGTGCGCGGGCTGGCGGCGATCATTCTGGCGGCGCTCAACCGCAAGGCGCCCTCGGAAGTGGCCCGCTACGACATGGACGGCTTTTTCCAGCAACTGGATTTGCTGCGCCACCTGAGCCCCACGCGCGGCAACGGCCTGCTGGCCATGGTCGGACGCATCAAGCAGGAAGCGGCCGCCCTGGCGGCCTGAACACCGCCTAGACCGCCGACAGCGACGCCTTCCTGCGCTGCGCCGGCGCCAGCCGCACCACGAAGCGGCGCTGCCCTTCCCCGGCGGCGTCTTCCATCACTTCCGCGTTTTCCCCGAAATAGCCGGCCACGCCATGCACCGCCCCCAGCGCCAGCGCGCTCATATCGCGGTGCGAGCGATAACCGATCTCCAGCACGCCGGGCGCCAGCTCGCGCACGTCGATGCGCGGCGGCCGGGCCTCCGGGTCTTTCAGGCGCACCACCTTCTGATGCACCTGTTCCTCCACGTTGAGCAGAAAGTCGCGGGCGTTCCAGTGGCGGGGAATCAACGCCCGGTACATATTGATCAGCGGCGGGATCACCCATTTCCCGAACGCCTCGAGCAGGTCGTTGCGGTGCAGGCCGGTCTCCTCTTCCAGGGCCGCCACCAGGGCGTCCATCTCACCGTCCGGGTAGAGCCTCACCGGCACATAGACTTGCGTCTCCAGCCCGGCGGCGGCCTGGGCGTTGTCCCAGCAATCCGGGCCGAACCGTTCCACGGCGAACTGCCGCAGGTGATACAGAATCACCCCATGCATGCGTTGCTCCTGTACGTTTTTCGCTGTTCTTTACAGAGAGTCTTCACGCGGACGAAGCAAGCGCCGGGCCAGCCCCGCCGGGCGCCCTGAAACGCCCGCCCGGCGCGTGTTTCGGGCACTTCAGGCGCGGCTGCGGGCGGCGTCACGGAGCCGGGTGACGGCCTCCGTCACATTCTGCCCGGCACGGTCCACATCCTCTTCACGGGTGAAGCGGCCCAGGGAGAGCCGGATGGCGCCATGGGCCAGGTCGTCGGCGAGCCCCATGGCCTTAAGCACGTAGGACGGTTCCAGGGAGGCGGAGGTACAGGCCGAGCCGGTGGACACGGCCACCTCGGTGAGGGCGGTGAGCAGCATTTCCCCGTCCACGCCCTCGAACGCCACATTCAGGTGGCCGGCCAGACGGGGCGCGTCGCGCCCGTTGAGATGCACCCCGGGCAGCTCGGCGATGCGCGCCCACAGCCGGTCACGCAACACCGCCAGACGCGCCTGCTCGGCGTCGCGCTCGGCCACGGCCAGGGCCAGGGCCTCGCCCATGCCGACAATCTGGTGGGTGGGCAGGGTCCCGGAGCGCATGTTGCGCTCGTGGCCGCCGCCGTGAATCTGCGCGCTGAGCCGCACGTCCGGGTGCCGGCGCACGTACAGCGCGCCCATGCCCTTGGGCCCGTAAATCTTGTGCGCGCTCAGGGACAGCATATCCACCGGCGTGGCGCGCACATCCAGGGGCAGCTTGCCGGCGGTCTGGGCGGCGTCGCTGTGGAACAGCACGCCGGCCTCGCGGCAAATCGCGCCGATGGCGTCGATGTCGTTGATCACCCCGGTTTCGTTATTGGCGTGCATGATCGACACCAGCACGGTGTCCTCGCGCAGGGCGTCCGCCACCGCCCGGGGGTCGATGCGGCCGTCCGGCCCCGGCGCCAGGTAGGTCACCGGCACGCCGGCACGCTCCAGCCAGCCGCAGGGGTCGAGCACCGCCTTGTGTTCACTGGCGGCGGTGATCACATGGCCGCCGCCGCGCTGCTCGATCACGCCCTTGATGGCCAGGTTGTCCGCCTCGGTGGCGCCGCTGGTCCAGACAATCTCGCGGGGGTCGGCGTTGAGCGCGTCGGCCACCTGGCGGCGGGCGTTCTCCACCGCTTCTTCCGCCAGCCAGCCGTACAGGTGGCTGCGCGAAGCCGGATTGGCGAAGGTGCCCTCCGGTCCCAGGTGGCGCATCATGACCTCCACCACCCGGGGGTCCACCGGGGTGGTGGCGGCGTAATCCAGATAAACCGCTTGCGACATGGTTGGTGACTGCTTCTCGAAAGGTGGGGTTACAGCGTGCTGACAGGAACCCGGTTCGGTGCCCGGTTCTGGTGATCGTCCTGGCGCTGGGCCACGGTTCTCACCTCATGGCGGGCGACCAGCTCGCCCAGGCTGATGCCGGCCAGAAAATCCTGGATCTGATCGGACAAATCGCACCAGAGATGGTGGGTCAGGCAGGTGTTGCCTTCCTGGCAATCGCCCTGGCCGCCGCAGCGGGTGGCGTCCACGGACTCGTCCACCGCCTCGATCACCGCCGCCACGTCGATCTGGCCGCCGGGCCGGCTGAGGCGGTAGCCGCCGCCCGGGCCGCGCACGCTGGTGACCAGCTGCCGGCGGCGCAGCTTGGCGAACAGCTGCTCCAGATAGGAAATGGAAATACCCTGGCGCTCGGAAATGTCCGCCAGGGATACCGGCCCGGCATCCGCGTGAAGAGCCAGATCCAGCATCGCGGTGACCGCATAGCGGCCTTTGGTGGTCAGACGCATACCCACACCCTTGGTACGTGAATATTCGATTAGCGTATTAAAAACCGACTAAATCGGTCAAGTATTATCTCACAATAATTGATAATTATTCTCATGTAAATGCCGCCGCGCCCGCCCGCCGGGCGCCGGCTGAGCAATAATTCATCGGCCGGACCGGCCGCCCGGGGGAAACGGGCCGCGCATTCTTGACAGCGCCGGGGCGCTCGCGGACAATTCGCGGCCTTGAAGGAACCCCGGGTTCCAGAGTTCGATGGCAAGGTAGCTCAGCTGGTTAGAGCACAGCACTCATAATGCTGGGGTCGGCGGTTCAAGTCCGCCCCTTGCTACCATCTACAGAGAAGGCCGCCCAAACGGGCGGCCTTTTTTGTGGCGACGAGGTTATCGCATCCAGCCTGGCCGACCCCGCTCTCTTTTTTGCTGGGGACGGCGCAGGAGGGCCTGCCCGTTCAAGTCCGCCCCTTGCTACCATCTACAGAGAAGGCCGCCCAAACGGGCGGCCTTTTTTGTTTGCCCCCTTGTGGGAGCGAGCCATGCTCGCGAAAGGCCGGCAGAGCCGGCCGGCAGGATTCCAGAGAGGTTGTTGGCGCTTCCGCTAGAAAGGTCTCTGGCATCCTGCCGGGGCTTCGCCCCTTTCGCGGGCGAGGCCCGCTCCCACCAAGGCGGCTTTTTTGTGGCGGGGTGGTTAGCGCGCCGCAAGCGCCTCCAGGGGTACCTCTATCCGCCCGTCCTCTTTGTCTTGTGCCCAGCGATCCAGGTCAACCAGCCAGAGGTGCTCTATCACCAGTTGATAGAAGCGCCGGTGCCCCGCTTGGTAAAACTGTTCCTTGGGCAGCTCCCACTCACGCCGAACCTCGGGTTCCGGAAAGTTCGTTCGGTAGTAGTACTCGTACACATCGTCCAGGTCCGCTTGCGCGACCTCGTGACAGCGGCCTTGCAGTTGCACACCGTCCAGCCCCACCGGCGGGGCGGCTTCCCCCAGGTCGGTGCGGAAAATCGAGCCCGCTATATACGGGTTGTGCGCGATGTTCCTGGAATGCCGCGAAAATCGGCTCGAATACCAGGTCAGCGTCAGCGGCGACCAGGCCGGCACGTAGTTCACCGTCGAGGCCCAGGCGTACCCCTCGGCGGATACCGTCGCCAAGGTAATGAAGCCGGTGGTTTCCAGCAGTCTTGCACTTCGATCGCCAAGCGTCGCCAAATCGGTCATCCGTTACCCTCCGGGAACATATCGTTCAGCAGCCGGGCCTCCAGAATTTCCCACCACTGCTCCTGCTCGCAACGCCGCCGCTCCCATTCCGGGTCTTTCGCCCGCTCCGAGAGCGCCGCTCGATAGCGACCCCACTGGGCCTCGTCCTCGAACGCCACGCTATGCTCGATGGCGTGCACATGCTCCCCGATCGTTCTTACATACCAACGGGGCGAGCTGGCCATCTCCATGCCCCGATAGAACCAGTCCTCACGGTTTCGCACCCATTCCTTGAACGCCTTGGGTTGAAGGCGCGCCTTTTCCGTGGGCCGCAGCAGATAAACCAAATACAACATCGTGCGCTCCTTGTGTTCAGGGCTCCATCACCGCCCAATCCGACTCCATGTATTTTCCGAACCTGGTCTTATACTTGCGCAAGGAAGCCTGGTTGTGCCGCGCGGCCTCCCTCTTTCCAATCGCCCCGTCACAGAGGCCGACAACCGCGACCAGGGGATTGATCTTCGCGCCCCGTTTTATCTTCGCGTCCAGCGCGGCGATGGACAGCTGGATACGATCAATACCCTGGTCCGCCGCGTAATCCGTCGCCGCGTAATAACTGAGTACGAAATAGCGGAAGTCGTTATCCGGCCAACTGTAGTCACAACCAAAAAAGCGGGGATGCAGGACACGTCCAAACCGATAGAACACGGTTGCCGCGGTGATTCTGTCACCGTTCATGGCCAGGGCGACCACGGCCGCCTTTATAACTCTGGAGTCTCTTTGACCCCGGAACAGACGGCGCATCCACTCACACCCTTGCGACGCACCGTACTTTTGCCGGTTCGCAGCTATAAGGGAGGCAACGGATTCTTCCAAGTCCGGTGTAAGGCGCTGCCAAAGAACAATGTTGCCAAGCTTCTCGAAGGCTCTCCATTCGGCGCGAGCGTTTACCCTGTTTCGCTTCTTGAAATTGGCAATCGCCTCCTGAAACCCGCCTTTGAAAACAGGTTGGTTGGCTTCCGCGTCATGGAGCAAAATCCGAACGCGCGGCTCGCCCTGCGCCATCTCTATCGCTTCCCGGACCGGCATGTAAGGCATTATGAAACCGGCATACGCCCTCTCCGCCGCGCAATCTATCCCGGCCCTCAGCAGCAGCCGCAAGGCCTCGCCGCGACGCGGCCCCCTGCCACAGACGGGTTCATTGTGAGTGGAACGTCGTGCTCCGCCCCATAAGAAAGGCTTATCCCAGGGGCCCTCCATGCCTTCGAACAACGATGGCGCATGGAACAATGGCGAGTGCTTGTCCCCTTCCCATAACGCGCATGCGGAAAGGAGCCCGTTCGGCCCGGACACGGAGAGGATCTCGCTGGGTCCGAGACTCTGCTCCAGCCCTGAAATCCAACCGTGGCTGTTGTAGAAGTTGCTGTCCGACACCAGGGCGTCCCACTCATGGGGATCATATTGAGCGATTGATCCCTCCAGCCTGACGCCGAGGCGGCTTTGCGCGACGGAATGCCTTTGAAGATTCGCCAGCATGGCCACCTCACCCTTGCAACCTGCACTCAAGCAAACCGGCGTGGGGCTGAGCCCGATAGGGCTCCCAAAAGGCATCGCCCAGCTGATTCAGGCCGGCCTCGGTGATTTGATGGGGGAGCCACCTGGGCGGCTCGAAGCCAACGGCCGACAGGGTGCGTTCCAGGGTATCCGCTGACCAGTAGTAGGCCGTGACCTTTTCATCATAAGGATCACGGATTAAATGAAGGATGACCTCACAACCGTCCTGGTACAGCCGGTCATTGTCCGATACCAGTCGGAAGCCGTATCTTTCGTAGTAGGAAGGCTCGTGACGGTAAGAGGGATGGATAGGCAGCGTGACCAGGCGCCCACCGGGTTTTAGCAGGCTGCCCATCTTGCCACACATGGCTAACAGTGCCTCGTGGTCCGCCGCGTAGGGGAGCACGTAGACCGCCAGCACCAGATCAAAGGCCCCCTCCATCTGGGGCGTAATGCTGGAAGTAAACTCCAGACCGAGCTGCTGCTTCTCCTCCCTGCGCCGACAGTAATCAAGCATGCCCTCGGCCTCGTCGTAGCCGACGACACGACGGGCGCCCAGGGCTTTCATCTCTCGCGAATAGAAACCCGATCCACAACCGAAATCGAGCACGTCCAAGCCAGACAGATCGCCGAGCGTATTGAGAACGGTGGGCACTTCACAATCCCGGCGAAACGGCCAGGACATCGTGTTTTCATAGAGCGCGGCAAGCTCATTGAATTGACTGTCCATGTCAGTTCTTCCTTTATTTTATTGTGATTTATTGCTTTTCGATATATCGCCCTCTAAAGGCTGAAACGTCACCGTTGAAATTATTCAAGCACGGGGACCGGCCGGCTTTATAATATTTTTTTTGCATAAGAGCGTAAAAATGAAAATCCGTTCATGCATACATCATCGTGATATCATCCGTGGCCCTGCTCTTTGTCCGAGACAACCAGCTCGTAGTGATGTCCCGACTCAGCCACGAACACAACGACCTTGGGGTCCTTATAAAAACCGCTTTGAGAATTTCCATACAGAGTAACGTGGCGCTCACCAGGCAAGAGGCGGTACGTTTTAAAGGAACCGGTACCCCTACTCACACCATCAATATCGGCCACGTAAACGTAGGGTTCCAAAAACGAGAGATTGCTTACCAGAGTGGCCACTTCATCGTCAGGAAGCTCGCGGGCGCCTTCTATGGAGTAAGTCATCGCACAACCGGATATACCCATGCTGAAAACCAGCACAAAGATCGACCTGAGCACCTGATCCCCCAATCCCCTTTAGTTATTCGGCTAATCCATTCGAGACAGGGTTTGCAGCAACTGTTCTATATTGCTTTTCGCGGACCGCTCCATCGCGATCCGCTGGCGCATCGCGGCGACAAAGGCGTCGCCGGGTGCCGCGGTTCCGGTGGTTGTGATCGATTCCTGCATCACCACCTCCCCGCTGTCCTTAGGGGTCAGGGTGTATTCCACGCTCATTGTGGCCTTCATATTGACCCCGACCATTGGGCTGGACGCCGTCAGGATCTTGGCGGTAAGGAGGAACCGGCCGTCGTCATTCAGTAGACCGGCGGTCTTCAGGCTGCGTTGCAAAGCCGCTGAAAAGGCGGCACTGGAGACCTTCGAAGTAAGCAGCGGGTTGGTGTTTTGTCCGCCGGTCACTTCGCCAACCGAAATGCTCTGCTCCAGCTCTGAAGGGTACGAGTTAGAACCGCCTTCAGAAGCGATGTTTTCCATTTTGGCCGCCGAAGCGCAGCCGCCCAGCACCAGGGCGCTGACTACGACCAATAACCCCTTTTTCATCTCCAGACCCCTCTTTTAAAGCACCACAAGATGGTTGGGCAGCTCGTTTTTCTTTTCGGTGGCGGGCACTTTGAGAATCAGCTGGTCGCCGCAGGAGGCGATGCATTCCAGGAAGCCGTTGAGCACCTCGCCCTGCTGGACGTGGGCGGTGAAGGTGTCGACGATTTTCTTCCAGGTTTCGTCGGGCACGTGTTGCGCCACGCCGCGATCAGCGAGGATTTCCACGTAGTGCTCGGCCTCACTGACGAAGATCAGTACGCCGTGGTCGCCCCGGGTGTGGTGCAGGCCCTGATCGAGGAAGGTGCGCCGGGCCAGGTTGGCGGCGCGCCAGTGCTTCACGCGCTTGGGCACCAGTTTCATCATCAGCGGCGGCCAGCGGAACAGTACCGCCAGCACCACCAGCACGGTCCACTGGGCAAGCAGGGTTTCCAGGGCGTCCAGGCCCACCGGCATGAACGCCAGCGCCAGAGGCACCAGCAGCGACAGCAGCGCCGCCCACATCATCGGGATGTAGCGGTAGTCGTCGGCCTGGCGGGCCAGCACGGTGACCAGCTCGGCGTCGGTGTCTTTCTCGATGGCGGCGATCGCCCGGGCTACCCGTTTCTGGTTTTCTTCATTCAATAACATTACCAACCTCCCGAGGCGCCACCGCCTCCAAAACCGCCACCGCCGCCGCCGAAGCCGCCGCCTCCGAAACCACCGCCGCCACCGCCGCCCATGCCGCCCATACCCATGGGCAGGAACATCAGGCCGGCGGCGCCGGCGCCACGGCGCCCGCCTTTGCGGCCCAGGCCGCCGAATGACAGGAAGAAGGTGAAGACCACCAGGCCGATCAGATAGAGCAGCGCCTGCAGGCTGGAGGCCTCCTTGCGGTCGGCGCGGTCGGCCCCGGCCGGGGCCTGATACTCGCCCTCGATGGCGGCGAAGATGGAGGTGACAGCGGCATTAATGCCGCCGGCGAAATCGCCTTGCCGGAACGCGGGGCGGATGTCGTTGCGGATGATGCTGGACGAGATCGCGTCGGTCAGCGCCCCTTCCAGCCCGTAGCCCACTTCGATACGCACCTGGCGCTCGTTGGGCGCGATGATCAGCAGCGCGCCGTTGTCGGTGCCTTCCTGGCCGATGCCCCACTCCCGGCCCAGCCGGACGCCGTAGTCCGCGATGTCGTAGCCCTGCAGGTCCGCCAGGGTCACCACCACGATCTGGTTGGAGCTTTGCTGTTCTTCGGCGGCCAGCCGCTCGGTGAGCGCCTGTTCCTGGGCCGGTGTCAGCAGTTCGGCGTTGTCCACCACCCGGCCGGTGAGCGACGGGAACTCCTGGGCGGTGGCGGGCAGCGCCAGGGCGGCCAGCAGCAAGGTTACGCCCAGCCAGAGCCCGCGGGCAGGGTTGGTTTGCAGCGCCGCCCTCATTCGAAATTAACGGAGGGCGCCTGTTCGGCGTTCTCCGTGGTGGCTTCGAAGTTTTCGCGTGGCTCCAGCTCGCTGTACAGCACGCTGTGCCAGATGCGCCCCGGGAAGGTGCGGATCTCGGTGTTGTACTGCTGCACCGCCTGGATGTAGTCCCGGCGCGCCACCGCGATGCGGTTTTCGGTGCCTTCCAGCTGGGACTGCAGGGTCAGGAAGTTCTGGTTGGACTTGAGCTCCGGGTAGCGCTCTACCACCACCATCAACCGCTGCAGGGCGGACCCGAGCTGGCTTTGCGCCTGCTCGAACTGCTGGAATTTCTGCGGGTCATTGAGAATGCTCTCGTCCATCTGAATGGAACCCACCTTGGCGCGAGCCTCGGTGACCTCCACCAGCACTTCGCGCTCCTGGTCGGCGAAGCCTTTCACGGTGTTGACCAGGTTGGGCACCAGATCGGCACGCCGTTGATACTGGTTCTCCACCTGGGACCAGGCCGCCTTCACCTGCTCGTCATAGGTGGGAATATTGTTGATGCCGCAGCCGGCCAGCGTCACGGCAAGCCACATCAGCATGAAAACACGCCAAAAGTTCATTCCGGGTTCTCCAATTCAGAAGTGAACGCAGTCAAGCAACTCCCGGCGGGATTAGCAACCGAAACCCCGGTAACCGCCTGAATCAGCCTTTCCTTGCGGGCGCGGGACAGCGCTTTCAAGCGCACCTCCAGCCGTCCGGCGGCGGCACGGCCGGGTACCGCCACGCACAGCACCAGCGCCACCGGCCGCCGGGCGCGGGTGTAACGGGCACCGCGCGGGCCGCCGTTGTGTTCCCGCCAGCGGCGCAGCACGTCCGTGGTGACGCCGGTGTACAGGGAGCCGTCGGCGCAGCGCAGCATATACACCCACCAGTCGCCGGGCGGCCCCGCCGTGCTCTGTTTCACGGTTTTACACCTGTTTTGCCGGGAGTTGCTATCATCGAAGCATCTATTCGCATTGTTACAACAATAGCCTGAAACAAGGAGCTCCGCATGATCACCTACCTGTATTGGCTGCTGGTGGCGGCCGCCATCTTTCTTGCCCTGTTCGGCATCGGCGTGCGCATGGGCAAATGGAAACCGGCGCTTATTACCGCCGTGGTGATCTGGCTGCTCAGCACCCTGCTCTACTATTTTTGGCTGGAACAGATTTTCGTCAAGCGTCTGGGCGGCACCATGAGTGTGACCGTGCAGGAAGGCCACCAGCATGTGGCGGCCACCTGGAAAGGCGACAACCTGTGGATCGAGAACTACGACCCGGAGACCAACCGCTGCATCTTCCAGGAGTATTCACGCGGCAACATGCTGGAAGGCAAGGTCATCATCAAGAACTGCAACCCCTTGCGCGCCGGCCAGACGCCGCCGCCACCCGGAACCCTCGATAAAGGCCTGTAACGGCGCTCCGGCATCTTCTCGCCCCCGCCTTCCACTGCTATGGTGGAAGGCTATTTGCCCGATCCCCCCGACCCGATGAAAGTCCGCAATAGTAAGGAACAGCAGCGCCGGCGTCTGAAACGCGATATGGAGCGATTTCTCTCCCACGGCGGACGCATCAAGGAAGTACCGCACGGCGTTTCCGGTAACGACCCGGAGCAGCCGCGCGGGCAGCGTGCGTTTCCATTTTCCCAGGCGCCGCGCGCCACCCGCACGGACCTCTCGGAGGTGGTGGCCGCCATCGACGCGCGCAAGCGCCGCGCCAGCCGGCCGACGCACAAACGCCGGCCGCGCCGGAAGCTGCTTTACGACGATTTCGGCGAGCCGCTGCGCTGGGTGTGGGACGAGTAACGATCACCACCAATCATCAAGGGAGCGACCATGAAACGACTGAGTATTGTGCTGGGCCTGCTGATGCTGAGCGGCATCGCCGCCGCCGACGTGGTGGAAAAGGCCGTGAAACTGCCCGGCGGCCTGGGCCAGGGCGTGCTGTTCATGGACGAGGACCTGGACCGCACCACCGCCGGCGTCATCGTGGTGCACGAATGGTGGGGGCTTAACGACTATGCCCGCAACCGCGCCCGCCTGCTCGCGGAAGAGGGCTATGTGGCCCTGGCGGTGGACATGTACGGCGAAGGCCAGGTGGCCAGCCACCCCAAGGACGCCAAAACGTTCATGGAGCAGGCCCTGTCGGAGCCGGAAACGCTCACCGCCCGCTTTAACGCGGCCAAGAGCATTCTGCGCGACCAGCAATACGTGGACGACGCGCGCATTTTCGCGGTGGGCTACTGCTTCGGCGGCGGCGTGGTGCTGGAGCAGGCGCGGCGCGGCAACGACCTGGCCGGCGTGGCCAGCTTCCACGGCATGCTGGGCACCGAGCAGCCCGCCGGCGAGGGCGATATCCAGGCCCGCGTGCTGGTGGTCACCGGCCAGGCGGACCCGATGGTGCCGGCCGATCAGGTCAGTGCCCTGGTGGACGAACTCACCGCGGCGGGGGCCCGGTTCCAGCTGCTCAGCTTCCCGGGCGTCCAGCACGGCTTCACCAATCCCAAGGCGGACGAGACCGGTAAACGCTTCGAGCTGCCGCTGGCCTACGACAAAGAAGCCGACCTGGTGAGCTGGGAAGCCTTGATGGACTTCATCGACCAGCCCTGACCGGCCACGGCGCCCCGTCCTGGGGCGCCGCGCACCAATAGCGCGCACTTGCCTGCCCTATAAGCGCCCCTGGCGACGCCCTGGCACGGGGCCAACCCTTGTAAATCAACGCCTTGCCCGTTCTGGCACCGGTCTTGCTCTGTTGGAAGCAGGAATCGAATGGCCGGTATCGCCATCACGACTCGACAATTTGCTATCAATGGACAGCTAGGGTTCCGGTCAGCGGCGCTGACGCCTGGTCCGAGAGCGGTCGACCTTCGCCCGGTGCGCCGGGGAGGTTACACGGCGGGATAAAAGCCCGGGAGGACATGATGACACCCTGTCATTGGATTCCTCATCGCCCGTAACCAAGGAGGTCGCCATGACCCGTATACTGTCAGCCGGCGTTTCCGCGCTTATCATCAGTCTTTCCCTTCTCGCCCTCAGCGGCCCCGCCCAGGCCCAGCGCGACAGCTTCCAGGTGTGCTGGTCGATCTATGTGGGCTGGATTCCCTGGGACTACGGCGACACCCAGGGCATCGTCGACAAGTGGGCCGACAAGTACGACATCGACATCGATGTGGTGCAGATCAACGACTACATCGAATCCATCAACCAGTACACCGCCGGCCAGTACGACGGCTGCACCATGACCAACATGGACGCCCTCACGATTCCCGCCGCCGGCGGCGTGGACAGCACCGCGCTGATCGTCGGTGATTTCTCCGACGGCAACGACGGCATCGTGCTCAAGAACAAGGACACGCTGGCGGACATCAAAGGCCAGAAAGTGAACCTGGTGGAGCTGTCCGTTTCCCATTACCTGCTGGCACGGGCGCTGGAGAGCGTCGGGCTCAGCGAACGGGATATCGACGTGGAGAACACCTCCGACGCCGACCTGGTGGCCGCCTACCAGACCGGCGACGTCACCGCCGTGGCCACCTGGAACCCGCTGCTGAGCACACTCACCACCCAGCCCGGCGCCAATAAAGTGTTCGACTCCTCGAAGATTCCCGGCGAGATCATCGACCTGATGGTGGTCAACACCGAAACCCTCAACGCCAACCCGGCCCTGGGCAAGGCGCTCACCGGCGCCTGGTACGAGATCATGGCGACGATGCGCGGTGACGATGACGCCGCCCGCGAAGCGCGCGCCTACATGGGCGAAGTGGCCGGCACCGACCGCGCCGGGTTCGAGCGTCAACTGGACGCCACGCGGATGTTCTACCAGCCCGCCGACGCGGTGGCCTTCGTCAACAGCGCGCGGCTGAAAACCACCATGCAGCGGGTCGCCGAATTCTCCTTTAAGCACGGGCTGCTCGGCGAGGGCGCACCGGACGCGGGCTTCGTGGGCGTGCAGACCCCCAGCGGCGTGTATGGCCAGGAATCCAACGTGCGACTGCGCTTCGACCCGAGCTACATGAAGATGGCCGCCGACGGCGAACTGTAGACCCCGATTCGCTGCCGCGAGGACAGAGCCCATGAAGAAACTGATTAATCGCCAGGCCGGCCCGGTGGGCCGGTGGGCCCTCGGCCTGCTGCCGTTCGTGGTGCTGGCGGTGCTGTATCTGGTCGCCTCCGACGCGCGCCTGGACGCCAACCCCAACGACAAGCTGCTGCCGGCGATGAGCAGTTTCGTCGACGCCATCGAGCGCATGGCGTTCGAGCCCAGCAAACGCAGCGGCGAATACACCCTGTTGGTGGACACCCTGGCCAGCTTGCAGCGGCTCGCCATCGGCGTGCTGATCAGCGCCCTGATCGGGCTGGTGGTGGGCATCGCCACCGGTTCCCTGCCGTTGTTCCGGGCCGGTATTTCGCCGCTGGTCACCGGCATGTCGCTGGTGCCGCCGCTGGCGATCCTGCCAATCCTGTTCATTATTTTCGGGCTCGGCGAACTGGCCAAGGTGATGCTGATCATCATCGGCATCACGCCGTTTCTGATCCGCGATCTCCAGCAGCGGGCGGAAGAGATCCCCACCGAGCAGATCATCAAGATGCAGACGCTGGGCGCCAACACCTGGCAGATCATCACCCGCCTGGTGTGGCCGCAGATCATGCCGCGCCTGCTCAGTTCGGTGCGGTTGTCGCTGGGTTCCGCCTGGCTGTTCCTGATCGCCGCGGAAGCCATCGCCGCCACCGAAGGCCTGGGCTACCGCATCTTCCTGGTGCGCCGCTACCTGGCCATGGACGTGATTCTGCCCTACGTGGCCTGGATCACCTTCCTGGCGTTCGCCATCGACTTCGCGCTCAAGCGCTATTCCCAGTGGCGTTACCCCTGGTTCCACGGCGCGCAATAAGGAGGCCGGCATGGCTGCCATCGAGATCAAGAATCTGTGGAAAGAATACGGCAAGGACGTGGTCCTGGAACGGCTCAACGCCAGCGTCGAGGAAGGCGAGTTCGTCACCGTGGTGGGCGCCTCCGGCTGCGGCAAGACCACCTTCCTGAAAATGATGCTGGGCACCGAGAGCCCCACCCGGGGCGAGCTGTTGCTGGACGG
Source organism: uncultured Alcanivorax sp. (assembly GCA_964556345.1). Classification (GTDB taxonomy): domain Bacteria; phylum Pseudomonadota; class Gammaproteobacteria; order Pseudomonadales; family Alcanivoracaceae; genus Alloalcanivorax. Next base: position 18,778 of record CAZKWA010000012.1, read on the forward strand.
CAAGCCGATTCCCGATGAGCCCGATGCCACCCGGGGCATCGTGTTCCAACGCTACTCCGTGCTGCCGCATCTCACCGTGGTGGACAACGTGATGCTGGCCGGCGAACTGGAAAGCAGCCGCTGGCTGGGCCGCGTGTTCGGCGGCAAACGTCGCGCGCTGCGCGAACAGGCCGAGGCAATGCTCGCGTCCGTGGGGCTGGATCAGGCCCTGACCAAATACCCCCACGAGCTGTCCGGCGGCATGCAGCAACGCCTCGCGCTGGCCCAGGCACTGATCAAGAAGCCGCGCATTCTGCTACTGGACGAACCCTTCGGCGCCCTGGACCCGGGCATCCGCCGTGACATGCACGAACTGGTGCTGGACCTGTGGCGCAAACAGGACCTGACCGTGTTCATGATCACCCATGACCTGGCCGAGGGCTTTTTTCTCGGCACCCGCATGTGGGTGTTCGACAAAGAGCGGCTGGACCCGCAAACCCCCGGCAGCTATGGCGCGCGCATCACCTACGACCTGCCGGTGGGCAACAGCGACAAAGGCACCCTGCGGTCGATCACGCAGAGCGTCGATTCCACCGCCCGGGTGCTGGGCGCCTGATATCGACCCCCGTAACCAGCGAACGAGGAGCTACCCCATGCAAACCCCGCTCTACCAATACACCCTGCCCGGCGGCGCGCACTGGTCCTTCCGGATGCGGCGCGGCACCGCCCTGCGCCTCACCGACGTGGACGGCGGCGCCAACGTGGGCATGCTGTTCTATAACCCGGAGGAAAAGCTGGAGCGCTACAACGCCCCGGACAGCCTCAAGGGCCAGCACACCTTCAAACTGACCAAGGGCAACTGCCTGTACTCGGACATGGGCCGGGTGTTCGCCTCCATCGTCGAGGACAGCTTCGGCTGGCACGACACCGTGTGCGGCAACCTGCACCCGCGGCAAGTGAAGGAAAAATACGGCGAGCACCGCTACCAGGACCACCACAACGACTGGTACCTGAGCGGCCACACCAGCTTTCTCACCGAGCTGGCCAAGTACGGCCTCACCGAACGGGACCTGGCCGCCAACCTGAACCTGTTCAGCAAGGTGGCCACCGACGACACCGGCCGGATGTCCTTCGACCCCGCCGCCGCCAAGGCCGGAGCTCAAGTCACGCTGCGCTTCGAGATGGACACGCTGGTGGTGATGCACACCTGCCCACATCCGCTCAACCCGGCAACGCAATACCCCAAAAAACCAGTGCATGTGGAGATGCTCAAGGCGGACCCGGTGACGGCGGACGACTACTGTCTGAACTTTCGCCCCGAGAACGGCCGCGCCTTCGAAAACAACCGGCTGTACTACCTGGGCGAAGCCTGAGCCGTAAGGAGGACAAAATGATCAAAGAGAGCACGCTCAAACCTGAAGAGGCCGCCTTCCGGGAAGTGGTCCCCGCCGGCGACTATTTTCTGAAAGTGGTGAAAAAAGGCGAAACGGTCCGGATTCTGGATCTGGAAGGCAACCAGGCCGCCGACACCCTGTTCTTCAACGCCGATGACAGCGCCGAGCGCTACAGCGCCATGGACACCATCCGCGAGCAGGGCAATGTCTACCTCACCGCCGGCACCGTGCTGCGCTCCAACCGCAACAACCCGATGCTGGAGATCAGCGCCGACACCTGCGGCCGGCACGACACCCTGGGCGGCGCCTGCGCCACGGAAAGCAACACCGTGCGCTACGACCTGGAAAAGCGCTGCATGCACGCCTGCCGCGACAGCTGGATGCTGGCCGTCAACGAACACGAAGAGTTCGGCCTGGGCAAGCGGGACATCACCCACAACATTAATTTCTTTATGAATGTGCCGGTGACCGCCGACGGCGGGCTCACCTTCGAGGACGGTATTTCCGCGCCCGGCAAGTACGTGGAACTGAAAGCACTGATGAACATCACCGTGCTGATTTCCAACTGCCCGCAGCTCAACAACCCCTGCAACGGCTACAACCCCACGCCCATCGAAGTGCTGATCTGGTAACGGCGTTCACCGACAACGCCCCCGGGGACGACCCCGGCGCAAGGCAACACCACGGCGGGACGGCCCGCCTTCGCAAGAGAGCCGACGTCATGTTCAACAAGGTTTTAATCGCCAATCGCGGCGCCATCGCCACCCGCATCATCCGCACCCTCAAGGAGCTGGGCGTCACCAGCGTGGCGGTGTACGCCGACGCGGACACCGAATCCCGCCACGTGGCCCTGGCGGATCAGGCGCTCTATCTGGGCGAGGGCAACGCCGCGCAAACCTACCTGAACCAGGACAAGCTGTTCGCGCTGATGGCCGAACACGGCATCGACGCGGTGCACCCCGGCTACGGCTTTCTCAGTGAAAACCCGGACTTCGTGGAGCGCTGCGAAAGCAACGGCATCGCCTTTATCGGCCCCACCGCGCAACAGATGCGCGACTTCGGCCTGAAACACACCGCCCGCGCCCTGGCGGAACAAAACGACGTGCCGCTGCTGCCCGGCACCGGCCTTCTCGCCGACCCGGCGGCGGCGCTGCAAGCCGCCGAACGGATCGGCTACCCGGTGATGCTCAAGAGCACCGCCGGCGGCGGCGGCATCGGCATGCAGATCTGCCACGACGCGGCCGGCCTGGAAAAGGCCTGGGACAGCGTGCGCCGGCTGAGCGCCAACAACTTCTCCAACGACGGCGTCTTCCTGGAAAAATACATCCAGCGGGCCCGCCATATCGAAGTGCAGGTGTTCGGCGACGGCGCGGGGAACGCCCTGGCCCTGGGCGAGCGCGACTGCTCCGCCCAGCGCCGCCACCAGAAAGTGCTGGAAGAAACGCCGGCCCCCAACCTGCCGGACGAGGTGCGCGCCACCCTGCACGCCACCGCCCGGCGGCTGGTGGCGGCGGTGGATTACCGCAACGCCGGCACCGTGGAGTTCATCCTCGACCAGGACAGCAACCGCTTCTACTTTCTGGAAGTGAACACCCGCCTGCAGGTGGAGCACGGCGTCACCGAGCAGGTGTTCGGCATCGACCTGGTGCGCTGGATGGTGCAACTGGCCGCCGATGAGCTGCCGCCCCTGGCCACCCTGGGCGAGGGCCTCAAGCCGCGCGGCCATGCCCTGCAGGCGCGCCTGTACGCGGAGGATCCCAACAAGGATTTCCAACCCAGCGCCGGCCTGCTCACCACCGCCGAGTTTCCCGAGGCCGACGGCCAGGCCCTGCGCATCGACCACTGGATCGAACCGGGCCTGACGGTATCGCCGCTGTACGACCCCATGCTGGCCAAGCTGATCGTCTTCGAAGCGGACCGGGAAACCGCGCTGATCGCCCTGCAACGCACCCTGGAAAACACCCGTGTGGAGGGCATCGAAACCAACCGCGACTATGTGCTGGCGATTCTCGCCGACCGGGCGTTCCAGAACGGCGCCATGACCACCCGCTACCTGAACGACTTTGAGTACCACCCCACCACCCTGGACGTGCTCGCCGGCGGCACCCTGACCACGGTGCAGGACTACCCGGGCCGGCGCGGCTACTGGCCGATCGGCGTGCCGCCCTCGGGCCCGTTCGACGCGCTCAGCTTCCGCCTCGGCAACCGCCTGCTGGGCAACGCCGAGGACGCCGCCGGCCTGGAATTCACCCTCAACGGCCCCACCCTGCGCTTCAACCACGGCACCCGCATCGCCCTCACCGGCGCGGACATGGGCGCCACCCTGGACGGCGAGCCGCTGCCAAGCTACCAGGCGGTTTCCGTCGCCGCCGGCCAGACCCTGAAGCTGGGCAAGGTGCAAGGCGACGGCGCCCGCGCCTATCTGACCCTCGCCGGCGGCCTGCGGTGCCAGCCCTACCTGGGCTCGCGCAGCACCTTCACCCTGGGGCAGTTCGGCGGCCACGGCGGGCGCGCTATCCGCACCGGCGACGTGCTGCACTTCGACGCCGAGCCGACCGCGCCGGAGAACCCCACGGCGACCGTGCCCGACAGCCTGAAACCCGCCCTGGGAACCCACTGGGAACTGCGCGTGATCTACGGCCCCCACGGCGCGCCGGACTTTTTCACCGACGACGACATGGCCACCTTCTTCAGCGCCGACTGGCAGGTGCACTACAACTCCAGCCGCACCGGCATCCGCCTGGTGGGCCCGAAACCGGAGTGGGCGCGCAGCGACGGCGGCGAAGCGGGCATGCACCCGTCCAATATCCACGACAACGCCTACGCCGTGGGCACCGTGGATTTCACCGGCGACATGCCGGTGATCCTGGGGCCGGACGGCCCGTCCCTGGGTGGCTTCGTATGCCCGGCCACGGTGATCGCCGCCGACCGCTGGAAGCTGGGCCAGCTCAAGGCCGGCGACCGCCTGCGCTTCGTGCCCCTCAGCCTGGATGACGCGGACCAACTGGCGGCGGAGCAAGACGCCTGCCTGGCCGACCTGAACGCGCCGACACTGGCCCCGAAGCCGGCCACCGTGACCACGCCGATCCTGGACCGCCTGGAAGAACAACAAGACGGCCCGGAGGTGGTCTACCGCGCCGCCGGCGACCGCTACCTGCTGGTGGAATACGGCCCCCTGGAATTGGACCTGCGGCTGCGTTTCCGCGCCCACGCCCTGATGCTGTGGCTGGAAGAGCAAAAGCTGGACGGCATTCTCGAACTGACGCCGGGCATCCGCTCCCTGCAGGTGCATTTCGAACCCACCGTGCTGCCGCGTCGGGAACTGCTGGCGCTTTTGAAACGGGCCGAGCTGACCCTGGACAAGCAGGACGACTTGGAAGTGCCTTCGCGCATCGTCCACCTGCCGCTCAGCTGGGACGACGAAGCCTGCCGCCTGGCGATCGAGAAATACATGCAGTCGGTGCGCCAGGACGCCCCCTGGTGCCCCAGCAACATCGAGTTCATCCGCCGCATCAACGGCCTGGACAGCCTCGACGAGGTCAAGAAAATCCTGTTCGAGGCCCGCTATGTGGTGATGGGCCTGGGCGATGTCTATCTCGGCGCGCCGGTGGCCACCCCCTATGACCCGCGCCACCGGCTGGTCACCACCAAGTACAACCCGGCGCGCACCTGGACCGCGGAAAACTCGGTGGGCATCGGCGGCTCCTATCTGTGCGTCTACGGCATGGAAGGCCCCGGCGGCTACCAGTTCGTGGGCCGCACCCTGCAGATGTGGAACCGCTTCCACCGCACCGAGGCGTTCACTCAACCCTGGCTGCTGCGCTTCTTCGACCAGATCCGTTTCTACGAAGTCAGCGCCGAGGAGCTGCAACAAATCCGCCGCGACTTTCCCAAGGGCCGTTACCCGTTCCGGGTCGAGGAAACCACCTTCAACCTGGGCGAATACCAGCGTTTCCTGGAGGAAAACGACGCCTCCATCCGCGCCTTCACCGACGCCCGCAACCGGGCCTTCGACGAGGAACTGCAACGCTGGGTGGAAAGCGGCCAGATCAATTTTGAATCCCAGCAGGACCTGAACGCCGAGGAAGCGGACAGCCTGCCCGAGGGCACGCCGGTGGAATCGCCCACCGCCGGCAACATCTGGAAGCTCACCGTGGCCGAAGGCGACCGCGTGGCGGAAGGCCAGGTGGTGGCGGTGCTGGAATCCATGAAGATGGAAATCGAAGTGGCCGCCCCGGAAGCCGGCAAGGTGGTGCACATCGCCCGCCAGGAAGGTCAGCAGATCAATGCCGGCCAGGCGGTGATGATTCTCGGCTGACACGGCGAGGTCTTGCAGCGGCGGCGTTGAAAACGCACAGTGCCCGGCCAGGATTAGCAGAACAAAACGAGGCCATTATGTGGCGCACCGGACGCAACACGTCATCGGCGCTCTGGCTGACCGGCACACTGGCCATGCTGCTCGCCGCGCCGGTCGCGGCTCAGCGGGACAGCGGTATGGACTTCGAGCAGGTAACCGGCGGCGAGCCGCCGCCGGCGCTGCGTCAGTACCAGGCCCGGGACGGCACCACCCTGCACTATCGTCGGTACGCCAGCGCCGACGAAGGCGGCGCCGACACCGTCATCGTGATGCTGCACGGTTCCGGCTACCACAGCGCCTACCTTCAACCGCTCGCCGCCGGCCTCGCCGAGAGCGGCACCGCCCGTGTCTACACGCCGGACCTGCGCGGTCACGGACCGGACCCGGTACGGCGCGGCGACGTGGACTACATCGGGCAACTCGAGGACGACCTGGATGATTTCCTGGGCCTGGTGCGCCGGGCGCACCCCGGCGCGGCGCTGTTTCTGACCGGCCATTCCAGCGGTGGCGGCCTGGTGATCCGCCATGCCGGCGGTGCGCCACCCGTGCCCGTCGACGGCTATATTCTGCTGGCGCCCTATATCCATCACAGCGCGCCCACCAGCGCGAACAGCGAATCGGATTGGGCCAGCCCCAAGCTTCCCCGGCTGATCCTGCTCGGGGTGCTGAACCGCGTCGGCATCACCGTCCTCAACGACCTGACCGTGATCGAATTCAATATGCCCGAGACGGTGCGCGACGGCACCGAGACCCTGGCCTACAGCTACCGCCTGCAGCGGTCCCTGCACCCGCGCGACGACTACGGCGCGGACCTGGACGCGCTACGCGCGCCCACCCTGGTGCTGGCCGGCGGCGACGACGGCAGCTTTAACAGCGACGCCTACGCGCCCCTGTTCCGCGAGCACAGCGACGAGGCCAAAGTGGAGATACTGGAAGGGGTCGGCCACCTGGGGATCATCAATAGCGCCGAGACACGCGGGGCCATCCAGGATTGGCTGAACGGCCCCGTACGGCGTGAATGATCTCCAGGCCGCGGTTCAGTCGTCCTCGGGGCCGACCCAGAACTCCGGATTGTGAGCCACTTCCCACAGGAAGCCGTCCGGATCGGAGAAGTAACCCAGGTAGCCACCCCAGGACGCTCTGTGGCCGGGCTTCACCAGGGTGGCGCCGGCCGCCTCGGCCTGGGCGAGCACCTGATCCACTTCCTGCTCCGAATGCACATTGTGGGCGATGGTGAAGCCGGCAAAGCCGCCACCGTCGTCGTCGCCCACCCCGGCTTCCTCGGCCATCGCCTGGCGGCCGTAGAGCCCCAGCCAGGTGCCATTGAGCGTGAAAAACGCCACCTCCGGCGGCGAGGGCTTTCGCGGCAGCCCCAGACCCTGTTCGTAGAACCGCACCGAGCGCGCCAGATCCCGGACGCCGAGCGTCAGCAAACTCATTCTTGGTTTCACGATACCGCTCCCTATGAAGACTGTTCGTTTGGACAGTATCCGAAAGCCACCCCGCGCACAACATCCGGAAACCGGAGAGCGGTCAAACAGGCAGTGCCAGAGGTACCGCCAGTGCGGCCGGCGGTGCGAAGCCGAAGGCACTGAAACCGGGAACCAGCCCCCGCGGGCGCGGATCGGTGGCCCAGGCCGGCGCAAGACCGTCGGAAGGCGTTTCGAAGGGGGCGCCGGTCACCTGGGCCACGCGGCGGGCGATGGCGCTGCCGGAGTCCACCCATTGCACCGGGCGCGGGGCGCGGCTGTCGAGCAGGTCGCGCAGCAGCGGGAAGTGGGTGCAGCCGAGCACCACGGTGTCCAGGGTCGGGGCGCGCCACAGGGGCGCCAGCCCGGCGTCCAGAATGGCGTTGTCCAGCGGCTCGCCGGCCAGCAGCCGCTCGGCCTGGTCCACCAGGCCGTCGGCGGCCACCCGCACCACGGTGCAGTGGCCGGCGAAGTCGCGGATCAGGTTGTCGGTGTAGGGACGGGTGACGGTGGCGGAGGTGGCCAGCAGGCCAATCACGCCGCTGCGGCTGAGCGCGGCGGCGGGCTTGATGGCGGGCACGGTGCCCACCACCGGTATCGACAGCTCGGCGCGCAGGGCGTCCAGGGCCAGCGTGCTGGCGGTGTTGCAGGCCACCACCAGCACCCGGGCGCCGCTGGCGGCCACCGCCGCCCGGCACACTTCCACGATGCGGTTGACCAGCCAGGCGTCCGGCTTGGTGCCGTAGGGCAGCGCCGCGTTGTCGCACACATAGGCGAGCGGCGCGCCGGGCATCTGCTCGTGCAGGGCCTTCACCACCGACAGGCCGCCGACCCCGGAATCGAAGATCAGGATCGGGCCGCTCACGGGTGGCCTCCGGGCTGGGCGCTTGTTGTTATCTCTGAATGGCGGGCCATGCGGGTACGGTCTGGTTGTTGCCGGGCGAAGGGGCAAGATTACCGCTATCGGGGACCGGCAACAAAGGGCGTGACCAGATCGGCGACGACCCGGGCCTGGCGCGCCCAGCGAAAGTGATCGGCGCGGTCGCCAAGCTGTTCGGCGGTGACCACCTGCTGGCTGAGTCGCGCGTTGCGGAACTTGTCCGTCACCGCCTTCACCGACGCTTCCGGCGCCAGGGCATCGTCCGCCAGCCGCACCGCCAGCACCGGTCCCGGATAGCCGGCCACGGCGGCGTCCAGATCCTCCGCCAGACCCCGGGCGCGGTAGCGGTTGTGCTTCGCCAGGGTGCGCCAGTCGTTCATGATGCCGCGTGCTTCGTTGCCGCCGAAGCCGATGCGCTCGCCGGGGAAGTAGCCGAACAACAGGCCGGCGGCGGGAATCAGCCGGATCAGCCGGCGCACGCTTTTCGCGTCCGGTTGCGCGCGGGCACCTTCGAAGGCTTTCCACCAGGGGCTGCCGGTGGCCACCAGAACCACGCCGCTGACCCGGTCGGCGAAGCGCCCGGCGGTGATCGCGGCGAAGTGGCCGCCCAGGCTGTGGCCCATCAACCATAGCGGCGCTCCGGGCCGCTGTTCGCCGGCCCAGGCGAGCAGCGCCGGCACGTCATTGTCGAGCACCTCGGCGAACCCCCAGTCGTGGCGACGGCCGGGGCGCAAGCCGCTGTCACCCTGGCCGCGTTGCTCCATCACGGCGACATTGAGGCCGCTGTCCGCCAGCACCCCGGCGAGCTTGTCGTAAAAACGCGCCGCCACGCCCAGGGCGGGCATCAGCACGATCACCGGCTGGTCCGGCGCGCCCGGGTACCAGGTTACCGGCACCCGATAGCCGCTGGCGGTGTCGACCTGGTGGCCCGCTCCGGCCTTCGTCTCGCCGCTCATGCTGTTGGCTCCGCGCGTCGCGGACGACGGACCAGCTCGCCGGCGCAATTGGGGCAGACCCCGCCCAGCGCGGTGCAACAATCCACGCAGAAGGTGCACTCATAGGAGCAGATATACACTTCGCCCTGCTCGATCAGAGCGTTCTGGCAATGCTCGCATTCGGTTTTCATTTCCAGCATGTCGGTGTGCCTCTTAGCGTGCTTCGACTTTATGCTTGCCGCAGCGCTCGCACTGGTAACGGGTGACCAGCTTGCCCTGCTGGCTGTCGAACCGGGTGTGCTTGACCACTTTCCATTTATGAAAGCCGTGCTGGCACAGGCCCTTCTTGGGTTTCTTCCTGTCCGGTTTCTGAAAGGGGACCACGTCGCCCATGGCAATACCCTTGGCTGTTTGAAGACCGGTACAGAGTACTCGATATTTTTTCTGGCGGTGTCAATGTGGTGGTGCCCTCCGGGAGGTGTGGGTCCCTCCAGCGGGGACGCGGGTCATAGCTGGCGCCGAACCTTTCTACGGAGCTCGGCTTGTGGGAGCTTGCCTTGCAAGCGAAAGGCCGGCTTTGCCGGCCGGCGGGATCCCAGAGACGCTGATGGTGCCGCTGTCAGAAAGCTCTCTGGGATCCTGCCGGGAGCTTCGCTCCCTTTCGCGGGCGGGGCCCGCTCCCACAAGGCCCGCTCCCACAGTGCCGCTACACGAACCCGCGCCGTCAGGAACTGGCCGGGGCGGGCTGGAGCTGGCGCAGGCCGCGCCATTGGCACCAGGCCAGGAAGGCGGTGAGCAGCGCCAGGTCGGCGAGCAGGATCTGGCCGAGGTTGGACAGCCAGGGCGACGCCGCGAACATGACCACCGGGATCGCGATGACGAAGGCGACGTCGGCGAGGGTGAGCAGCTTCGCCATGCCCTGGGGGATCGGCTTGCGGGTGCCGACGAAGGCCAGGTCGGCGGCGAACAGCAGGAAGACAGCGCCGGCCAGGGTGCAGATCAGCGGCGGGATGGCGCCGGCGTGGGCGCCGGCCAGGCGGGCGATGACGCCGGCGTCGATGATCAACAGCAGGCCCAGCAGGGCGGTGCCGACGGCATTGAAGAGCAGGGCGAGTTTGAGTGATTTCCAGGGCATGGTCTTTCTCCTTCAGGTTTCTGATAAAGTCAGAATCCCCGTTGGGGAGAAGCGAAACAATTACCCGTGAGGTAATGGGAGGCAGGGCGTGCAGGCGGGACTACTGTTAGCGGAATGGCGCCGCAACCGGCGGCTGAGCCAGCTTGATCTGGCGGTACGGGCGGGGGTTTCCAGCCGCCATTTGAGCTTCGTGGAAACCGGCCGGGCGCAGCCCAGCGCCGGGCTGTTGCGGCGGCTGGCGGAAGCGCTGGATCTCAGTTGTCGGGACACCAACCATTTGCTGGTGGCCGCCGGCCATCCGCCGCGTTTTTCCGAGACGCGGCTCGACGACCCGGCCATGGCGCCGGTACGCCGGGCGCTGGAAGTGATGCTCGACAGCCATTCGCCCTACCCGGCGGCGGTGCTGGACGCGCACTGGAATCTGCTGCTCGCCAACCCGGCCCAGCAGGCGCTGATCCAGGCGATCGTCGCCGAGGGCGGGCCGCTGCCGCACACCGGCAACATCGTCGAGCTGGTGTTCCACCCGGAAGGTTTCCGCCCGTTCATCGCCAACTGGGACACCGTGGCCGGTTTTCTGCTGCGGCGGCTGCGGCGCGATCTGGACACCCGGCCGGACACCGCGCTGCGCGCGCTCTATCAGCGGCTGGGCGAGCTCGCCGATGTGGAGGCGTTGCTGGCACATACACCGGCCACGGTGGAACCCATGCTTACCCTGCAGTTGGATATCGCCGGCCGGCGCTTGAGCACCTTTTCCACCCTGGCCTGTTTCGGCACGGCGGTGGACGTGGTGATGGAAGAGCTGCGGATCGAGCAGTATTTTCCCGCCGACGAAGCGACCCGGGCGTTTTTTGAAGCGGCGGCGAGCGCGGAAAAACCAGCCTTTGATCGCACTGACGGCCTCGAATCCGTATAATTCCGCTCCCGAATCCACCGGCCACAGGATATCTATGACCGACTTTACCCCCGGCCAGCGCTGGCTCAGTGAATCCGAGACCGAACTGGGCCTCGGCCTGATCAAGGAGGTGGATTACCGTTTGGTCACGGTGGTCTATCCGGCCGTGGAGGAAGAGCGGACCTACGCCAAGAACAACGCGCCCTTGTCGCGCATCACCTTCGACGAGGGCGACACCCTGACCACCGGCGACGGCCTGGAGCTGGTGGTGCAAAGCGCCGAGGATCATAACGGCCTGATGGTGTACCACGCCCATCCCGCCGGCGAGCCGGATAATGTGCAGCCGGTGCCGGAATCCCTGCTCGGCCATCAGCTGCGTCTCAGCGGTGCCCTGGACCGTCTGCTCACCAACCAGCTTTCCTCCAACCGCTGGTTCGAATTGCGCGTCGCCGCCCTGCGGGCGCGCGCCCAGCGCGAAGGCTCCGAGATCGAAGGGCTGCGCGGGCCGCGCATTGATCTGATCGGCCATCAGCTTTACATCGCCGATCAGGTGGCGCGCCGCTATGCCCCCCGGGTGTTGCTGGCCGACGAAGTGGGCCTGGGCAAGACCATCGAGGCGGGCCTGATTCTTCACCAGCAACTGCAGACCGGGCGCGCCGGGCGCGTGCTGATCGTGGTGCCGGACGCGCTGGTGCACCAGTGGTTCGTGGAGATGGCGCGGCGTTTCAATCTGCGTTTCTCGATCTTCGACGAAGAGCGTCTGCAAGCCCTGGGCAAGCCCAGCGCGGAAAGCGTCAAGGACATGCTGGCCGATCTGATCGCCGAGGAACTGGGCGAAGCGGAGGCGCCGGAGGTGGTGGACAACCCCTTCCTGTCCGAGCAGCTGGTGCTGTGCAGCACCGCTTTTCTGGAAGGCTGCGATATCGACACCCTGGCCGCCGCGGAGTGGGATCTGGTGGTGGTCGATGAAGCGCACCACCTGGAGTGGTCGCAGGACGCGCCTTCGGAAGCCTATCAGCGCGTCGAGCGGCTGGCGCGCACCAGCCCCGGTCTGTTGTTGCTCACCGCCACGCCGGAGCAACTGGGCGTGGAGAGCCACTTCGCGCGCCTGCGGCTGCTGGACCCGGACCGCTACCCGAGCCTGGACGCCTTCGTGGAAGAGCAGAGCCATTACCGCGAGGTGGCCGAGCTGGCCGGCGATCTGCACGACCGCAAGACCTGGCCGGCGGCGCTGAAAGACAAGGCCGCCGCCCTGCTGCCCGGCGAAACCGTGGACGAAGACCACCGCGACACGGTGCTGGCGGAACTGCTGGACCGCTTCGGCCCGGGGCGGGTGCTGTTCCGCAATACCCGCCACAATATCGCCGGCTTCCCGGCGCGCAAGGTGGAAGGCTATGCGCTGCCGCTGCCCGCCAACTACGAAGTGGACGACGACGATCTGGAGCTGCGTCTGTACCCGGAGGCGGGTTTCCCCGATGACCGCTGGTGCGCCGAGGACCCGCGCGTCAACTGGCTGGAAAAATTCCTCAAGGAGCGCCGTGGCGAAAAAGTGCTGGTGATCTGCGCGCGCCGCGACACCGCCATCGACCTGCACGCCTACTGCGGCTACAAGCTGGGCATGAGCGTGGCGGTGTTCCATGAAGGCATGGATCTGATCGAGCGCGACCGGGCGGCGGCCTACTTCGCCGACAGCGAGGACGGCGCCCAGGCGCTGATCTGTTCCGAAATCGGCTCCGAGGGGCGCAACTTCCAGTTCGCCCACCATCTGGTGCTGCTCGACCTGCCGCTGAACCCGGACCTGCTCGAGCAACGCATTGGCCGCCTGGACCGCATCGGCCAGAGCGAGGACATCCGCATCCACGTGCCCTATTTCGAACGGCACGGCCAGGAGGTGCTGTTCCATTGGTACCACCAGGGCATGAACGCCTTCGAGCAAACCAACCCGGCGGGCCACGAAATCCGTCTGCGCACCCAGGCCGCCCTGGACGCGGCGCTGGCGGCCCCCGGCGACAGCGACGCCCGCGAACGCCTGGTGGCGGACACCCGCACCGAGGCGGCGCGCCTGCGCGAGTTGCTGGAAAGCGGCCGCGACCGGCTGCTGGAACTGGCCTCGTTCGACGCCGAGCGCGCGGAAACCCTCAAGGACAAGCTTCGCGAGGCGGACGCCCACAGCCCCTGGCCGTTCCTGGGCCGGTTGTTCGACCACTACGGCGTGGATCAGGAAGAGCACTCCGAGCAGGCCTGGATTCTCAAGCCGGGCAATCATATGCGCGAGCCGTTCCCGGAGCTGCCCGACGACGGCGTCACCGTCACCGACGACCGGCGCACCGCCCTGGCCCGCGACGACATGCAGTTCCTCACCTGGGAGCATCCGCTGGTCACCGGCGCGCTGGATCTGATTCTTGGCTCCCATCGGGGCAAGGCGTCGGTGAGCCTGCTCAAGAACCCCAAGGTGAAAGCCGGCACCCTGCTGCTGGAGCTGGCCTACACGGTGGAAACCATGGCGCCCAAACATCTGCAGGCGGATCGCTTCCTGCCGGTGACCACCATCCGCCGCCTGGTGGACGGCCGTGGCCGCGACCTGTCCGCGGCGATCAGCCATGAGGCACTGTGCAAGCAGTGCCACAAGCTGGAAAAGCCGCTGGCGCGCAAGATCGTCGCCAGCCAGAAGGCGCTACTCGAGCGCTTGCTCAAGGACGACGAAGACAAGGCGCGCGGCGAGGCGGACGCCATTATTGAAAACGCGCTGGCCGCCATGCGCGAGCAGCAGGATATGGAACTGCGCCGTCTGAAAGCGCTGCGGGAAAAGAACCCGCTGGTGCGCGAGGAAGAGATCGACTTTCTGGAGCGGCAAACCGCCGCCCTGGAGACCCATTTGCAGGACGCCCGCTACCGCCTGGAAGCGGTGCGGGTGATCGTAGCCGGAGACTAGGATGAGTTATTTGCCCTGTGTGGAAATCGAGCCGCAACAACCCGCCGTGGCCAGCGTGATCTGGCTGCACGGCCTGGGCGCCAGCGGCCACGACTTCGAGCCGGTGGTGCCGGAACTGGGCCTGCCGGCGGACCTGCCCACCCGCTTTGTGTTTCCCCACGCGCCGCAGATTCCGGTGACCATTAACGGCGGCATGGTGATGCCGGCCTGGTACGACATCATCGGCCTGGGCGGTGAAGGCCCCACCGACGTGGACGGCATCCGCCGTTCCGCCGATCAAATCGACGCTCTGATCGAGCGGGAAATCGAACGCGGCGTGCCCAGCGAGCGCATCGTCATCGCCGGCTTCTCCCAGGGCGGCGCGGTGGCCTACGAGGTGGCCCTGCGCCACCCGAAAAAGCTGGCCGGCCTGATGGCGCTGTCCACCTACTTCGCCACCCAGGACAGCGTTACCCTGAGCGAGGCCAACCAGGGTCTGCCGGTGTTCATCGCCCATGGCCAGTTCGACCCCATGGTGCCCGAAGCCGGCGGCAGCCAGGCGGCCCAGGCCCTGGAAGGCAAGGGCTACCAGCCAACCTACAAGACCTACCCGATGGAACACGCCGTGTGCCTGGAGGAAATTCAGGACATCGCCGCTTTTCTCAAACAAACGCTGGCCTGAAACGCCGGGCCACCCTTCTACGAAGCCCGGCTTGTGGGAGCTTGCCCTGCAAGCGAAAGGCCGGCAAAGGTTGCCCCGCAGGATCCCAGAGAGCTTGTCGATGCTGTCGTTAGAAAGGTTTCTGGTATCCTGCCGGGAGCGTCGCTCCCTTTCGCGGGCGGGGCCCGCTCGCACAAGAGCCACCTTTTCGCGGGCGGGGCCCGCTCCCACAAACCGGCTTCGTAGAAACATTTAGCGGTCGGTCCGATCTGGCACCCAATGAGGAGAGCATCGCCATGAGCGAGATTAAAGCCTACGGCGCGCAAAGCGCGGAGTCAGGCGTCCACCCCATGTCCATCCAGCGGCGCGCGCCGCGTCCGGACGACGTGGCGATCCAGATTGATTACTGCGGCGTCTGCCACACCGATATTCATTTCGCTGAAAACGACTGGGGCCGCACCCTGTACCCGGTGGTGCCCGGCCATGAAATCATCGGCCGCGTCACCGCGGTGGGCGACGACGTCAGCGGCTTCAAGGTCGGCGATGTGGTGGGTGTCGGCTGCATGGTGGATTCCTGCCGTCATTGCGACGCCTGCGAGGACGGCCTGGAGCAGTACTGCCTGGAAGGCATGACCGGCACCTACAATGGCCGCGACCGCCACGACGGGAGCGTCACCTTCGGCGGTTACTCCGAATCGGTGGTGGTCAGCGAGCGCTTCGTGGTGCGGGTGCCGGAAAAGCTGGACCCGGCCGCCGCCGCGCCGATTCTGTGCGCCGGCATCACCACCTATTCACCGCTGCGCCACTACGGCGTCGAAGCCGGCGACAAAGTGGGCGTGGTGGGCATGGGCGGCCTCGGCCATATGGGCGTCAAATTCGCCAAGGCCCTGGGCGCCGAGGTAACCCTGTTCACCCGCTCGGAAAGCAAGGTGGGCGAAGCGAAAAAACAGGGCGCCGACCAGGTGGTGGTGTCCACCGACCCGGAGCAGATGGCGGCGATGACCGGCAAGCTGGACTTTATCCTCGACACCGTGCCGGTGCGCCACGACCTCAACCCCTACCTGAACGCGCTGCGCTACGACGGCCTGCACATTCTGGTGGGCCTGCTGGACACGGTGGAGCCGCCGGTGCACGCCGGCGCCCTGATCGGCAAGCGGCGCATTCTGGCCGGCTCACTGATCGGCGGCATGCCGGAAACCCAGGAGGTGCTGGATTTCTGCGCCGAGCACGGCATCACCTGTGATGTGGAGATGCTCGACATCCACAACATCAACGAGGCCTACCGGCGCATGAAGGCCGGCGACGTGAAGTACCGCTTCGTGATCGATATGGCGACTTTGCGGCAGGACGCCTGACGCCTACCCGAACACCTCATCGAACAGGTCGTCCATGGCCGCGAAGGCGCGGCGGGCGACCTTGGCGTTATACATGGCCCGGCCCGGGATATCCGCGTTGGGCGCCGTGAACGAATGCACCGCCCCGCCGAAGTGGGTGAGCTGCCAGTCCGCCTCCACCGCGTCCATCTCTTTCTTGAACGCCACCAGGGAGTCATCGCTGACCATGGGGTCGTCGGCGCCGTTGAGCACCAGGACCGCGCCCTTGATGGGCCCGCTGGCCGGCCGGCGGGTGTCGAGCAGCCCGTGGAAGCTGACAAAGGCGCGCAGGTCCGCCCCGGAGCGGGCCAGCTCCAGCACGCAGGCGCCGCCGAAGCAAAAGCCGAAGGCGGCCAGGCGGTCGGCGGGCACGCCCAGGGCGCCCGCTTCCCGGGTGAGCACCGCCACGGCTTCCGCGAGCCGGGCGCGCAGCGCGTCGGTGTCCTCGCGCAGGGCGCCCATGGCGGCCATCGCCTGCTCCGGCGTTTGCGGCCGGCCGTCCACCCCGAAGGGGTCGAACAGGAAGATCACGCTGTCGTCGTCGAGCAATTGCCCGGCCTGATCCAGCGCCCGCTCGGTGACCCCGAAAAAGTTGGGCGCCATCAGCAGGCCACGGCTGGGGGCGGCGCCGCGCCGGTGCAGCACGTGCCCCTGAAAGGCCTTGCCATCCACCCGGTAGTCCACCGGGGTGTTCATCACGTCATTCATGGTCTCTCTCCCGAAAACGCCCGAGAACGGCGCCCTTTACCGTAAAGATCCCGTTACATTTGGCAAGCGGCGAACGCGAAAACATCACGGAATCCCCGCCCGACACCATGGTCTACTGAGAGCATCCGAATAAAGAGGGATTTTTATGAGATACCGCCCCTTAATGCTCATCGCAGGCGCCCTGGCGCTGATGCCTCTCACCGCCACGGCGGCCCCGCCCCCCTGGGCCGGCGGGTCAAACGCGGCCCCGGACCGGGCCCGGACCGAGCATCACCGGCAGCACCGCGAATTCAGCGACCGGGAACGCCGCGCGTTACGGGAGTTCGGCGCCCGCCAGCGCGCCGGCGACCTGCCCCCGGGGCTGCGGAAGAAGGTCGCCCGCGGGCAGGCCCTGCCGCCCGGCTGGCAAAAGAAGCTGGCCGAAGGCCGACGCCTGCCGGACGACCTGTATTACCAGGGTTACCCGCTGCCGGACTCGGTGCTCCGTACGCCGGACGGGTACTCCGATGTGATCATCGACAATGAGGTGGTGCGTATTCTCGACGCCACCCAGACCATCATGGACGTGTTCCAGCTGAACCACTGAAGCACAAGCCGGGCCTTGCCCGGCTTTCATCGATCTTTCGCGGAACCCTGGCAGCATTCGGTTTTCAAAAATGGGAATCATTCCTCGCCATGCCGGATTCAGGGAGCCGACACCATGACCAAGCTGGCCATCAAAGGTTTACTCGCCATCACCACCGCCCTGTGGCTGCCCGCCCACGGGGACAGCCCCCACGCACCCTGGCTGCCCGAAAGCCTTAAGGAGAACCGGCAAAACGACGGCCGGGATGACGCGGCGGAAAACAGCAGCGTGCTGCTGTCCGCCCACCCCAAACCGGGGCATTCGCGCTGATTGTGTTAAATACGAAAAACCCGCGTGCGCTGGTTCACACCGGAGCCCCACGGGAGGAACGAAGGTGCCTCTCTCCACTCATAATTCACGTTGACGGCGACATGGTCGCGGTCAGCCGACGGAGGGCCTGCAAGGGAAGGCCACGGAGCAAGGATGCGCTTCGTCGCCGGCGAAGGGCCGATCAGGAACGGCCAGGGAAGCAGGACGCGCTTCGCCCGGGCGAGAGTGCCAAAGGATGACGGCTCAATAGCGCAAGGACGCTGATCGCCCCTCGAATTCGGAGGACCGGAATGAACACCATTGCGCGATTCTTTGTTGTTATATTTGTGATTCTGGTCCAGCGCGAGGAACTTTCCCGCGCGGCGGAACACTAAAGTTCTGAAGTCTCCCATTACAATCAGGCAACCCTCCGGGCGTTCAGCGGCAAGCGAACGCCCTTCTTTTTATGCACGCGGGTGAT
>CAZKWA010000012.1:36836-60498 GCA_964556345.1 uncultured Alcanivorax sp.
TGCGAGCGGGCCCTGCCCGCGAAAGGCAAGCAGCGCTTGCCGGCGGGATCCCAGAGGCGTCACCGGGGCCGCCGTGACGGCCTATTTCTTGCCACCACCAGGCCCGAAAGGGATCGGGAAGGCGGTGACGTTGCTGCCCGCCTCGGTAATTTTACCTACCCCTTCCTTCTCCACCTCATCAATACGAATGATGGCGTTGACCGGGATAAACGAGCGCTGCACGCCGGCGAACTGGTTCTTGAGCTTCTCCTCGGAGGGGTCCACCACCACCTGGGCCCGTTCCCCGAACAGAAACTCCTCCACCTCCAGGAAGCCGTACAGATCACTCTGGTAGATCTGACCCACGTAGATCTCGTAGATCTGGCCCTGATTGAGGAAAATAACCCTGTAGATTTGACGGTTTTTCGACATGTCCAAGGATATAACCAAGCGCTGAAAGGGCGCGCAGTCTAGCACAATTCGGCCCGCCGGTATCTCCCGAAAGGCCCGCTCCAGGCGGCTTTCCGGCTGGACTTTGCCACCTTGAATGACTAGAGTTACCGCCCACAATGCCGTGGGGCATTTTGCCGCAGTCCGGACACACGCCTTCCTTTCCCTTACTCCTTGTAAGTGATTGTTTTGGCGGGTATTTCCCAAAAAAGCTCGGCGGGCTCAGGGCCACCCCCTTGGCCGCCCGCTCGTCTCGGGAGGGACCCGGCGGAGCACCACGGCATCATCAGGGTTACCTAGCCCTATTCCTGAAACTCGCTTTCCAGGTGCCGGTGACGGCAAGAATAGGCGCGGCCCCTTCTTCCGGGGGGTTCACGCTGGGGAAAACAGGGAGCTAACGCATGCAGTCAACTCTGTTCCACCGCGCGGCGGTCGGCCTCACTTCGCTGATGATCAGCGGAATGGCCGTGGCCAGCGATTGGACTGAACGTTCCAACGAAAACCTGCGACCCGGGGTGACCGGCGTCAGTCAGGAAGTCTACGACCTTCATACCACCATTTTGTGGATCGTGACCATTATTGGTCTGCTGGTATTCGGGCTCATCCTGATTTCCATGATCCGCCACCGCCGGTCGAAGAACCCCAACCCCTCCACCTTCCATGAGAATGTGTTCCTGGAAGTGCTGTGGACGGTGGTGCCCTTCGTGATCCTGATCGCGATGGCGGTGCCCGCCACCCGGGTGCTGATCGAGCTGGATGACTCCTCCAAAGCGGAGCTCACCGTGAAGGTCACCGGCCACCGCTGGAAGTGGGAATACGAGTACCTCACCTACGAGGACGACAACAACATCGGCGTTTCCTACATGTCCAACCTGGCCACGCCGGCCGAACAGATCAACAACCCGGTCCTGGCCGGCGGTCTGTTCCCCTACGGCACCGCTCAGGAGGCCGTGGGCAGCGAGTTCCCCGAGAAAGACAAGAACTACAACCTGGAAGCGGACAACCCGCTGGTTCTGCCGTCAGGCCAGAAGGTGCGCTTCCTGATCACCGCCGCGGACGTGATCCACTCCTTCTGGGTGCCGGACTTCGGCGGCAAGAAGGACGCCATCCCCGGGTTCGTCAACGAAACCTGGACCGTGGTACCGGAAGGCAAGGAAGGCACTTACTATGGCCAGTGCGCCGAGCTGTGCGGCAAGAACCACGCCTTCATGCCCATTGAAGCCAAGGTGGTGAGCCAGGACGAGTTCAAGACCTGGCTGGCGCAGAAGAAGGAAGAAGCCGCCGCGGCACCGGACCTGACCCCGTTCGCCGACCTCGACGAGGCCATGGAACTGGGCGAGCAGACCTACGCCGGCGCCTGCGCCGTTTGCCACGGCAACAACGGGCAAGGCGGCGTCGGCGTTGCCTTCGCGGGCAGCGATTTCGCCACCAACGAAGAACACCTTGACGAGCATATCGACGTGCTGGTCAACGGTCGCGCAGCCATGCCCGCTTTCGGCGCCCAGCTGTCGCCCAGGGAAATCGCCGCCGTCATTACTTATGAGCGTAACGCTTGGGGTAACGACACCGGTGATTTGATTCAACCCCAAGACGTTCAAGACCACGAGTAGGGAGGGGAGAGCGATGAGTACCGCCGCAGCACACGATGACCATCATCACCACGCCCCCAAAGGCCTGAAGCGCTGGCTGTTCAGCACTAACCATAAGGACATCGGCACCCTGTACCTGTGGTTCAGCTTCGCCATGTTCCTGGCCGGCGGCCTTCTGGCCATGGTGATCCGTACCGAATTGCTGGAACCGGGCATGCAGTTCGTGGACCCGGAATTCTTTAACCAGATGACCACGGTTCACGGTCTCGCCATGGTCTTCGGCGCCGTCATGCCGGGCTTCGTGGGTCTGGCCAACTGGATGATTCCGCTGATGATCGGCGCGCCGGACATGGCGTTGCCGCGCATGAACAACTGGTCCTTCTGGATCCTGCCGTTCGCGTTCCTGATCCTGCTCAGCTCGGTGTTCATGAGCGCCTTCGGCGCCGGCAACCCGGCCGCGCCGAACTTCGGCTGGACCTTCTACGCGCCGCTCTCCACCGAGTACGGCCCGGCCTCCACGGACCTGTTCATTCTGTCGGTTCACATGATGGGTATTTCTTCCATCATGGGCGCCATCAACGTGATCGTGACCGTGTTCAACCTGCGTGCCCCCGGCATGACCCTGATGAAGATGCCGCTGTTCGTATGGACCTGGCTGATCACCGCCTTCCTGCTGATCGCGGTGATGCCGGTACTGGCCGGCGCGGTGACCATGATGCTCACCGACCGTCACTTCGGCACCAGCTTCTTCAACGCCGCCGGCGGCGGTGACCCGGTGTTGTTCCAGCACGTGTTCTGGTTCTTCGGGCACCCCGAGGTGTACATCATGATTCTGCCGGCGTTCGGCATTATCTCGGCGATCATCCCGACCTTCGCGCGCAAGCAGCTGTTCGGCTACGCCTCCATGGTGTACGCCACCGCCTCCATTGCGCTGCTCAGCTTCGTGGTCTGGGCGCACCATATGTTCACCGTGGGCATGCCCCTGGCCGGCACCCTGTTCTTCATGTACATGACCATGCTGATCTCGGTGCCCACCGGCGTGAAGGTGTTCAACTGGGTGGCCACCATGTGGCGTGGCTCCCTGACCTTCGAACTGCCCATGAAGTGGGCCATCGCCTTCGTGATCCTGTTCACCTGCGGCGGCCTGTCCGGCCTGATGCTGGCGATCACCCCGGTGGACTTCCAGTACCACGACACCTACTTCGTGGTGGCGCACTTCCACTATGTACTGGTATCCGGCGCGGTATTCAGCATGTTCGCCGCCGCCTATTACTGGCTGCCCAAGTGGTCCGGCGTGATGCCCAACAAGCTGCTCGGCGAGCTGCACTTCTGGAGCTCCCTGATCTCCGTGAACCTGCTGTTCTTCCCGATGCACTTCGTCGGCCTGGCCGGCATGCCGCGCCGTTACGCCGACTACGCGCTGCAGTTCGCGGACTATAATTTCTGGATCTCGATTGGCGGGTTCTGGTTCGGTCTGTCGCAGCTGCTGTTCCTGGCGGTGTGCATTCTGTGCGCCATGAAGAAGGGTGAAAAAGCACCGGCCCGCTCCTGGGAAGGCGCCGAAGGTCTGGAATGGGAAGTGCCGTCACCGGCGCCGTTCCACACCTATGACACCCCGCCGGTAGTGAAGTAACGGAGTTCGGACGGCACCATGAGCGAACAGAATCTGCAACAGCGCAACCAACGCACGCTCAGAAAGCTGATTATCTGGGCGGTGGCGATGTTCGGGTTCGCCTTCGCGATGGTGCCGTTTTACGATGTGATCTGCGATATCACCGGTCTGAATGGCAAAACATCCACAACGGCGAGCACCGAAGGCCCGTCACGGATGGTGGAGGATCGCACCGTCACCGTTGAGTTCATCACCCAGCGGGGTGAAGGCGTCAACGGTGATTTCACGTCGGCCACCCGCCGCGTGGAAGTGCATCCGGGAGAGATCACGCTGGTGAACTTTTTCGCCAGCAATCCCAAATCCAGCGCGATCATCACCCAGAGCATTCCGTCGGTTTCCCCCGGGGAAGCGGCGCGCTACCTGCACAAGACCCAGTGCTTCTGCTTCGATCAGCAGTCCCTGGCGGCGGGCGAGCGCAAGGAAATGCCGATGATTTTCTACCTGGATCCGGAGCTGCCGCGTCATATCAATACGCTGACGCTGTCCTACACCATTTTTGACGTCACCGACCGCGTCGCCGCGACGAACAAATAACGGCCGGTTGTACAGGAGACCTTTTCAACATGGCAACGGAAAAGTATTACGTACCCGAGAGCAGCCCCTGGCCCCTGGCGGCCTCCGTGGGCCTGTTCCTCACCGCCGTGGGCGGTGCCAACTTCATTCAGCAGGCCACTGACCCGGATACCTTCCAGGGCAGCTGGGGCATGCCGCTGTTCTTCGTCGGCCTGGCCACCCTGCTGTTCATCCTCACCATCTGGTGGCGCGACACCATCAAGGAGTCCGTGGGCGGCCTGCACAGCAACCAGCTGGGTATCTCCTACCGCCAGGGCATGCTGTGGTTCATCTTCTCCGAGGTGATGTTCTTCGGCGCCTTCTTCGGCGCGCTGTTCTACACCCGCTGGCTGATCGTGCCCTGGCTGGGCGGCGCCGGCAGCAACGCCATGACCCATGAGTTGCTGTGGCCGGGCTTCCAGGCCATGTGGCCGCTGGTGAAAACCCCGGACGGCACTACCACCCAGGCCATGGGCGCCTGGGGCCTGCCGGCGATCAACACCGCCATCCTGCTGGTCAGTTCGATCACCCTTACCATCGCCCACCACGCGCTGCTGGAAGGCAAGCGCGGCAAGCTGATCGGCTTCCAGGCCGTCACCGTGCTGCTGGGCGTGATCTTCCTCGGCCTGCAGGTGGAAGAGTACATCCACGCTTACACCGAGATGGGGCTGCGTCTGGACGCCGGCATCTACGGCAGCCTGTTCTTCATGCTGACCGGTTTCCACGGTGCCCATGTGACCATCGGCACCATCTTCCTGTTCGTGACCCTGATGCGCGTGATCAAGGGCCATTTCGATCAGGAGAACAATTTTGCCTGGGAAGCGGGTGCCTGGTACTGGCACTTCGTGGACGTGGTATGGCTGTTCCTGTTCGTGGTGGTGTACTGGCTGTAACCCGCGGCGCACCGCCCTGGAAACGAAAAGCCCCGGCCACAAGCCGGGGCTTTTTGTTTATTGCTGCTCGATGGGGACGCCGCCGCGGGTGGTGGGATTGACGTCGTGGGGCTGGATCCAGCCCATCATCATGCTGATCAGAATGAACACGAACACCATCGCCGAAAACCCCACCCGCCAGGCCAGCGCACGCATGGTCTTACCGCTCTTGCCCTCGCCGCGCACCAGCGACATCAGGGCCCGCGCCAGGGACACCACCGCGGCGATAAGAAGGACGATAACGATCAGCTTGACCCACCACATAATTCACCTCGACGGAATACGGTTGTCGGTTACAATACGCGCCCATTGTAGCCACCACCCCCGTGAGTGCACGTAAAGATATGCCAAACCGCAACGCGCGCCCGTCGCTGCTCGGCCTGGCCCTGACCCTGGCGGTCGTCGGCCTGTGTCTGAGTCTGTCCTGGTGGCAGTGGCAGCGGGCGGGCGAGAAGCGCGAGTGGCTGGCCAATCAGGCGGAGAAGGCGCAGGCGCCGCCGGTGACCCTGGCGCGGGCGCTCGCCCTGGATGATCCGCAGCATCGCCCGGTGCGCGTTACCGGCGAGCTGGATAACCGGCGTTCGGTGCTGCTGGACAACCGCACCTGGCAGGGCGTGGCCGGTTATTTTCTGCTCACGCCGCTGCGTACCGACCAGGGGCGCTGGGTGCTGATCAATCGGGGCTGGCTGCCGCGCGGCGCCGACCGGGCGCACCTGCCCGAGGTGCCCCGGGTGGACGGCCCGGTCACCCTTATCGGCAACGCTTACCAGCCCTCGGCACAGACCTTCGTGCTCAAGGACACGCCCCTGCCCGAGAATCAGTGGCCTCTGCGGGTACAAAAGGTGGATTTTGAAGCCATCGGCGGTCGACTTGGGGTAGAATTGGCGCCCTTCGAGATACGGGTGGCCCCCGATCAACCTCTCGGCGACGCCGCGGCGCTGCCGCGACCCTGGCAGGACGTCGCCACCGTGATGAGCCCGCAACGCCATCAGGCGTACGCGCTGCAGTGGCTGGGACTGGCCATGGCCGCCCTGATCATGTACCTGATCGCGCGCCTGCGCGGGCGCCGTCGGCACCAACCGGACGCTTGAGCTGATGTCTCCACGTAACAAAAACAGGCTGACCTTGCTGGCCATCGTCGGTCCCTTCGTACTGTTTTTCATCGCCGGCCGTTATTTCGTCGACCCCTGGGAACTGCCCAGGGAAAACAAGGGTGAACTGCTGATTCCACATATTCAGCTGGACACCCTGGCGCTGCGTGACGACAGCGGCGAGCCCTACGACGCGGAAGACACCGCCGGCCTCTGGACACTGATGTACGTGGCCGGCGCCGAGTGCGGCAAAGCCTGCAAGAACGGGCTCTATTACCAGATGCGCCAGGTCCAGCACACACTGGGCGAGAACATGGAGCGACTGCGCCGGGTGATTGTGCACACCGCCCCCGCCAACGCGGAACTGCGTGCCTTTCTCGACGACAATGTGGCCGGCATGGTGGAAGTGAACGGCGACCCGGCGACGGTTCGCGACGCCCTGGCCCCGGCCACGGAACAAGCGGTGGGCGATATTTTCGTGGTCAGCCCGGACGGCCAGATATTCCTGCGCTACCCCACACACGACAGCATGGATGCCACCCTGGAAGAGGCGGAAAACATCCGCCTGGATCTTGAGCGCACCCTGAAAGGCTCCCTGATCTAAGGTCCCGATAACCATGCATTTGAACGCACAACGTTCCGACCACACCGAAGCGCCCACCCGATCACAAGTCTGGATGCGCCGCCTGACATTACTGGCCCTGCTGCTGGCCGCCGGGGTGATCATCCTCGGTGCCTGGACCCGGCTCTCCGACGCCGGCCTGGGCTGTCCCGACTGGCCCGGTTGCTACGGCCACCTGGACGTGCGCAAGGCGATCTCCCACGTCAACGAGCAAAACCAGCTGACCCCCGGCGCCCTGCGCGAAGCGCACAAAACCGTGCCGGAGATGGTGCACCGCTATGTCGCCTCCGCCCTGGGGCTGGTGATCCTGATCATCGCCGCCCTGGGGGTGATCAACCGCAAAGGCGTCAAACAGCCGGTCAAGCTGCCGCTGTTCCTGGCGGTGCTGGTGATCTTCCAGGGCATTCTCGGCATGTGGACGGTCACCATGGGGCTGCAGCCCACCATCGTGATGCTGCACCTGCTCGGCGGTTTCACCACCTTTACCCTGCTGGCGCTGCTGGCCGCGCGCCTGTACCGCTGGCCGAGCTTCCTCAACGACTGCGACGTGCGCAGCATGAAGACGCTCGCTTCCATCGCCCTGGCGGGGCTGATCCTGCAGATCGCCCTGGGTGGCTGGACCACCGCCAACTACGCGGCGGTGGTGTGCACCGAGCTGCCGGTGTGCGAGGACGGCTGGACCGAGCACCTCAACTTCGAGGACGCCTTCGTGTTCTGGGGCCACGAGCACGACAAGCCGGACTATGAGTTCGGCGTGCTGCAGAATGACGCCCGCACCACCATCCATGTGATGCATCGCTTCGGCGCCCTGCTGGTGACGGTGCTGGGGCTGCTGCTGGTGGGTCGCATCCTGCTGCGCGCGCGCAGCGTGTTCTTCCGCAACTTCGCGCTGACCATACTCGGGCTGCTGACCGTGCAGATCGGCCTGGGAATCAGTAATGTGGTGTTCGCGGTACCGCTGGCGGTGGCCGTGGCCCACAACTTCGGCGCCGTGGTGTTGCTGGTGTCGCTGGTGCTGTTTATCCGCGCCATCAATGTGAAGTGCGCCGCACGCCACCCGCAATCCGAGGAGAGTGCGCTTTGAGCGAGAAATCCGCCGTAAGCGAACAGAACAACAGCACCGGCACGCCCCACTGGCGTGACTACCTGGCGCTGACCAAACCCGGCGTGGTGATGCTGCTGATGGTCACCGCGGTGGCCGGCATGTTCCTGGCCACGGACCCGCCGGGCATGGTGCCGCTGTCGACCTTTGTTCCCGCCTTTGCCGGGCTCTACCTGGCGATGATGGCGTCGGCGGCGATCAACCAGATCATGGATCAGAAGATCGATGCGATCATGAAGCGCACCGAGAAACGCCCCCTGGTGGCCGGCAAGCTGTCGCCGAAGGCGGCGATCACCTTCGCCGTGGCGTTGGCGCTGGCGTCCATGGCGATGCTCTATTTCCTGGTCAACCCGCTCACCGCCGGGCTCACCCTGTTCGGCTTCGTCGGGTACGCCTTCGTTTATACCCTGTACCTGAAGCGGGCCACCCCGCAGAACATCGTGATCGGCGGCATCGCCGGCGCCATCCCGCCGCTGCTCGGCTGGACCGCCGTCACCAACGAACTGCACCCCTACGCCTGGTTGCTGGTGCTGATCATCTTCGTGTGGACGCCGCCGCATTTCTGGGCCCTGGCGATCCACCGCGCCGACGAATACGCCAAGGCCGATGTGCCGATGCTGCCGGTGACCCACGGCATTCCGTTCACCCGGGAGTCGGTGCTCTATTACACCATTCTGCTGTTCATCTGCTCGCTGCTGCCCTACCTGACCGGCATGAGCGGCCTGATCTATCTGGTCAGCGCGGTGATTCTCAGCGGTATTTTCCTGATCCACGCAGTGCGCCTGCGCTTCAGCAAGGACCCGAAGCTGCCGATGAAAACCTTCGGCTATTCGATCGTCTACCTGTTCGTGCTGTTCACCGCCCTGCTGGTTGATCACTACATCCCGGTTCACCCCGGGAGCCTCTGAAGAACTCCCTTGCATGCTCTGTCTTTCAGTCGAGTTCGCCATCAAGGCGCGCTTTTGAAGTCGGGCTGACGGCCCGCCGAAAAAGCGCAACGCCGAGGGCGGGCTCGACTGAAAGACCCGAAGGGCGTGTCCTGAAGCGCGCATCTGCTACGTTGCGCTTCTTGCCAAGGGCTGCGGCCATTGGCGGCGAATCACGCCTTTCAGCTGCACGCTTCAGGACACGCAGAGCATGCAGGGGAGTTCTTCAGAGGCTCCTAGCCGCTTGACGAAAAACCCGCTCCGGTATCCAATCCCATGGCAACTTCATAAAGGGGGAAGGGAACCATGGGGACCTGGCTGTTTTTTGGCGTACTGATCGCCATCGGTATCGGACTGGTGGTGATCTACAACCGTCTGATAAGTCTGAGAAATCGCTTCAAGAACGCCTTCGCGCAAATCGACGTGCAGCTTCAGCGCCGCCACGATCTGATCCCCAACCTGGTGGAAACCGCCAAGGCCTATCTCGACCACGAACGGGAAACTCTGTCACAGGTCACCGAAGCGCGTAACCACGCCGAAGGGGCGCGCCGCGACGCCGCCGCCCACCCCGAGGACGGCGCCGCCATCGGCCGCCTGGGCCGGGCCGAATCACTGCTGTCCGGCAGCCTCTCGCGGCTGCTGGCGGTGAGCGAAAACTACCCGGACCTCAAGGCCAATCAAACCATGGCCGAGCTGATGGAAGAGCTGAGCAGCACCGAAAACCGCATCGGCTTCGCCCGCCAGGCCTTCAACGACGCGGTCATGAACTACAACACCTACCGGGAGCAGTTCCCCAACAACGTCATCAGCGGCCTGTTCGGGCCGTTCCGGGAAGCGCAACTGCTGGAGATCGACGACCCACAGGCGCGCCAGGCGGTTAACGTCTCCTTCTGACGGCGATGAACTTCTTCCAACACCAGGAACGGGCCCGGCGGCGCACGCTGCTGCTGGCGCTCTACTTCGTGCTTGCCCTGGCCGCCGTGGTGGCGGCGGTGAATCTGGCGTGCTGGCTGACGTGGCGCTGGTGGCTGGCGCCGGGGCCCACGGCCACGCCCTGGTTCGCCAGCGGGGCCTTCTGGTGGATCACCCTGGGCACCCTGGGGCTGCTGCTGGCCGGTTCCCTGCGCAAGGCCTGGCAACTGCGCCACGGTGGCGAGGGCCTGGCGGACATGCTCGGCGCCCGGGAGATCGCCAGCCACAGCGGCGACCCGGCGGAGCGCCGGCTGCGCAACGTGGTGGAAGAGATGAGCCTGGCCGCCGGCACCATCATGCCGCGCACCTATGTGCTGCCCGGCGAAACCGGCATCAACGCCTTCGTGGCCGGCGCCACGCCGGCGCGGGCGGTACTGGTGGTCACCGAAGGCGCCCTGGCGCAGCTCGACCGCGACGAACTGCAGGGCGTGGTCGCCCACGAGTTCAGCCATATCCTCAATGGCGACATCCGCCTCAACCTGCGTCTGATGGCCGCCCTGGCGGGCATTCTCACGGTCGGCAAGCTGGGCGAATTCCTGGTCCATCTTTCGCCCGGCGACCGCCGCCGTAACGGCGGCCTGCCGGTCCTGGCCGGGCTGGTGCTGATGGCGATCGGCTACGCGGGGTTGTTTTTCGGCCGTCTGATCAAGGCGGCGATCTCCCGGCAGCGGGAGCGGCTGGCGGACGCCAGCGCGGTCCAGTTCACCCGCCTGCCGGCGGGCCTGGCCGGCGCGCTGATCAAGATTCGCAACGGCAGCGGCTCCCACCTGCACAGCCTGCACGCGGAAGACCTCAGCCATATGGGCTTCGCGGAAACCCTGGCGATCCGCCTGCGCCGCCTGCTCGCCACCCATCCGCCGCTGGACCAGCGTCTGGAAGCCCTGGGCGCGGACTGGGCGGCGCGCGCCCGGGTGCGGGCACGAGAGACGGAGCCGCAAAGCCACACCGCCGCCACGCCGTCGCAACAGATCGGCCGCCTGGATGACGACAACCTGGGTTACGCCCACACCTTGCTGGAAACCCTGCCCGACGGCCTGCACCAGGCGCTGCATACCCAGGAGGGCGCGGAGTGCGTGCTCTACGCTCTGGCGCTGGGGGATACGCCACCGCCGTCGGCGCTGCGCCGCGGCCGCCGCGCCGCCCTGGTGGATCAGGTGGCCGGGCTCGGCACCCGTTTGCGCCTGCCGCTGCTCGATCTGGCCCTGGCCACCCTGCGTCAGGCGCCGCCGGAACGACGGCCGGTGATCCTCAAGCAACTGCACGCCCTCACCCAACGACGCCGCGACAATGACCTGCTCTGCTGGGCGCTCACCGCCATGGCCGAACGCCATCTGGCGGCCCCCCACCGGGCCCTGCCGCGACCGGACATCCACCGGCTGGCGGCGGTGGCCAATGAAATCCAGGTGGTGTTCTCGGCGCTGGCCTGGGCCGGCGACTCGGCCCGGGGCACCGCCCTCGCCGCCTTCCAGCGCGCCACCCACGGCCTGCTGCCGGCGGGCCGGCTGCTGCTGGCGCCGGAGCGCTGCACGCCACGCCGCCTGGACCCGGCCATGGCGCGGCTGGCACGGCTCACCCCGCTCCTCAAGGCCCCCTTGATCGACGCCGCCGCCGACCTGGTGCTCGCCGACGGCAAGGTGCAGGTGGCGGAGGCGGAACTGCTGCGCGCGGTGTGCGCGCTGCTCGACAGCCCCATGCCACCGCTCTTCCCGTCCCTGACTCCGTAGCCCGGTTTGTAGCAGCGGGCCTTGCCCGCGAAAGGGAGCGAAGCTCCCACAAAACTCGCGCTTCGTAGAAGGGACTCTCTCCCAGGGTTGGCTAGTTTTTAAACTGTGATAAAGTTCACACTTCCGGTTCTGGGGGAACCGGGGGACGACGGTTCGGGGGAACCGCCGCGAGGGAGACTGGGAGACCAAGAGCATGGAGTTAACCAAGAACAGCCACCGCAACACCTGGCGGTCGGTTCTCGATACCACTTTGGCGATCCGCGAGGGACGCCTGGACCCGGCGCTCACGGACTGGCTGAGCCGGCACGGCGTGCGGCTCGAGGCGGCCCTGTTCGCCAGCGTGCGCCAATGCGACCAGCGCCTTTACATGGGCACCCTGGTGGACGAGCGGGGGCGGGTCCTGGAATATCTGGCTAATCTGGATTTGCCGGACGACGACGCCCTCGACGACGTCACCACCGAACTGGGGCCCAAGTGCTCCTACCACGACCGCCACGATCCCTGCGACCCGGTCACCATGGCGCTGATGATACAGCGCGGCCAGGCACCGGCCTTCGCGTCCCAGCCGGCCTAGAGCACCTCCGCGCGGTACGGCAACAGGCCGCGCGCCTCGTCCCGGTAGGCGTGCACGTGGCGCGCCTCGCGCTGACAGAAATCCGCCACCGCGTCCTGGAACGCGGGCTCCGCCAGCCAGTGCAGCGAATAGGTCAGCACCGGTTCGAAGCCACGCAGTATCTTGTGCTCGCCCTGCACCCCCGGATCGAATTCCGCCAGACCCCGCTCGATGGCGAACTCAATGCCCTGGTAATAACAGACCTCGAAATGCAGCGCGTCGTATTCGCGCACGCTGCCCCAGTAACGCCCGTACAAGGCCCGGTCGTCGAACAGATAGAGACCGGCGGCCACCGGCTCGTCGCCGTCGCTGGCCAGCACCAGAAGCACCTGATCACCGAGCCGTTCCGCCAGCCGG
This sequence comes from uncultured Alcanivorax sp., assembly GCA_964556345.1. GTDB lineage: Bacteria > Pseudomonadota > Gammaproteobacteria > Pseudomonadales > Alcanivoracaceae > Alloalcanivorax. The sequence continues at coordinate 49,418 of CAZKWA010000012.1, forward strand.
CGAAAGAACGCCTCGCTCAAATAAGGCAGCTGGCCACGCACCAGGTAGGTGTTGGCGTAACAGTGAAAGAAGAAACGCCAGCTTTGCGGGTCGATGTCGGCGCCGGTGAGGCGGGTCACGGTAAGCCCCTGCTCGGCGACCCGGCGCCGTTCCCGGCGCACGCTTTTGCGTTTGCGGGAATTAAAGCCGGCGAGAAAGGCGTCGAAGTCCGCGTAGCCCCGGTTGAACCAGCGGAAGTGGCAGGCCTGTCTTTCCACCAGGGGCAGGTCGCGCAGCGCCTCCCGCGTGGCCTGATCGGGGAACAACAGGTGCCAGCCGCTGGCGCCCTGCTCCCGGACCCGTTCCCGCACGCCGTCCCAGATCCGCTGCGGCCGCCAGTCACCGCGCCAGCGCGGCCCGACCACCGGCGTAAACGGAATCGCGGTGACCAGCTTGGGGTAATAGGCCAGTCCGTTACGCTGGTAGGCGTCCGCCCAGGCGAAGTCGAACACGTACTCCCCGCGCGAACCGTCCCGGGCATAGACCGGCATCAAGGCGTCGCCGTCACGCAAATGACAGGGCCCCCAGCCACGGCTCGGCGTGGCGGCGCCGGTCTCTTCCAGGGCATTAAGGAAAGCGTCGGTGAGAAAGGGAAACTCCATGGCGACAGGATACTGACCCGGGCGCGGTCAGGCGAGGCCAACGTGAACATGAGATTACCGTGCCGCTTCGTTACAATGGCGACGCGGCGATAACGATAACGCGGGAGCCTCCCGAAGCCGCTCGCCTTTTTGCACGGCGATTTGCCTCTTTTTTCGAGTCACCAACAAGGTCAGTCGATTCAATGAAAGTCTCAAAACCCCTGGCGGCGTTTTACGCTCTGGCCGCCCTTTTGCTTGCGTTACCCGGTGCCTGGCTGCTGTTCGCGCCGCACGCCTTCATTCTCTTCGTTCACGGCGGTGATCAGACGCTGCTGGTGTCTCCCCTGCTCAGCCAGCAGACCGGCCTGGGCCTGCTGCTGGCGGCGGCGGTCAATCTGGTGTGCCTGGCCGGCGGGCGCACCCGCACCGCCTTGCACGTGGCGGTGTTTTTCTACCTGGCCGGCCTGGTGGCCAGCCACGGCGCCCCGGTGTTCACCCTCGACGGCGCCTGGTTGTGGGCACCGGTGCTGGTGTATCTGCTGCCGCTGGCGCCCTGGGGCCGCCTGGCCCGGGACGGCCGCCGCCAGGGCGAGGTGAAGTGGTTCAACCCCAACAAGGGCTTCGGCTTTATTCTCGCCGACGACGGCGAAGAGATCTTCGTCCACTTCAAGGCGGTGCGGAACGGCGGCCGGCGCAGCCTGCGCACCGGTACCCGGGTGCGCTTCGTGACCCGCGAATCCGAGCGCGGTGAGCAGGCCGACGACGTGTACATTCAGCAATGACGCTGTCGCTGCTCGACTGGGGCGTGCTGCTGACGTACCTGGCGGTGGTGCTGCTGATCGGCTTTTACTTCGCCCGCCGCAACACCAGCACCGAGGAGTATTTCGTCGGCGGGCGCCGTTTCCGGGGCTGGGTGATTGGCCTGTCGCTGGTGGGCACCTCGATCAGTTCGATCACCTTCCTGGCCTATCCGGCGGACGCCTTCAAGACCGGCTGGCTGCGCTATCTGCCCAACCTGGCGTTGCCGGTGGCGTTGTTCGTGGCGGCCTATGTGTTCCTGCCGTTTTTCCGGCGCGGCAATATGACCAGCGCCTATGAATTCCTGGAGCAGCGCTTCGGCCCCAGCGTGCGGGTGTACGGCGCGCTGGCCTTCATCGTCGCCCAGCTGGTGCGGCTGGCGATGATTCTGTGGCTGCTGTCGCTGCTGATCCAGCAGCTGGTGGACGTGACGCCGGCCACCGCGATCATTGGCGCCGGCCTGTTCGTCGGCCTCTATACCATTGTCGGCGGCATCGACGCGGTGATCTGGACCGACGTGCTGCAGACCGTGGTGCTGATGATCGGCGGGTTGCTGTGCATCTGGGTGGTGGTGGAAGCGCTCCCCGGCGGGGTCGGCCAGGTGTTCCGGGAAGCCTCGGCGGCGGGCAAGTTCGCGCTCGCGGAATTCGACAACGGCACGCCCCAGCCGGTGCGCTGGCAGCCGTCACTGAGTGAAAAAACCGTCACCATGATGCTGCTGATCGGCCTGACCAACTGGCTGACGGAATATTCCAGCAACCAGAACACGGTGCAGCGCTACTGCGCCTCGCGCTCCATGAAGGAAGCGCGCCGGGGCCTGTGGGTGTATCTGTTCACCGCGCTGCCGGTGTGGGCCTTCTATATGTTTCTGGGCACCGCCCTGTGGGTGTTCTTCCGGCACTACCCGGACCCCACCGCCGTGGCGGTGCTCAGCGGCGAGGCCCGGGCCGAATCCATCATGCCCTGGTTCATCACCGAGTACCTGCCCTCCGGCATCGCCGGGCTGGTGGTGGCCGCGGCCCTGGCGGCGGCGATGAGCTCCCTGGACTCCAGCATTAACTCGGTGAGCACGGTGTCCATCGTCGACCTCTACCGGCGGCATCTGCGCACCGGGCTCGGCGACCACCACTATCTGCTGGTGGCCCGCGCCGTGGCGGCCCTGGTGACGGTGCTGATGATCCTCGGGGCTCTGTGGCTTAACGGCGCCAGCACCCATACGCTGCAGGACACCTCCATGATTCTGGTGTCGCTGTTCGGCGGCGGCATGCTGGGGTTGTATTTGCTGGGCTTTCTGACCCGCGCCGGGGACGCGCGCGCCGCCTGGTGCGGCATCGGCATGACGCTGCTGTTCACCGGCTGGACGGTGCTGACCAACAAAGGCCTGCTGCCGGACGCGCTGAGCGCGCCGTTCGACCTCTACTACACCGGTTTGATCGGCAATCTGGTGATGTTCCTGGTGGGCTATGGCATGGCGCGGCTGCTGGACCGCCGCCCACGGGCGGCGGCGGCCTGACACGACGGCGTCAGGACCGCGAACCGGCGGGTTCGGACGTGGCCGTCCGGTGCCTTTCTTCACCGGCGGTGGCCTGGCGGCGCGCGGCGGCGCGCACGTCACGGCGCATCACCAGGCGGTCGCGCACCAGCCAGCCGGTAGCCCAAAGCACCAGCCAGGGATCGATCAGGTAGTCCCAGAGATTGTCCGAGTGCAGCAGGTTGAAGTAGAAGGCGCCCTGGGCCGCGATCAGAACCACGCAGGGAGCGTAGGCACGGTTGAGCCAGGCGAACAGACCGATCAGCAACAGCACGCTGCTGAACAGCACATCACCAAAGCCCAGCGCGTAGGGGTCGGCGTAACTGGACCCCAGACTCATGGGATAGAAGAACAACGCCAGCGCCACCAGCATCACGCAGACCGCCCTCAACTGCCCCACCGGGAGCCAGTAATGGCCGCTGAGACGGTGCTGAATCGCCACCAGCGCCAGCAGCCCGGAGGTGATGCTCAGGTGGCTGAGGTAACTCATCACCCAGCCGGCCAGCCCCACCGGGAAAGGCAACAGCGCCCACACCGCCAGCAGCAGCGCCAGGCCGCCGCGCACCGCCAGCGGCAAGCGGACACTCAGACGCAGCCACACCGCCGCCAGCATCAGGGCGCAAAGAATGTTGGGAATCATTGGCCGCTCCTCCCCGCAACCTGTTGACCGGCGGGCAACCAGGCGTGCCGAATCGCTGACTTATTCCAGGTGTACAGGATGTGCACGTCGCCGTTAGCGGCCTGGATGACATAGGGATAGTCGTACTGGAACTCGCAACCGTTCTGTTCGCACTTGTTCCGTTGTACCCGTTGACGCAACAGCGAGGGGCTCTCGGTTTCCAGGGTGCCGGCTACCTCGCGGGAGATCATCTCCATGTACTGAGGCTGGGGAATGGTGCCCTCCCGCCATTGCGCCCGGTTATGGAAGAAGTACCGGCCGGACCAGGTCTGGCCGCCGTCCAGGGTTTCGCGCATGCAGAGATCATCGCGCTCCATGGGGTTGCAGTTCGCCACCAGCAGCCAATGCCCCGGCGACAGCACCACGCCACCCACCGCCGAAGACGGGTTCTGCAGCTGCGAGGGCCGCAGCGGCGACCAGTCGCCGCCGCCGTCGCGGGTCTCGCTGCGATACAGGAACCCCGGGTGGGTATCGGTTTCGTTGCGCAGAAACGCCGTGGCCTGCTTCGGTCCGTCCACCAGGATCAGCGGCTGAATCGCCTTGCGGCCGTGGCCGATGCGTTCCTTGTCGACGATCCGGTTGTGCTCGTCGAGACGCAGTATCTCGCCAAACTTACCCACCATCTCATGGTAGACCGGCAAGCCCACGGTGCCGTCCTGATAGTGGATCGGCGGCGTTTTCACCAGGGTGCTGATATTCAGGAACGGCGAGGTCACCAGCGCCTCGTCGAAACGCCAGCTGGCGCCCAGGTCTTCGGACTCGAGCACCACCAGCCGGCTCGCCGCCCAGCCACCGAAGCTCACCGCCACCACGAACAGACGCATGCCACCGTCTTCATCGAGCACCGGCACCGCGTTGCCCAGCTTGCGCACGTGCCGGCCCCACTGGTGGCGGATCTGCTCGCGGGTGACCACCCGCTCCTCTTCGCTCCAGGCGGCGCGTTGCGGATCGAAGATCGCCGAGTGGATGGCCACGTCCGGGCCGCCTTCCCGCTCGCCGGCGAACCAGAAGGCGCGCAGCCGGCCGTCCGGCAGCGCCACCATGGAGGGCGCATGCACCAGCGGCGTTTCGCCGTCGGAGGCGAAGCGCATCTGCCACTGCCCGCTCAGGCTGTCGTGGCCGGGCACATAATCCGGCTTGAATTCAGGCTTGGACACCCGCTCCTGGTGTTCGGGCAGCACCGCCACGAAACTCGCCAGCAATAAGGCGCCAAGCAACCAATGAAACACACGTCTTGCCATGGGTATCCGGCATCCGTTTGTCAAGGTGCGTGAAAGAAGCGGATTCTAACACCGGCGTGCGGGGATTACCCTCCTTCGCCGTCCCGCGATTCGCGCCTGATTCTCGGCCCCGTCCCCGCCCCATGGAAGCACCTGGCACGCCGCTAACCGCCGGGCGGGCCCTAAAAACGGACCGGCGGAGCCCCGGCGGGGACAAATTCCATTGATGATGGCATAATGCATCTACGAATTTCGGGTGATTTTCATATGCAAACCTCTCTCCGGGCAATCCCTTACCTGGTGCTGCTGGCGGCCTTCCTGCTGGCCGGGCGGCTGCCGGCCGACACCGGGACCTGGCAACTGGTCAGTGACCGCAACGGCATTCAGGTCTACATGCAGCATGGAGACCGGAGCCCGCTGAAAACGTTCCGCGGCGTCACCCGCTTCCCGCTCGCCGACGAATACGCCATGGTCGCCCTGCTCAATGATTATCAGGCCTACCCGGACTGGCTGCACTTCGTGGACAGCGCCCGGGAGCTGGGCCGCACCAACGAGCGGGTGCGGCGACTGCATTTCACCACGCTGCTGCCCTGGCCGCTGGCCGACCGGGAAGCGGTGCTGCAAAGCAGGGTGATACAAAGCAGCGACCCGGCGAACGAAGAAGTGGTGGTGGATCTCAGCAACCAGCCGGAGCTGCTGCCGCCCGACCCCGACTACCTGCGCTTTCCGCATATGGAAGGGATGCTGCGGTTCCGCCGCGTGGAACAAGGTCAGGTGGAGGTGGTGTACCAGCTGGAAATGGATCCGGGCGGCTATATCCCGGCCTGGCTGGCCAATATTCTGCTGCGCGACGCCCCCTACTTCACCCTGGAGCGGCTGCGCCGCGTGGTGCACCGCGCCGAGTACCAGGGCCACTACTATGACTGGCTTGAGCTGCGCGGCCCCGGCCGGCCGGACGCGGTGGAAAACGTAACAAAAATCCCCTAGCACCTGTCATTTCCGGCCACTTTCGCTACCATTGGCGTGGTTCAAGTTCGGGCGAGACCACTGCCATGGTGAACGCGCTTTTCTTTATCTATTCCTGGTTTATTTTCGTGCCCCTGATGCTGCTGGCCACCCTGCTGGCCGGGGCCGTTTGTTTGTGTCTGGTGCCGTTTCTCGGCCCGCGCCGGGTGGCCCGCCTGACCGCCGTGCCCTGGGCGCGCCTGGGCCTGCTCCTCAGCGGCGTGCAGGTGCGCGTGCACGGCCTGGAAAACGTGGACCCGTCGCGCAGCTATGTGATCGTCGCCAACCATCTGAGCCAGTATGACATCTGGGTGTTGTACGGGCACCTGGAGCAGGATTTCCGCTGGGTGATGAAGCAGGAGCTGCGCCGCGTGCCGGTGATCGGCGTGTGTTGCGCCATGCTGGGCCATGTGTTCATCGACCGCCGCAACCGGGCGGCCGCCGTGGCCAGCCTGGAAGAGGCCAAAAAGCGGCTCACCGGCGGCACCAGTATCCTGTTCTTCCCGGAGGGCACGCGCAGCCGCACGGGTGAGCTGCGCCCCTTCAAGAAGGGCGCGTTTCGCATGGCTCAGGATCTCGATCTGCCGATTTTGCCGGTCACCATTATCGGCACCCGCGAGATTCTGCCGGCGGATTCCCTGCGCATGCACCCGGGCACCGTGAGCCTGATCGTGCACGCCCCGGTGGCGGTGTCCGGCAAGGACGAGGCCGCCCTGGACCAGGCGATGGCGCGCAGCCGCGCCGCCATCGCCAGCGTCGGGGATGGCTGCCTGGAGTTAACGTGACAGCGGCCGGTTACCCTGGCGTCGTCCACCGGCGGCGTGCCGGCCAGCCCCGACCCTGTAATTGGCCCCTTTTGCATGTCCGATGCCGCTACACTCCGCCCATTCAGACGGAATCGGAACAGCGACTATGAAAGACTTCCAGGATAAAGTAGCCGTGATTACCGGCGCGGGCTCCGGCATCGGACGGGCACTGGCCCGGGATCTGGCCGCCGCCGGCGCCCGGCTGGCGCTCAGCGACGTGAACGCGGCCGGCCTGCAGGAAACCGCCGACGCCCTCGGGCTGGACGGCGACCGCCTGATCACCGAAACCTTCGACGTGGCCGACCGCGAGGCTTTCTACGCCTTCGCGGAGCGGGTGGTCGGCCACTTCGGCGCCGCCCATCTGGTGTTCAACAACGCCGGCGTGGCCCTGGGCGCCACCGTGGAAGACATGAGCTACGAGGATTTTGAGTGGCTCATGGGCATCAACTTCTGGGGTGTGGTGTACGGCACCAAGGCGTTCCTGCCGCACCTGAAAGCGGCCGGCGAAGGGCACATCGTCAATGTCTCCAGCGTGTTCGGTCTGATCGGCGTGCCCACCCAGTCGGCCTATAACGCCGCCAAGTTCGCGGTGCGCGGTTTCACCGAAGCGCTGCGCCAGGAGCTGGAAATGGAAGGCGGCCGGGTGTCCTGCACCTCGGTGCATCCGGGCGGCATCAAGACCAATATCGCCCGCAACGCGCGCATGGGCGCCGGCGTGGAGAAAATCACCGGCGCCGACGCGGACAAAGCCCGCCGCGATTTCGAGAAAATGTTCCGCACCACCCCGGAAGAAGCGTCGCGGGTTATCCTTAAAGGGGTGCGGGGCGACAAGCGCCGGGTGCTGATCGGCTCCGACGCGCGCGCCATCGACAGCATGCAACGCCTGATGCCCACCGCCTACCAGCGTATTATGGTGGCCGGCCAGAAGATGATGCGGAAATAACCATGAAGCCCTTCTCCCAGGCGGCCGAGAACAACAAGGGACCGATCCTCGACGTCCTGCGCGACCATCTCACCGCCCCGGGCGATCTGCTTGAGATCGGCGCCGGCACCGGCCAGCACGCGGTCTGGCTGGCGCCGCGCTTCCCCGATATTCTCTGGACGCCCAGCGAACAACCGGAAAACCTGGACGGCCTTCGCCAATGGCTGGCCGACGCCCCCGCCGACAACCTCGCCGAGCCGTTGATGCTGCGGGTGGAAGGCGACTGGCCGGACCAGACCTACCGGTATATCTTCACCGCCAACACCTTCCACATTCTGCCCCGGCCGCTGGTCGAGCGCTGCATTCAGCAGGCTTGCCGGCAATTGCTGCCGGACGGGCGCTTCCTGGTGTACGGGCCGTTCAACTACCAGGGCACCTATACCAGCGAAAGCAATCGCCGGTTTGATCTGGCGCTCAAGGCGAACGACATCGCCATGGGGCTGCGCGATCAGGAATGGGTGGTGGAACGCTTCGCCGAACACGGGCGGGCGCTGCTCGACGACCGCGAAATGCCCGCCAATAATCGCCTGCTGGTGTTCGGCTGATACCCGCCCCGAGATTCCTCTGACAGTGCTGCCCGCTTTTTATACACTAGGGAGCCTCTGACTATGGTTCCCTGTACCGGGGCCGGGCTTTTCCCGCAGCACCAACCGAGCGAATCCATGCAAAACGACACAACCAGCGACTGGAGCCTGCAGCAATTCCAGGTTCCGGAAAAAGACGGCGAGACCCGCTTCCACGACTTTGACCTGGAGCCGGCGTTGATGCGCGGGATCGCGGACGCCGGTTTTCAGTATTGCACCCCGATCCAGGCCCAGGTGCTGACCCATACCCTGGCCGGCGCCGACGCCATCGGCCGGGCGCAGACCGGCACCGGCAAAACCGCCGCCTTTCTGATCACCATCATCAACGACCTGCTGCGCCACCCGATCACGGTACCGCGCTACGCCGGCGAGCCGCGCGCGCTGATCGTGGCGCCTACCCGCGAGCTGGCCATGCAGATCGAAAAAGACGCCAAACAACTGGCCCACCACACCGACCTGCAGGTAATGAGCGTGGTCGGCGGCATGAATTTCAATCGGCAGCAGGAGCGTCTGCAAACCCGGCTGATCGACATCCTGGTGGCCACCCCCGGGCGCCTGCTGGATTTCGCCAAACGCCGCGACCTGTGGCTGGACCGGGTGGAAGCCCTGGTGCTCGACGAAGCGGACCGGATGCTGGACATGGGCTTTATTCCCGACGTCAAACGCATCGTTCGCATGACCCCCACCAGCCGCTACCGGCAAACCCAGCTGTTCTCCGCCACCTTCAACGACGACGTCATGACTCTGGCCGCCCGCTGGACCGAGGACGCGGCGGTGGTGGAAATCGAACCCACCCAGGTGACCACCGACACCGTCGACCAGAAGGTCTACATCACCGCCACCCAGGACAAGTTCAACCTGCTCTACAACCTGATCACCCGGGAAAACATGTCCAAGGTGATCGTGTTCGCCAACCGGCGCGACATCACCCGGCGGCTCAACGACCGCCTCCATAAGAAGGGCCTGAGCGTCTCCCTGATCTCCGGCGACGTGCCGCAGAACCAGCGCATGAAGACCCTGGAGCGGTTCCGCGCCGGCGACCTGCAGGTGCTGATCGCCACCGACGTGGCCGGGCGCGGGATTCACATCGAAGGCGTGTCCCACGTGATCAACTACAACCTGCCGGAGGACCCGGAGGACTACGTCCACCGCATCGGCCGCACCGGGCGCGCCGGCGCCAGCGGCGTGTCGATCAGCTTCGCCTGCGAGGACGACGCCTTCCTGCTGCCCCAGCTGGAACAGGCCATCGGCATGAAACTCAACTGCGAGCACCCGGAGACCGCGCTGGTCGCCGAGCAATAGTACCGGAGAACCCCATGGCGGAACGCATCAGCCCCGAAGAGGGCATCGAAAAACTGCGCGGCGGCGAGGCCCTGTTCGTCGACGTCCGCGACCCGGCCAGCCACCAGGAAGCCCGGATACCCGGCTCCCTGCTGCTCAACCAGACCAATCTCGAAGACTTTCTCGCCGCCACCGACCGCCAGCGACCGCTGGTGGTGTACTGCTACCACGGGCATTCCAGCCAGGGCGCCAGCGATTACCTGAACGAGCAGGGTTTCCATTCCGTGGTCAGTCTCGACGGCGGCTTTGAACACTGGCGCCAGGCCCATCCGGAACACGTCGACACCGATTAGCACCAGCGCCGGCCCCCGCCGGCGCGATGGCTGCGCCCGGACCGCGCCGACTGGCCCATCATGGGCGTCCATGACATCCCGTGAATAAAAAGAGGAACGCCATGAACGCTGCCCAACTGGCCGACGCGCTCAAACAGGCCCATGTGGAACACGCCCGCCAGCGCCTGCAACAGAAAACCTACTGGCAAAAGCAATTAGACGATGGCGTCAAAGCCCTGGGAAAAACGCCGGTAGGGGCGCTCGTCGATCCGGACGCGCTGGCCAAAGTGGTGGACGACTGGCTGGCCAATGTGAATACCGCCCAGGGGTTGCGCCCGGTGATCATCGAGGTGAGCGAAGCGATTCTGGAACGGGCCGGCGACGACCCGGCCACCGTGGGCGAACTGCTCAATGAAGAACACTTCGAAGCGATACTCGAGCAGGCCCTGCGTCTGAAAACGTTGCGCGAAAAAGCCATCCACGCCTGCCTCAATCATCCACTGGTCAGCGACATGGTTAGCGAGATGCTCTACACCGGCATCAAGAACTTTCTGCTGGAAGAAAACGTGCTGGCCAAACTGCCCGGCGTCAGCAGCATGATGAAGCTGGGCCGCAAAAGCGTCGGCAAGGCCATGGGCGGACTGGAAGACAGCATCCGTGATTACCTGCGCCACAACACCCGCGCCACCCTGAAAACCGGCGAGCAATGGCTGAACCGACAGCTCACCGACCAGCGCATCGCCGAACTGGCCCGCGACGGCTACCGACGCCTGGCGCCGCTCAAGCCGGCGGACGTGATCAAGACCGCCCCGGCGGGCCTGGTCGGCGACGTCGCCACCCACGCCTGCGCCATCGGCGATGAAGCCGCGCGCCTGGACTACAGCCGCCGTCTGGTCGCCGCCGGCATCCAGGCGGCGGTGCACTCACTGCTGCAAAAGGACCTGCCCGCCCTGCTCAAGGCCATGGGCACCACGCCCAAAAAGCGCAGCCAGGCCCTGGCGCCCGCCCTCGCCGCCGGCGCCGCCGCGCTCGACCAGCAGGGCGTGCTCACCCCCTGGATCGAGCAAGCCGTCGGCGACTTCTACGACAGCGACGCCTGCCAGGACGTCCTGGAGAAGGCCCTTTCCTGACAGCTATCCGTGTGAGTGCCTCTCTCCAGAAGGCCCACCCAATCCCGGTGCTCCTTGGAAGGTCGCCGCCAAGGGTCCCACGAAGCCCGGGTTGTGCGAGCGGGCCTTGCCCG
>CAZKWA010000013.1:0-59794 GCA_964556345.1 uncultured Alcanivorax sp.
CTACAAAAGCCAGGCCATCAGCGCGGCGCCGATAAAGATTCCGATCAGCAGGCCCTTGCGGAAGGCGCGGGCACTGTCCGGCTCGGCGCGGCCCGGCTCGCGGATGCGCTCGCGCAGCGTGGGGCCGGAAGGCGGCGGCTGGCTGGCCTCGTAGTCGGCGATCACCTCGCGGGAGCGGGCCTCGTCGTCCTCGGCCACCCAGATGCTGGCCAGCCCGGTGGCGGGCAACTCGCCCACCGCGCCCTGCAGCATGTCGCCGCGCACCTGGGCGAGGATGCCGGCCTGCTCCAGCAGCCCGGCCACCATATGCGCCTCCAGCCCGTCACGGGCCTCGTAGACACGCTTCATGGGCGACTCCGTATTTCAGACCTGAATGGAATACCATGGTGCGGCGCCAACCTCCAATCAAACGGGTTTCAGTGATGCTGCATATTGCTCTGTTCGAGCCGGAAATACCGCCCAATACGGGCAACATCATGCGGCTGGCGGCCAACACCGGCGCCGCCCTGCATCTGATCGAACCGCTCGGCTTCGAGCTGGATGAAAAGCGCCTGCGCCGCGCCGGGCTGGACTACAGCGAGTATGCCAATGTCACGGTGCACCCGGATTACCCCAGCTTTTGCCGCGACTTTCCCACCACGCGCCAGTTCGCGCTGACCACCAAAGGCGGCCCGGCGCCGAGCCAGGTGCGTTTCCGGGATGGGGATGTGTTGCTGTTCGGACCGGAGACCCGCGGCCTGCCGGGCAGCGTCCTGGACGGACTCAGCCCGGAGCGGCGGCTGCGCCTGCCGATGGGCGCCAACAGCCGCAGCCTGAATCTCAGCAACGCGGTGGCGATCACGCTTTATGAAGCCTGGCGGCAGCTCGGCTATCCGGGCGCGATCTGACGCCCCCTGATCACTGAACGGTGGAAGGCTCGCCGTCGCCGTTGTTCTGCTTCTCGCGCTGCTGCTGGTAAAGCGCCTCGAAGTTGAGCGGCTGCAGGATCATCTGCGGGAAGGACCCCTTGGCGACCAGGTCGGAAACCACTTCACGGGCATAGGGGAACAGCACATTGGGGCAGTAGGCGCCCAGCAGCTGATCGCGTTCCTCGCCGTCGATATTGGCCAGGGTAAAGATGCCCGCCTGCTTCACTTCGGCCAGGTAGAAGGTTTTCTGTTCGTCTTCGGATTTGGCGGTGACCGTCACCGTCACTTCCACTTCGTACTCGGTGCCCTCGCCGATGCGGCGGGCGCTGTTATTCAGCTGCACGTTCATCTTCGGCTTCCATTCCTGAAGGAAGATGTCCGGCGCCCCCGGGCACTCGAACGAGGCGTCCTTGAGGTAGACGCGCTGCAACTGGAAGGTTTTTTTCTGTTCGTCAGCCATGATTGTCTCCGTTGTCCGGTTCCGTCATCCGGCGAGCAGGTCGTCCAGTTCGCCCGCCCGCTCCAATGCGAAAAGTTCATCGCAACCGCCCACATGGCGATCCCCGATCCATATCTGCGGCACCGTGCGGCGGCCGCTGCGTGCCATCATTTCCCGGCGGCCTTCGGGCGCCCGGTCCACATCGATCTCATGGATACGGGCGTGCTTGCCGGCGAGCAGACGCTTGGCACGCACGCAAAACGGGCACCAGCCGGTGCTGTAAAGCGTGACGTCCGCCATCAGGCCTTGACCACCGGCAGGTTATCATTGCGCCAGGCGGTCACGCCGCCCTGGATACGGTAGAGCTCGGAAAAGCCCTTGCCGCGCAGCTGACGCCCCAGATGCGCCGCCTGATTGCCCATCTTGCAGGTCAGAATCAGCGGCTTTTCCTTATATTTTTCCAATTCCCCCATGCGGTCCGTGACCTGGCTCTGGGGAATGTTCACACTGCCCGGGATGTGCCCCTCGCGGAACTCGTCGGCGGCGCGCAGATCCACGATCACGGCGTCCTTCTGATTGACCAGGTTGGTGGCGAACTGCGGCGTGATGGCCTTGCCGCCCCGGCGGGACTCAATCACGAAAAACGCGACCCACAGCGCTAAGAAGGCGAACACCAGGATATAGTGGTTGGTGACGAACTCGATGATACGATCCATGACTGCATACCTGCCGGCGGAAAATCGGCGACAAGTATACACACCAGCGCTCGGTTAAGATAAGGCACCATGACGGAACCCGTGAAACCCCATTTTCGATTATTGACGCTGGTTGTCCCGGTGCTGCTGCTCACGGCCACCGCCGTGCCGGCCGAAGAGCCGCCCTCCCCGGAGCAGCTGGAAGCCCTCAAGGAGCGCATCGAAGCGCTTTCCGAGGCCCAGCAGAAGGAAGCCAGGCAGCGCGACTCGGTGCAGAGCGAACTGCGCGAGGCGGAAACCCGGGTCGGCGAACTGACCCGGGAGCGCCGCAAGCTGGAGCGCGACGCCCGCCAGGCCGAATCCCGGCTGACGCGGCTGGAGGCCGAGCAGGCGCAACTGGCCGAGGAAAAGAAGGTGCAGCTTCGCTGGCTGGTCAAGACCGTGCGCGCCAGCTACCAGAGCGGCCGCGAGGAACGGCTGAAACTGATGCTCAACCAGCAGGAGCCGGACCAGATCGCGCGCCTGCTGCGCTACCAGGAATACTTCCAGCGGGCGCGCACCGACCGGCTCGCGCATCTCGAGGACGAGCTGGTGGAACTGCGCCGGGTGGCCCGGGAAGTGGCCGACGCCCGCGCCGACCTGCTCGACCGCCGCACCGCCCTGGCGCGCAGCCAGGAGCAACTCGAGCAGGCGGCCCGGGAACGGGAACAGACCCTGGCCAAGCTGGAACGCTCCCTGGACCAGCGCGGCAACGACATCGACCGCCTGCGCGCCAACCAGCAACGGCTGGAAAAGCTGCTCGCCGAGATGGAGCGCAGCATGCCGGAAATGGCCCCCGCCGACCGCGGCACGCCGTTCGCCAAGCTGGCCGGCGAGCTGCCCTGGCCAGTGCCCGGCGAAGTGCTGTCCAGCTTCAATTCCAGCCGCGAGGGCGCCCTGCGCTGGGAAGGCGTGGTGCTGGCCGCCGAGGAAGGCACGCCGGTGCGCGCCATTCACCCGGGGCGGGTGGTGTTCGCCGACTGGATGCGCGGCTACGGTCTGCTCACCATCGTCGATCACGGCGGTGGCTACCTGACGCTGTACGGCTACAATCAGAGCCTGTTACGTGACGTGGGCGAATGGGTGGCGGTGGGCGATACCCTGGCGCTGGCCGGTCAGTCCGGCGGCAACAACCGCAGCGCGCTGTACTTCGAAATACGCAACCGGGGCAAGGTGGTGAACCCGACACGCTGGTGCGACCGCCGTGTTACACTCCCGCCGATTGCCCGCAGTGACTAACGCCCTTGGTTTGGGGAATTACATGCTGAAAACGTCTCACCCGCTGTTCCGCCGCACTTCCCTCGCCGGCGCCCTGCTGCTCGCCCTGGCCGTCACCGCGCCGACCACCCGCGCCGCCGATCCGGAAGTGGACCGGCAGGCCCGCGAGGATGGCGTGCCGGTCACCGAATTGCGCGCCTTCGCGGAAGTGCTGGAGCGGGTGCGCGGCGCCTATGTCCAGGACGTGGACGAAAAGGAACTGATCCAGGCGGCGATCCGCGGCATGCTGATGGAGCTGGACCCGCATTCCTCCTACCTGACCCCGGACCAGTTCGAGGATCTGCAATCCACCACCAGCGGTGAATTCGGCGGCCTGGGCCTGGAAGTGACCATGGAGGACGGCTTCGTCAAAGTGGTCTCGCCGATCGACGATTCCCCGGCCAGCCGCGCCGACATCCAGGCCGGCGACCTGATCCTCAAGATCGACGACACCTTCGTCAAAGGCCTGAGCCTGGCGGAAGCCGTGGAGCTGATGCGCGGCGAAGCGGGCTCGGAAGTGACCCTGTCGGTGCTCAGCGACGGCGACGAGAAGCCCCGCCCGGTAACCCTCAAGCGCGACCGGATCAAGGTGGAGAGCGTCAAGAGCGAGGTGCTGGAGCCCGGTTACGGCTACCTGCGTATCTCCCAGTTCCAGAACAATACCGGCCACGAGGCCAAGAAAGCCCTGGACGCACTGAAAGCGCAAGGCGAGCTCAAGGGGCTGATTCTGGATCTGCGCAACAACCCGGGCGGCGTGCTCGGCGGCGCGGTGGAAATCAGCGACCTGTTCCTCGACGCCGGCCTGATCGTCTACACCCAGGGCCGCGAGAGCGAGAGCCGCAACGACTACAACGCCAACCCCGGCGACGAGATCGAAGGCCTGCCCCTGGTGGTGCTGGTCAACGGCGGTTCCGCCTCGGCCTCGGAGATCGTCGCCGGCGCCCTGCAGGATCAGGGCCGCGCCGTGGTGGTGGGCACCCGCACCTTCGGCAAAGGCTCGGTGCAGACGGTACTGCCGATCAGCGGCGATAACGCTCTGAAGCTGACCACCGCGCGCTACTACACGCCGGAGGGCCGCTCAATCCAGGCGGAAGGCATCGAGC
The DNA here is from genome assembly GCA_964556345.1 of uncultured Alcanivorax sp. Taxonomy (GTDB): domain Bacteria; phylum Pseudomonadota; class Gammaproteobacteria; order Pseudomonadales; family Alcanivoracaceae; genus Alloalcanivorax. Next base: position 4,442 of record CAZKWA010000013.1, read on the forward strand.
CGGACATCCCGGTGCAGGTGTCCAGCGTGGAACTGCTCAAGGACCAACGCCCCCGCGAAGCGGACCTGCCCCACCACCTGCTCAACCAGGCGCAGAAAGACGCCCTCGAAAAGGGCGCCGAAGAGCCCCTGGCCAGCCGCGACTACCCGCTGTCCCAGGCGCTCTCGATCCTCAAGGGCATCAACCTGGCCGAGCGGCGCCGGGCCGGCCGCCAGGACTGACCCGCCCGGGCGCCGGTCAGGACGACGCCGGCGCCCGGCCGATGCCCGTCAGGCGGGCGTAGCCGATCATCAGGAAACCGAACAGGAACATCATCACCCCGTACACCGCCGCCGGCACCGACATGGCTTCGGAATGCAGCAGGGTGAGCGTCACCATCAGCCCCAGGGTGCCGTTCTTGATGCCCAGCTCGATGGCCACCGTGAACGCCTGCGGCCGGCTCAGGCCGATCAGCCGGCCGCCGAAAAGCCCCAGCCCCAGGCCGATCAGGTTCAGCAATATCACCGCCGCGCCACCCTGGCGCAGCAGCACCAGCGCCTCGGCGCCCAGGTCCACCAGCAGCATCGCGATCACCGCCACCAGCACCAGCAGCCCGAACACACTCACCAGCTTCTCGCCCTTCTCCGCCCAGTCCCGGCGGAAATGGCGGAGGGTCATGCCGATGCTCACCGGCACCAGGATGATCACCACCAGGGTCAGGATGGTGCGCAGCACCGGCAGCTCCAGCACCAGATCGCTGTTGTCGCGGAAATGCCCCAGCGCCCAGCTGGTGAACATCGGCAGCGTGACCACCGTGATCAGGCTGGCGGCCACCGTCAGCACGATCGACAAGGCCACGTCGCCGCGGCCGAGAAAGGCGAACAGGTTGGAGGTGGTGCCGCCCGGGCAGGCGGCGATGATCACCAGCCCCACCGCCAGCGCCGGAGACAGGTCCAGCGTCATGGCCAGACCCACGCCCACCAGGGGCAGCAGAATAATCTGCGCCACCAGGCCGTAGACGGTGGCGCGCGGGGCAATCAGTACTTCGCGGAAGTCCTTGGGGGTGAGGGTGAGCCCCATGCCCACCATGATCAAAAACAGGGCGGCGGGTAATCCGATTTCAATGAGGGTGGCCTGATCCATACGACGGTCCTTTTGTTATTAGCGGGACGATCGTACCTCACCCCGTGATCCTCCACCACGCCGGGTCAGGGCGCGACGTGGCTCTGCATCAGTGCGAGGAAGCGCCATGTCGCTTACCCTTACGGTAATGGGACACCCGGCGCACGCCTTCGTCGGTGACAAAGATCTGCTCCCCGTCCCGCTGGTAGTCGGGCAACAGATACCGGTCCCGCTGTATCAGATCACCGTCTTCATTGAAGCGCTCCCGGAGCGACCAGGTTCCGGCCCGGTCGAAGGTGAGACGTTCCACCAAGTGACCGTTCTTGATCGTCTCGCTGATCTGGACGTCATCATTGGCTTCCACGCGGGCAACGATGTTGCCCTGCGGGTCGTAGTTCAGCCTCACATCCGCCTGGCCGCCCTCTTCGGCGGGCTGGGTGTAGATGCGGGACCGCAACGACCCGTCTTCCCGGTAGTGCTTCTCCCGGCCGGTGCGTTCACCCTTGTCCGGCAGCGCCTCCATGGCCAGGCTACCGTCCTCATGGAAGGCCTTGACCACATGGTAGCCCTCGGGCACATAGTCACGAATTTCCCGGGCATTGCCATTGTTCCAGTAGAAGATGGACTGGCCGGTGATCCTTCCCTGGTCACTATAGTGGCCTTCCAGTTCCACCTGGCCGTTAGCGTGGTAATAGGTGAAGGAGCCGCGACGGTTGCTGTTGTGAAGCAGGGGCAGCGCCTCCGGATCAGCGACCTGGCTCTTGAAAAACAGGGTGCCGTCGGGCCTGTCGATCACCACCCGCCAGCCTGAGTCCGTTTGCTCAAGAGGCCAGTGCAACCGAAAGGCCGGCTCGCCATCAGTAAAAAACCAGTCAGTATCCAGCGCGCGGGTATCGGCGCCGGCCAACGCGCTCAGCACCAGCAGACCGGCCAGCGCCGGGAGCCGGGCCATCATGGGCGCACCTTGCCGCGCAGCGCCTTGGTCTGACCGTGGCGGGTCTTTTTGTCCATGCGTTTGCGTTTCGCGGCCTTGGACGGCTTGGTGGGTTTGCGCTTCTTGTGTTCCACGGTGGCGTCCAGGATCAGAGCCTTCAGCCGCGCCAGGGCGTCGTCCAGGTTCTTTTCCTGGGTGCGGAAGCGCTGCGCCTTGATCACCACCACGCCCTCGGTGGTGATGCGGCGGTCGGACCAGGCCAGCAGCCGTTCCTTATAGAACTCAGGCAGCGACGAGGCGCCGATATCGAAGCGCAAATGGATCGCCGAAGCGACCTTGTTGACGTTCTGGCCGCCGGCGCCCTGGGCGCGGATCGCCTGCCATTCGATCTCGGACTCGGGAATGGTCACATTGTTGGAGATTTTCAGCATGGGTCCTTCCTGGCCGGGGTATTACATGGATCGAGCGAGAAAGCGGTCGAGCGCATTGGCGAAGGTCTGGACATCGCTTTTGCTCAGCGATGACGGGCCGCCGGTTTGCACGCCGGCGGAGCGCAATTCTTCCATGAAATCGCGGCGGCCCAGATGCTCGCGGATGCTTTCGGTGTCGTAAAGGGTGCCACGGGGGTTAAGCGCGGTGCCACCGCTGTCCACCACCCGGGCGGCCAGGGGGATATCGCCGGTGATCACCAGGTCACCGGGCGTCACCTGCTCGGCGATGTAGTCGTCGGCGCGGTCAAAGCCGGCCTCCACTTGAACCGCGCGAATGTGCGGCGAGCGCGGCTTGGGGATGAAGTGGTTGGCCACCAGGGTGGTTTCGATGCCGCGCCGGTCGGCGGCGCGGAACAGCACCTCGCGGATCACCGCGGGGCAGGCGTCGGCGTCGATCCAGACCCGCACGATCAAGCGCCCCGTGGCATCACAGGCGCATCTCGACGCCGGCGCTGTGCAGGTACTGCTTGGCCTCGGCGATGCTGTACTCGCCGAAGTGGAAAATCGAGGCCGCCAGCACCGCGTCGGCGCCGCCCTGGATCACCCCGTCCACCAGATGCTGCAGGTTGCCAACGCCGCCGGAGGCGATCACCGGCACCGGCACCGCGTCGGAAATGGCACGCGTCAGGGCGATGTCGAAACCGTTCCTGGTGCCGTCCCGGTCCATGCTGGTGAGCAGGATCTCGCCGGCGCCGTAATCGGTCATCCGGCGCGCCCATGCCACCGCGTCGATGCCGGTGGGGTTGCGCCCGCCGTGGGTGAAAATTTCCCAGCGGTTGGCTTCGCTTTCGCCGCTCACTTTCTTGGCGTCGATGGCCACCACGATGCACTGGGAGCCGAACCGCGCGGCGGCCTCGCGCACGAACTCGGGGTTCTTCACCGCCGCCGAATTGATGCCCACCTTGTCGGCGCCGGCGTTGAGCAGGTTGCGAATATCCTGAAGGGTGCGCACGCCGCCGCCCACGGTCAGCGGGATAAACACCTGGCTGGCGATGCGCTCGACCATTTCCAGGGTGGTGTCGCGGCCTTCGTGGCTGGCGGTGATGTCCAGGAAGGTGATTTCATCGGCGCCGGCCTCGTTATAGCGGCGCGCCACTTCCACCGGGTCGCCGGCATCGCGGATCTCCACGAATTGCACGCCCTTGACCACCCGGCCGTCGTCCACGTCCAGACACGGGATGATCCTTTTCGCGAGTGTCATTTTCGCGCTCCACTGCCGGTGGTGCCGGACATCGCCGGCCCCCGGGAGGCCGGCCCCCGGGATTTCAGCTCGTCGGCCAGGGCCTGCCCCTGGGCGAAATCCAGGGTGCCCTCGTAAATCGCGCGGCCGGTGATGGCGCCGGTGATGCCCACCGTGCGCGCCCCGCACAGCCGGCGCACGTCTTCCATATCGGTGATGCCGCCGGAGGCGATCACCGGAATGCTGATGGCTTCGGCGAGCCGCTCGGTGGCTTCCACGTTAACGCCCTGGAGCATGCCGTCACGGCTGATGTCGGTGTAGACGATGGCGACCACGCCGTCGTGCTCGAACTGGCGCGCCAGGTCCACCACGTCGATATCGGTGACCTGGGCCCAGCCGTCAGTGGCCACTTTACCGTCCTTGGCGTCCAGGCCGACGATCACATGGCCGGGGAACTGCTTGCACATGTCCCGCACGAACTGTGGCTCTTTCACCGCCTTGGTGCCGATGATCACCCACTGAACGCCGGCGTCCAGGTAGGCCTGAATGGTTTCCGCGCTGCGGATGCCACCGCCGATCTGGATCGGCAGGCCCGGGTGGGCGCGGGCAATGGCGTTAACGATCTCGCCGTTCACCGGCTCACCGGCGAAGGCGCCGTTCAGGTCCACCAGGTGCAGGCGCCGGGCGCCCTGCTTCACCCAGTGGTCGGCCACCGCCACCGGGTCCTCGGAGAATACCGTGTCGTCGTCCATGCGGCCCTGCTTGAGGCGGACGCAGTGGCCGTCTTTCAAATCGATGGCGGGGATCAGTTCCATGACGATCTCGCTTGTTTACAGGCTTGAATAAGAGGGCGCGGCGCTCAGGGCTGCCAGCGCAGGAAATTTTCCAGCAGCTTGAGGCCGGCGTCGGCGCTTTTTTCCGGATGGAATTGCACCGCGAACACATTGCGCTTGGCAACGGCGGCGGCGAACGCCAGCCCGTACTCACAACGCCCGGCCATCTGCGCCTCGGGCACGCCGGTGGCGCAGTAGCTGTGCACGAAGTAGAAGCGGCTGTTGTCCTCGATGCCCGCCCAAAGCGGGTGGTCGTTGACCTGCTGCACCTGGTTCCAGCCCATGTGCGGCACCTTCAGCGGGCGCCCGGTGTCGCCCATCGGCGCGCCGAAAAACCGCACCCGGCCGGTGAACACGGCCAGGCAGTCGATGCCGTCGTTCTCCTCGCTGAAGTCCATCATCGCCTGCATGCCCACGCAGATGCCGAGCACCGGCTTGTAGGCGTCGATGGCGTCGAGAATCGCCCGGTCCAGGCCGGTTTCGGTGATCACCTTGATGCAGTCGCGGATCGCGCCGACACCGGGAAACACCACCCGGTCGGCGGCGCGCACCTGGTCCGGATCGCCGGTGATCACGATGCGCTGGCCCTCGGCGGCCATCTTTTCCAACGCTTTGCCGGCGGAATGGAGATTGCCCATGCCGTAGTCGACTACGGCCACGGTTTCGCTCATGGGGCGCCTCGATTTATTCAGGGGGTTTCGGTGAGCGTACCCTTGGTGCTCGGGGTAACGCCATCCATGCGCGGGTCGGGCTCCACCGCCATGCGCAGGGTGCGCCCGAACGCCTTGAACACGGTTTCGGCCTGGTGGTGGGCGTTCTTGCCGCGCAGATTGTCGATATGCACGGTGATCATGGCGTGGTTCACCAGACCCTGGAAGAACTCATAGAACAGGTCCACGTCGAACCCGCCGATCATGCCACGGGTGAAATCCACGTGCATTTCCAGGCCGGGGCGGCCGGACAGGTCGATCACCACCCGCGACAGGGCCTCGTCCAGGGGTACATAGGCGTGGCCGTAGCGGCGCACGCCCTTCTTGTCGCCCCAGGCGCGGGCCAGGGCCTGGCCCAGGGTAATGCCGATGTCTTCCACCGTGTGGTGGGCATCGATGTGCAGGTCGCCCTGGGCCTGGATGTCCAGGTCGATCAGACCGTGGCGGGCCACCTGGTCGAGCATGTGTTCCAGGAACGGCAGGCCGGTATCCAGCTTGCTCACTCCGGTGCCGTCGAGATTCACGCTGACGCGAATCCGGGTCTCCAGGGTGTTTCGCTCCACGGTGGCGCGGCGTTCGCTCATCGGTACCTCCAGAAAACGGAACCCCGTATTATACGGCCCTCGGCGCCCCCTCACCAGCGCGGAGGCCATTTACCGGTTAGCGGAGACACTATGCCGATCAGCCTTGAATTTCATTCCCCCGACGCGGACCTGGCGCAGCGCTTCAGCAAGGTGCTGCGCGACGACCCGGACTACGCCGCCGAACTGGGCCGCGCCCTGGACGCCGGGCGCCCCCTGGCGGCGGCCCATTTCAACGGCGCGCCGGTGGCGGTGGCGCTGCTCGACGGCGCCGAACTGGAGTGGATGGTGGTCCACCCGGCCACCCGCGGGCGCGGCGTGGGCCGGGATTTCCTGCGTTTGCTCGAGAAGCACCACGGCGGCGCTCTAACGCTGCCGGAGAAATGCCACCGCTAGCGATTGTGCGAGCGGGCCCTGCCCGCGAAAGGCGGCGCCAGCCGCCGGCAGGATTCCAGAGACCTGCCGGATTGCGCTTTTAATGGGCGTTTCTGGTATCCCGCCGGGCGGTTACACCGCCCTTTCGCGGGCGGGGCCCGCTCCCACAGGCCCGCTCCCACAAGGCCCGCTCCTACAGCAAGGTCCACAGGTCAGGCCAGCGGTAGGCGGATAATCAGCGTGAAGCCGCGCCCCGGGCCGGCGCTTTCCGCCCAGATCCGCCCGCCGGCCTGCTCGATCATCACCCGCGCCATGGCCAGCGACAGCCCATAGCCCTCCTCGTGGTGGCGCGAGCCCATCACGAAGAACGGCTCGAACAGGCTTTCCAACTGGTCCGGGCCGGCGCCCCGGCCCCGGTCGCGAACACGGATCTCCGCCTCGCCCATCATTGCCTCGCTGGTCACGGTGATCTCGCCGCCCCGCGGGCTGAAACGGATGGCGTTATCCAGCGCCATCGCCAGCACTTCCTGCAGTTCCGTCTCGTTGGCGCGCACATACAGATTCGGCGAGATGCGGTTGACCACCCTGAGCTCGAGGGTTTCCAGCGACCGGGCCCGGGCGGCCAGCAGCGCGTCCAGCATCCACAGGGGCCGGCAGCGGGTCACCAGCGGCGGCGTACTGCGATCGGCCAGGTCGAAATAGCGCAAGGAGGTGCTGACCATGCCCATCAGCCGTTGCTGGCCCTTGCGCACCAGCGCCCAGACATCGCTGTGCTCGGCGCCGGTCTCCCCTTCGCCCAGGGAGTTGGCGGCGCCGATCCAGTTAATCGGCGTGTTCAACTCGTGGCTCACGTACTGCAGGAACGTGGACTTGTCCCGGTTCATCTGCTCGATTTCCTCCACGTGCCGCTCCAGGTTCTCGCGCGCCTCCAGGAACAGTTGGTTGCGCTCGCGCTCCAGGAAGCGAATGCGGTCCCCCAACGCCAGCGACAGCATCACCACCACCCACAGCGCGCCCAGATGCGGCAGCATGCTGACCACCGAGGCGTAGGGCATCCAATCCAGATTGCCGAGCACGAACAGGAAAATCAGCACCAGGAACATGCACCAGGCCGCCACATACAGCCGCGCCGCCCGGTAGCCGCGGGACCACACCATCCAGCCCAGCCAGCTGAACAGCAGCACCGTGATCAGCACCAGCAGGGTGGACAGATAGTAGGACCAGGGCGGCGAGATCAGCAGCTGCACCACCAGCAGGACCGCAATGCCCGCCAGATAATGGCGCAATACCCGGTCATAGCGCGGGAAACGCTGCTTCAGGCCGAGGAAATGGCGCGAATACATGGCCAGCGCCGGTGTGCAGATATAGATGCCCAGCCAGTAGTACTCGTTGAGTTTGGGGATCTCCGGCCACACGAATTGCAGCCCGAAGCCGTTCACATTGAGGTTGAAGACCGTGATGCCCACCAGGAACAGCACGAAATACAGGTAGACCGGTTCCTTGAGCGACAGCGCCAAGAGCGCGTTGTACACCACCATGATCAACAGACAGCCGTAGAAGACCCCGTACAGCAGGATGTCCCGGTAGGTGTACTCCACCAGCCCGGTGGCGCTGTAGAGCATCGGCGAAAGATTGATGGCGCCCTTGCCGCTGACCCGCACATAGTAGGTATGGGCGCCGGCCAGATCGGTATCCAGCGGGAATATAAAGGCCCGGTGGTCCATCATGCGATGATCGAAGGGCAGCGTATCGCCCATATCCACCCGCCGGTAGCCGCCGTCTCCGGTCGGCGCGAACAGGCTGATGTGGTCAAGAATCGGGTAGCGCTCCACCAGGTACCAGCTCTGCCCCCGGACCCGGCTGCTGTCCAGGGTGAAGCGCAGCCAGATCACACTGCTGGTGAAGCCGAAATTGGGTTCCGCGGCGGTGTTGTGCACGAAACGCCCGGAGAACCGGTTGCGCACCTGACCGAAATCCCAGTGCCCTTCCGGGTCCACCAGCACCTCCATGAAGTGGGCCACGGGCACCTGCTCCTGGTCCGGTTGCGGCGTCACCACGGGGTGAGCGCCGGCGACGGCGCACCACAGTAACCCCACACAGACCAGGATATTACGGAACTTTAACAAAACCGGCTCCCCAAAGGGCGATACTTATTATCATGCTTTATGATGTGTCCTAACCGTCGATCCCGCCACGGTCTTCACGTTCGGTTGGGTACATTCTATTGCTATAATCCCGGCCTCCGGCCCGGGGCGCAAGGAGAGCTGTTCTATGGCACGCGCGATTAAAATTATTTTCATCGTTATCGCCGCCCTGGTGGTCCTGCTGGCGGCGACCGTGTTCGTGATCACCCAGGTGATCGACCCCAATGATTTCAAGCCCCAGATTCGCGAACAAGCCCTGACCCAGGCCAACCTGGACCTGCAGATACCCGGCGAGCTGGCCTGGCAGTTCTGGCCCTCGCTGGGCGTCAGCCTGGGCCGCACCGAGGCGCGCATTGCCGGCGAGGAAGAGCTGTTCGCCGGCATCGACAGCGCCAGCGTCAGCGTGGCGGTCTGGCCGCTGCTGTTCGGCCAGGTGGAAATGGACGGCGTCACCCTGGACGGCCTGGAAGTGAACCTGGTGGAGACCGCCGACGGCGCCAACTGGGAGCAGATCGGCCCGCAGGACGGCGCCGAGGACGAAACCGCCCCGACCGGGGAAGAGCAAACCGGCGACAGCGGCGGCATGGACATTCCGGTGACGATTCCCAGCGTGGCCATCACCGACGGCAAGATCCGCTACCGCAACACCACCGACGGCACCGACATCCGCGTGCAGCACTTCAACTTCAACGCCCAAGACGTCAGCCTGGAAGAGCCCTTCCCGATGCAGATGTCGCTGCGCTACCAGGACCAGAGCGACATGCGCGTGGACCTGAACCTGGAAACCACCCTGGCGGCAAACCTGGACAACAACCACTTCGTGCTCGACCCGATGACCCTGGACGCGGACATCGCCGGCATGACCACCAACCCGGTGAGCGTGCATCTGGAGCAGAAGCTGGACGTGAACCTGGACGAGGACCGGGCACAGGTCACCGACCTGCTGCTGGAAGCCGCCGGTACCCGCACCACCGGCAACGCCACCGTCACCGGCCTGACCGGCGAAATGAAGGTGGCCGGCCAGATCAACACCGAACCGTTCGACGCCAATAAAGCCCTGGAAGCCATCGGCGAGGCGCCGATCGCCACCCGTGACGACAGCGCGCTCAGCAAGGTGGCCCTGAACGCCACCCTGGACGGCCCGGCCAACAGCGTCATGGCCAACCCGCTCAAAATCACCCTGGACAGCAGCACCCTGAGCGGCAAGGCCGGCCTGGAAAGCCTCGACACCGGCAAGATCGTCTTCGACCTGAACCTGGACAAAATCACCCTGGACGGCTACCTGGCGCCGCAAAGCGGCGACGACGACAGCGGCACGGCGAGCGGCGCCGGTGGCGGCACCGGCGGCAAGCAGGCCGGCACCAGCCAGCTCTCCGAAGCGGAATTGATTCCGGTGGAAAGCCTGCGCCCGCTGCTGCTCGACGGCAGCCTCAAGATCGGCGAGCTGAACTACGACACCATCAAGGCCAGCAACATCGCGTTCAACGTTACCGCCAAGGATGGTGTGCTGCGCCTCGTCAAAGCATCCGGCGACACCCTGCAGGGCAACTTCAGCGCCAACGGCCGCCTGGACGTGTCCGGCAACACGCCGCGCCTCACCTTCAACCAGAAGGTTACCAGCATGCAGCTGCAGCCGTTGGTCGCCATGGCCCTGGACAAGGACCTGGCCAAGGGCCTCTTCTCCATGGACCTGGACTTCAGCGCCTCCGGCAACAGCGAGAAAGCCCTGGTCAATTCCGCCAAGGGCAACGCCAGCATGAACCTGGCCGACGGCACCGTGCGCGGGCTCAACCTGTACGGCACCCTGGTGGGCGGCGTGAACGACATGCTCGGCCGCTTCCAGGGCCTCAGCGCGCTGATCCCCAACCAGGAATCCGGCAAGCTGCCCGCGGCGCTGTCCGAAGACACCAAGATCATCGACCTGACCACCAGGGCCAGCCTCAACCAGCAGGTCGCCAACCTGGACAGCCTGGAAGCCAAACTGGATAAAGGCACCCTCTCCGGTAACGGCTGGATGAACATGCTGACCCAGGAATTCGACCTGAAGATCGGCATGCAGTCCCCGGAGCTGGGCGGCAGCAAATACCTGGAAGACGTCACCTGGCCGCTGCGCTGCCAGGGCAGCCTGGCCGGCAGCCCCGCCAAGTGGTGCGGCCCGGACAAGGACGGCTTCGCCAAGATCGCCCAGCAGGCCGCCACCAACGCGGCCAAGGGCAAGCTCAAGGAAAAACTGGGCATCGACGCGGAAGGCGACACCACCGAAGAGGTGATGAAAAACGCCGCCAAGCAGAAGGCCAAGGAAAAAATCGAGGAAGAGATGGGCGACAAGCTCAAGGGGTTCTTCAACCGTTGAGCACCGCCCCGGACCGCGCCACCTTCAGCGACGCCGTGCTGGCCTGGTACGACCAGCACGGCCGTCAGGACCTGCCCTGGCAGCACCCACGCACGCCCTACCGGGTGTGGGTCTCGGAGATCATGCTGCAACAAACCCAGGTCAGCACCGTGATCGGCTACTTCCAGCGTTTCATGGACAGCTTCCCCGATGTGCACGCCCTGGCGGCCGCCGACGCCGACCAGGTGCTGCACCTGTGGACCGGCCTGGGCTACTACGCCCGCGCCCGCAACCTGCACAAGGCCGCCCGGCAACTGGTGGACGAACACGGCGGCGACTTTCCCGACACCGTGGAAGAGGTCGCCACCCTGCCCGGCATCGGCCGTTCCACCGCCGGCGCCATCCTGGCGCAGAGCCGGGGGGTGCGCGCGCCAATTCTCGACGGCAACGTCAAACGCCTGCTCAGCCGCCTGCACGCGGTGACAGGCTGGCCCGGCAAGAAGCCGGTGGAAAACCGGCTCTGGGAACTGGCCGAGCACTACACCCCGGACAGGCGGCTGGCGGACTACACCCAGGCGGTGATGGACCTCGGCGCCACCCTGTGCACCCGGCGGCGGCCGGACTGCCCCAGCTGCCCGGTGTCCACCTGGTGCCAGGCCCGCGCCGACGGCAACCCGCAGGACTACCCGGGCCGCAAACCGGCCAAGGAAAAACCGGTGCGCCAGACCCGCATGCTGATCCTGCAGAACCCGGACGGCCACGTCTGGCTGGAACCGCGCCCGCCCAGCGGTATCTGGGGCGGCCTGTGGTGCTTCCCGCAGCTCGACCCGCGGGACCGGCAAAGCAGCGCCCTCGCCAAGCGCGGCCTGGACGCCCGCGATCAGGAAGCCCTGACGCCCTTCCGTCACACCTTCAGCCACTTCCACCTGGACATCGAACCGCTGCTGATCCGGGTGGACAGCACCGGCGCCGGTGTGCAGGATGCCGGGGGCCGCTGGATCAGCCCCGCCGACCCCGGCGAGCTGGGCCTGGCGGCACCGGTCAAGAAGCTGCTGGAGCAACTGCACGGCCCCCGTCAGGCCGGCCTGCTCTGACCGCCGCATCAGTCATCGCATCGGAGGTGCACCCCGCCATGACCCACACCGTCTTCTGCCGCAAATACCAGCAAGACCTGGAAGGCCTGGAAAAACCGCCCTTCCCCGGCCCCAAGGGCCAGGACATCTACGACAATGTGTCCCGGCAGGCCTGGCAGGAATGGCTGCAGCACCAGACCCTGTTGATCAACGAGAAACACCTGAACGTCATGGACCCCAAGGCCAAGGCCTTCCTGGACGAGCAACGTGATCGCTTTTTGAACAACGAAAGCGTAGAAAAAGCAGAGGGTTACGTTCCCCCCACAAAAGACGCCAACCAATAGCCAAGCGCGCTTGACGGGGCCGGGTCGAGCCGGTTTAATACGCGCCCAACGCCCGGATAGCTCAGTCGGTAGAGCAGGGGATTGAAAATCCCCGTGTCGGCAGTTCGATTCTGTCTCCGGGCACCAAGATCATTGATGGCCTTTGCCATTACGTAAAAAGCCCGGCCTTTGCCGGGCTTTTTACGTATGGGTTTCACATAAAACCCAATCCGCCCTTCACTTCCCCCGGTCTATTGGCCAGCGGCGTGCGCCATCTCGGTGCCACCCTCTCCGACTTCGTCCTGGTCGAAATACCCGGCGTAACGATTCCGGAAGCGCTTGAGTTCGTCACTTTGCAACTGCCCCTTGGCGGGCAGAGACACCGCCATGGCGTCCACCGGCCGGCCATTCATGCGAAGCTCATAGTGTAAATGAGGCCCGGTGCTGCGCCCGGTATTGCCACTGAGACCCAGTACCTGGCCCTGTTTAACGCTGTCACCGCGATGCACGCGAACCTTGCTCAAATGCAGGTAACGCGTCTGGTAACCATTGCCGTGGTCCACCACCACATAGTTGCCGGCCAAGGGATGGCGGGCGACGCGTCGCACCACACCGTCGGCCGGGGCGTCCACCGGCGACCCCACCGGCATGGCGAAGTCAGTGCCGTAGTGGGGGCTGATGCGGCCAGTAACCGGATGATGGCGGTGCAGATTGAATGGCGAACTGACGCGGTAATGATGTCGACGCTCAAAAGGGTAACGCCAGAAGCTGGGCAGCTGGCTGGTGCCGTCCGGTTTATAGAAGTGGTCATCATCGAAGCGGGCCGCGCTGGCGTGCAGGCGCGCACCATCGTATTCAAAGCCCATCAACTTCGCGGCGTAGGCACCATCGCCGCCCTCCAGGCTCTCCACGTCCACCAAAACCGAGAAGCGGTCGCCCCGCCGAGCCTGCTTCGCCAGCGGCAACAACTCAGCGACCTGAGCGCTCACCGAAGCGGCCGCGCCGGCCAGCGCCGGTTGTCCGGCAAGGGCGGCGGCCAGCGATGTCCGCACGGTGCCGGTCACGCGCACCAGGCGGCGGACACGGGCCTTTTCCAGCGGTCGCACTGAAATCCGATCGCCTTGCAGGTCCCATTGATACCCTTTCGCCTCGGACTCCCAGAGGCGCAGCTCACGCAGCCTGCCGTCACTGTCCGTGCGCCATTCCAGATGCTGGCCCGGACGAAGGCGATTGAGCAGCTCGCCGTGCTCGGCCTGTTCGATCAAGCGATAAAGCAGGGCCGGCGACAGATGCCACTGCGCCTCCCAGAGGTGCGCCAGATAATCCCCGCGCTCAATCGTGTAGTGCTCCCAGGGCAACGGTCCCGGCACCGGGTCCAGACTATGGAAGTCGGTGTCGGCGGCCAGCCGCAACAGCGCCTGTTCCGTCATCGGCGGCGGCTCCGGACGCGGGTGATAGCGCCACCAGAACAGCACCGACAGGGCCACCAGAAGCGGCGGCAAAAGCATGGGGAGCGGCGGCCTGGACAGGGCTTTCGCCGGATTCACGGGCATGAGAGTCCCCTAAAGCGGATAGTCGGCCCTGCAAATGTTATATTATTACATTGACCCAACGGAAGGACCTTCCGCGCCAAGCGCCTGGTTTCCGGCCCACGCAAGCCGGCGCCCGCCACTGTCACCGTCCGGTCACGGCACTTGCCGTTTCAGTTCCCGCCATACCCTCGCAAAATCAGCGTCTTACCTTCGACTCCGTTCCAGCCACTCACCCGTCTTGCCGATCCCGGCAAGCGCTGACAAATCAATGCCGCCAAACCGACCGGCAAATTTATTCGTATTGGAACCAAAGCGACACGCGCTCTCGATAGCGTGATTTGTGCGGCATTCGCCGCGGGGATTAATCACAAATCACACCCAACATCGAGGGATTGAAACATGAATACCATCATCAAGAAGGCGGCCCTGGCCGCCGCGATCATCAGCGCACCGTTGGCCGCTTCCGCTACCGACCTGGTAGGCGGCGGCGCCTCTCTGCCGGCTCTGGCTTATGTCGGCGACGATTTCACCACCACCAACCCGCAGTCTCGCCTGTCCACGGACATCAACCTGTTCGCGGGTTTTGACTCCTCTTTTAATCCGTATGAACAAGCGGGGGTCACCGATGCCTCCATCTTCGGCGTTTTTCAGATCGCCAACCCGTCACACTCCGCCTCCTACTGCCAAACCGGTAGCGGCACCGGCAAGCGTGTTCTGGTGGGCTCCAGCTCCTTGAATGCCGATGGCGACTGCCGTGACTACAGTGCCAGCCCGGTAGGCTTCAGCGCTCCGGCCGGTCAGACCGACCCGGACTTCGTGGGCTCCGACGCCCCCCTGACCGCCGACGACGTGACCGCCTTCCTGAACGGCCCGCGCGCCAACCGCCAGGATCTGGTGCAGGTGCCGGCTCTGGGCGCCCTGATCGCGCTGCCGCTGAACCTGGGCAATGACATCAACGGCAGCCCGATCACCCGTCCCAACCTGAGCACCACCCAGGTGTGCGACATCTTCTCCGGCGACGCCACCAGCTGGGACCAGATCAACCCCGCCTGGCCCAGCCAGCCGATCAACGTGGTCTATCGTTCCGACGGCAGCGGCACCACCTTCGCCTTCACTCAGTATCTGGCGGCCAACTGCAACGACACCCAGGTGACGTTCAACACCAATGAAAGCTTCGCCGCCGCCGCGCCGGTCGGCGACTACGCCGCGGGCACCCCGGCCAGTGGCAACGGTGGCATCATCACCGAGGTGTCCAGCACCGACTGGTCCGTGGGCTTCGCCAACCTGGCCAACGTCCTGGCCGAGCAAGGCCTGGACTACGCCGACGTGGAAGGCGAGGACCCGGCCAGCACCACGCAAATCGCCTACAGTGGCAGTGACCTGCTGACCGGCGAGGTGCTGGGCGACGTCAACCCGTCCACCGGCCTGCCCCAGCCCGAGCCGGTATCCGGCATCGACAGCAACTGCGTCCTGGTGATCAACCCGGCCGCCCAGCTCACCGGCGCCTACCCGATCGCCGCCGTCACCAACCTGCTGACCTACACCGACGGCAACACCGATCCCCAGGCTCTGGAAAACCTGGTGGACACTGTTCTCGTCGATGATAACGGTACCAGCCCCCTGCCCACCGGCTTTGCTCGCCTGGCCACCGGCGCCACGGCTTCCAGCACCGCCGCTTCCTGCATCAACTGATCGCAAGATCAACGCACGCCAGTGCGGAGGGCGCCCACCCGGCGCCCTTTTTTATTTTGTGCGGGTAATGTTTAAGAAACCGGGTCCACGTCGTTACCCAGCGGTAGCGTGCAAGCGTAAAGCTGGCGGGAAAGCAGCGCCTTGGTGATGGCGTGCTGTCGATTGCGAGCGTGGAGTTTTTCGCAGGCGCGGTGGATGTGGTTGGAGACGGTGCGCTCGCTAATGCCCAGCAGCGCCCCGATTTCGGCATTGCTAAGACCTTCGCTAGCGCCACGCAGGCAGGCCCGTTCCCGCTCATCGAGGGGCTCCGAGGAAACGTCATCCGCGGACAACGGCTTTTTGCCCAACCTCCGGGTCTTGTCCAGCACCACCCGCCCCAACAGGGTCGCGTAGGGCAGGTACTGACGAATGTGCGCCCAGGCGGATTCATCATCGCGGTCCAACGCCAGATCCAGCCAGGCCAGGGCGCCGTAGCCTTGCAATAACGGCACGGTACAGCCGCTGCGCAGGCCGCGCCGGACCCGCCGGTTCATCGCTGCCCGGAAGATACGGCCCTGGTATTCAGGGCGGCTCATTAGCGAACGCCAGTCCATCGGCAGGGTTTCATTAATCGCGTATTGAGCGAGCGGGTCGTTGACGATCGCGTTATCAACGGAAGCCGGTGCGGCCTGCTTGCGGGACGGCAGGTTGTGCAGTACCGCCGTACAGGCGCCGTCGGGCTCCACGGTGTGGCAGGTAAATACATAGTAGCGAAAGCCGTGGGCCTCCAGCAGATAGCTCAACCCGGCCCGCAGCCGGCCCAGGGTGGTGACCCGCGCCAGGGACAGAATCTGGTCGGTGGTATCGCGCTCATAGAACATCCTTGTCGTTCCCTTTTTATTGGCCCGGTTCTTTTAATGAGTACCGGTCGCGCGCCTCCGCCGACGACGCCTGGGCCGTCGACGGAAAGAACCGGTGTGCCGGGCGGATGATGAATCAAAGCATGCTGCGGCGCTCCGCGTCGGTGAGGGCCGCGCCCTGCTCTTCAGACAGTTCGCCGGCGCCGAGCACCCGCACCACGCCGTCAGGCCGGTAGTCGGGCGCGCCGACGTTGCGGTCCTGCTCCGGCACCAGACGCTCCTGACCGTAGCCGAGAATCTCCACGGTGATCACCGAAGGCCGGTTGCCCCGATCGCCACGGCTCACCTGCTCCGCCGCCTGCACCGCGCTGCTGGCGGCGTTGGTGGCGTTGGTGAGCGCGCCCACGTTGACGCTGGCCACCGCCGGCAGGCCGGTGGACTCCCCCTGAACCTGGATGTTTTCCGCGTTGACCACCTGCAGGGCGGCGATATTCACATCGCCGGAGACGCGGATACCCGCCTCGCCGGCATCGATCACGCCCAGCGGTGCGATCAGGTCGATGTCACCGGGCGGCACCTCGGGAATCGGCGCCAGGGTGGCGATGCCGGCGCCGGTGGAAGGCGCCGACGGCGACAGGCTGACGTTGCCGATGTCGTCGTAGACTTGGCGCGGCGGCGTGTACACCAGGGTGGTCTTGGCGCCGCGACCGGCGTTGATATCGCCGGCGGCGGACCAGGCGAAGATGTCACCGCCGTAGGTGGTGAAAATGCGTGACAGCCCCAGGGCGATGTCGCCCTGGCTGTACATCTGGATGTCACCGCTACCCTGGGTGAGCACGCCGTTGTCACCGCCCGCCGGGCGTACCCCTTCCACGCCCACGATCAGATCGCCGCCGGGCACCAGCATCTGGATATCGCCGCCGCCCTCGGTGCGCACCAGGCCGGAATATTCGCCGGTGGAGAACATGGTGTAGTCGCCCTCATAACCGGAAGTGCCGGCCTCGCTGTCCGCGGCGGGCAGGAAGGTGGCGATGACTCGACGGCCGCGCAGGTAGCTGCCGGCGCGGTCACCATCCGGGTCGTTGAACTCTCGGCCGCCGGCGCGCAGTTCCGCGTAGTAGAGTTCACGCAGAAAGATACGCTGCTGCTCCGGCGACAGCGCCTCGAAATAGGCCAGGGCGGTGGTGCCTTCCAAAGCCGTCTCGCCGTAGCGAGCTTCCAGCCAGTCGCGCAGCTCCTGGTCGTAGACCTTGACCACTTTGTCCGGCTGGTCCGCCAGGGGCCGGCCCGGGTCGGCCAGGTTGGCCGGGTTCAGGTAGGCGTCGATCAGGGACTGATAGTCCGGGCCGTCCGCGCCCATGCCCACATTGATGGCGATGTCCGCACCACTGCCCACATCGTCGGACAGGCCGGCCATGCTGCGCACCCAGCCCCGGTCGCCCTGGTAGAAGTTGCGGCCGGCGGTCACTTCCAGGGTGCCTGGCCCCACCACCAGCGCATCGATATAGATCAGGTCACGACCGGCTTCGATGATCGACACGTCCGTGGCGGCGTTGTGGCCGAAGGCCGAGCCTTCCGCGTGCTCGACCGTGGGACGGTTAGGATGCTGGCCAAGGGCCACGATATCCCGGCCGGCGCGAATCCAGGCCGGGCGGCCCAGGAAGGAGGGCCCGTCAAAGTTGGAGTCATCGGGGCTGGAAAGGAAGCCGTACATCAGGTTATAGATATCTCCCTCCACGGCGTAGAAACGGGCCGGGGCCAGCCCTTCCACGCCGTTGGCGTCCGGGTGGGCCTCGATATCCATATCCACGCGGTAGAGGGAATCCGCCGCCAGCAGTTCCACCGCGCCTTCCAGCGAGGCGCGAACCTGGGCGCCACCGTATATGGAGCCTTCACCGGCCACCAGACTGAGCGAGGAAGGGGCTTCACCGCTCAAGAACATATCTCCACCGGAAACGGCGACAATGCGTGTGTCATCCTCCCGGATGTCGACACCCATTATCGCTTCCACGGGGTTAAGGGCGTCCAAACTTAGATCGCTAACGCTCAGAAAGCGCGCCTGGGCGTCGCCAACGGCGATCGTCATCCCGCCGTCAGGGACATCCCACACTCGGGCTCTGAGTGCCTCCGGTCGGGGATCAATACTTCGCTGCGACCCGAAAGCGTAGACCTTCTCACCGATGGACCCGGCCCGGGCCCGGGCCTCCCCGCGCAGATTGACCGCGCGAACCTGTGAAGAGCCCGCATTACCGCCGGCATCGATGCGCAGATCGCCCCCACCGACCTGGCTGGTGCCGCCGTCTTCTCCCCGCCAGCCGCTGGCGCCCACCGCCACGTTCAAGGCGCCCAGGTCGCGCCCCGCGGACAGGGTCACATTCCCCCCGCCCAGGGCGCCAATACCCTGAAAAACGCCCAGCACCGGTGACGACCGACTGTAGGAAAGATCAGCAGGCATATAGGTACCGGAGTGAACCCACCAGGCCGCCTGCTCGCCAGAGGCGGGGGCATCGTCCGCCCACAGCCAGCGGGACGTCGGCAGGTCCCCACTGCTGTGCCCGATCAGGTCCCGACCGGCGCTGATCATCACATCGCCGCCGCCGGTGAGGAAGCCCGCCTGCACGTCGGTAACCGCCGCCGAGGTCTCGTAACTTTCGTATCCATCCCGCAATTCACCGCCATCCGGCCGACCGACCTGGGGCACCTGATCGGTGGGCAAAGCACCGCCGGCGGTGTAGATCGCGAAAGCGGAGTCCTGGCGATAATCCCGGGCGGCGAGCAGCTCCAGATCGCCGGAGCCGGTGCGGATCACACTGACCGCCTCGTCCGCTGAGCCTTCCCGCAGCACCACCGGAGATGCCGTGTTATTCAACACCAGGTCCCCGGCCACGGCACCGGCCTGGACCGCCCGGCGGCTGGCGGAGGCCAGATCGGCGCCGCCCACCAGACGGATATCCCAGGATTCGCGACCCCGCTCCAGTACCGGGGCCAGCACCGGCAGGTTCTCCGTCACCTGCGTGGCGGATTCCAGCCCGTTTATCAGGAACCCCTCGGGCAAGACCGTCCCCGCGGCCAGTTCCATTCGTTCACGGTCGGCCACCTCCAATCCAATCGAGTAAGGCGTTAGATCGGTACCCGCCGGCAACACTCTTGGCTCAATATTGACACCTCGCTGGAACACGAACCCGGCGCTGAACTGAGTGCCCGCCGGTGCGAAAAGGGTCACGTTCGTGCCTGCCGGCACCACCTCTCCGGCGCTATAGCTCTGTCCCGTCTGCAGGTCGCTTACCGACGTCGGAAAGACTACGTCCGCGCTCAGGACACCGAAAAGCAGAACTTGCGCCGTATTTACGACGATTTGATCAACGGAATTCCCTGCTTCGATGGCCAGGGAACCCGGCATGATGTCAAAGGGCAACGCTTCCGCATCGCCAATCAGCCAACCTTCCTTGAGAACAAGGTTCTCCGGTAGTGTGAAATCACGGTTCAGTGAGTCCAGGCCGGAATTTCCAGGCGAAGTCAATCCCGGCTCGAGCTCGTAGTCGAGGTAATAGGCAGTGTCCGGGCTGCTTAACGGCACGCCGAAGCCGTCGCTGATCGTGCCGTTCACGGTGAGATCACCGCCGGCCCGCAGGGTGAACACGCCGGCGGTGCCGGAGCCTCGCACACCCGGGTCCACATCCGGTCCATAGCGGTAGTTCGCCAGGTCCAGGTCGCCGTCCACGCGCAGGTTGCCGTCCTCAGTGGCGGAGACAATTTCGACGCCGGGGCGCAACTGGAAAGCATCGCCGGCGGCGTCGCGCAGGCCGGCCAGCCGCTCCATCAGTTGCGCATTGGCCATCGCGCCGTTGACGAAGGTTTCGCTGTCCCCGTGAATGCCATCCATGTAGTTCTCGTCGACCACCTGGGTGGTGTCGTCTTCCGGGTCCAGCGGCGCGTCGTCGTAGGTCCAGAAGCCGTTGACCGCCAGGCGCTTGGCGCCGCGCACGGTGAGCGGGCCGCCGGCGTCCACCGCCACGTCGTCACCCTGCTTGCCGCCCAGGCGGGGGGCGTTGAGGTTGATCACGCCGCGGGCCTCGCCGCCGGCGCTCACGTCCAGCGTCGCGCCGTCCGCCAGCACCAGGCGGCCGTCCCGGGTGGTGAGGTCCAGGGTGGCCCGGTTGCTGCCCTCAATGGCGCCGCCGTGGCTGTCGCGCTTAAGCGTGTCGCCGCTGGCGTCGAGCACCGCGTCGCTCTCGATGGTGAGGTCGTCGCGGGCGGCCAGCCGCAGGCTGCCGGCGTATTCGCCGCCGGCGCGGACCGTGCCGGCCACGGTGAGGCTGCCGCCGTCGGCGGTCACCGACAGATGGCGCGCTTGCAGTTCGTCACCGATGACCACATCGCCGCTGCCCAGGGTGAAATCGCGGCGGTAGTCGAAGCCGCCGGCGCCGAGCCGCTGGTTGAGGCCGACGAAGTCGAGGATGGTCAGGCCTTCAACCTGAATCGAGCCGCCCTCGAAGCCGTTGTCCGGCTGGTCCGCGGCGCGGGCGATCAGGTCCCCTTCGAGCGCCACCTGGCCGTGGGCCGCGGTGGCCTTGACGGTGCCGGCGTCGCTGCCCCGGGCGGACACATCCAGGACGGCGCCGGTAGCCTGGCGCACATCGCCCTGGCGGCTTTCCAGCACTACATCGCCGCCGAAGCTGTGGCGGGTGACGTCGAAGAAGGTCACTTCCCGGCCGGCCACATCGAGCACGCTGCCTTCGGTGAGCTCCACATCTTCGTCGGCATGGATTTCGATGCGGCCGCTGGGGGCGGCCACGGTGCCGTCGATGCGTACCCGGTTGCCGTCCAGGGTCAGGCGGCCGCCCAGCTCCAGGGTGCTCCGGTCCACCGGTTCGGCGCCCTCCGGTCGTGCCACGGTCAAATCGCCGCCGCTGCGGAAGGTCATGTCGGAACGGGCCTGGCCGGTGAGCACCGGTGCGTTCAGGGTCAGGTTGCCACCCTGGTACTGGCCGTCCCCCAGGTCGCGCTGGTACACGGAGACCACACCTTCCCGTTCGCTGGTGATTCGTTGCGTCGCGTTGAACTCGACGTCCTGGAAACCGAGCATCAGCCGGTCCAGGCTCAGGTTGGCGGTCTCGTCGACCACCGGGCCGTTGAAGCCGAACACCACTTCATTGGCGTCCACCCGGAAGCCGCCGGTGCCGGTGCCGGCGCCGCCTTCAATCACCGGGCCGGGTTCCGCCGCCACTGGTTCCGGGTTCCCCCGTTGACCTTCCATGAAGCCCAAGCCACTCCAGGTGAACCGGTCGGTGCGAAGGGTGGCGGTATCACCCTCGCCACCCAGGCCATAGATCGCCGGGGTAATAAAGCGTAGATCGGCGCTGGATTCACCGGTGGCGGGATCGAAGGTATCCAGGCTCACCGGGCCGAAGAAGTTAATGG
This sequence comes from uncultured Alcanivorax sp., assembly GCA_964556345.1. Lineage (GTDB taxonomy): Bacteria > Pseudomonadota > Gammaproteobacteria > Pseudomonadales > Alcanivoracaceae > Alloalcanivorax. The sequence continues at coordinate 26,003 of CAZKWA010000013.1, forward strand.
AGTTGGAAGCCTGGAAGCTCAGACTCTCGATGCCGGGCCCCTCGGCCGGACGCAGCAGGCCATCCAGAATTGCCTGGGTAAGGCGCCAACCGCTAGACAACACGCCATCGGTGGCGGCCTGGTCCAGGGCGCCGTCGGTGCCCACGTTGACGCTCTCCACGCCCAGCAACAGGTCCCGGGCGCCCACGGCGATCTCACCGATCTCGGCACCGCCGGGGGCCAGCAGCGCCACCGAGCCCTCGCTGAACAGGCCGGCGCCGTCCTCCACGCGCAGGCCGCCCTCGCCCTGGACGCCGCTGAACGTCATCAGATCGTTGCCCACCGCCAGCAGGGATTGATTCTCGGCGGGGCTGAGAACCATGCCGTTATCGGCGCTCCATCCCGCCGAGCCGGCCCCACGGGTGTCGATGGTGGCACCGGATTCCACCACCACCGAGTGGTCTTCGCCGTTGCCGGCTAGCAGCACCGCCGCCGCGTTCAGTGACGAGCCGGAACGAACGATTACCGAGTTACCCGGGTTCGAGTAGCCATCCGTCCCGCTGGTGCCCAGCCCCAGAACTGTCGCGCCCAGACCATTCAGGTCGTCGTCAAGCAGACTGATACGGCCGGCACCGGCCTGGCCGGGGTCGTTGATTACCTCAAGCGCCCCGCCATGGAAACCCACCAAGCCGCCGGTTCCCCCCTTGACCTGTTCGTTGCGCAGTTCGCCGTTGAAGCGGAACGCCTCCGGGTCGGCCGGATCGGCGTTCTCGAAGTTGAACAGCAGCGGCCGCATGTCCTCGGGGATCAGGTTGCTGATTCGGGCCACCCCGAATTCCGCTGATTGTTCCGCCACCCACTGCGTCAGGGAGGTTTCGTTGTACTCCCCGTAACGCCGCACCTCGGTGCCGGCCATGATGGTGGCCCGGCGCGGCTGTCGGGCGAGCACGCCGGTATTGGCCAGGCCGGTGTAAACGTCCGCGCTGTACAGGCCGGGGGCGGCGCCGGCGGTAATGCCCTGCCGGTACTGGCCCACCCCGCCCAATTCCACCCGGTAACCGCCGGGCATCATGGCGTACTCGGCGGGCAGCAGGGTGTAGGTGCCTGCAGGCAGCCCGGGCACGCCGGCCCCGATGGTGATCTGACGACCCACCTGGCCGGTGGCGGGCAGCCCCGGATCCAGCGGTGCCGCCGCCCCATTCATCGAGGGCAGAATGGCATAGACTTCCCGGTCCGGGCTGCCACCGTGCCAGGGGGCGGCGTTGGCCAGCGCGGTATCGAGGATGTCCACGGAGCCGCTGGCCCCGTTGCTGAATCCCAGCCGCCACAGAGTACCGCCGGCGGAGGTGTCGACCACGGCGCCGTCCTCGGCCAGGAAGGTGGCGGTGCCGAAACGGATACCGCCGCCGACGCGTTGAGCCTGTTCACTGCCGGTGGACCCGGGCACATCGAAATCGATTTCTTCGCCGTTGTACCAGTAGTCAATGCCATTGGTGGTATAGCCGTAAGGCAGGGTTAGGCCCGCGGCGCTGATCGACGTCACGCTGCCTTCTTGCAACACGGCGTCCACGGCCACATCGGTCACGGAGGGCGGTAGTAACCCGGCCAACGATGTTCCTAGCAACGGTGGACGCCCCCCATCTATCTCAATGCTCCCCAGCGGGGCGAGGAGGGCGCCCCCTTGTTCGATCCGGGGGGCACGCAAGAACACACTTCCAAATACTGACGGCGGTAATTTTGCCGTGCCGCTTCCCCGCCGCTCGATGCGCAGGACCGCATCCAGAGCCGGATCCCCGGTGGGCGACCCTGCGGGTGCCACACCCACCTGAATAACATTGTTGCTGTGCGTCGTGGGATAGAGCCGTTCCGCGACCAGGGTCAGTTCCCGGTCGGTGCCGAGAATCACGTCGTGCAAACGCAGATCGCCCCGGCTGTCCAGCCGCACACTGCCAAAGCCGGGCAGGTCCACCTGTTCCTGGCCGTTGAGCAGATCACGGCTGCCACGGCCACCGAAGGTGAGCGATCCCCGCCCAAGGTCGATCAGATCCGCCCGCACCGAAAAGCGACTCCCCGGGTCGGTAAGTTCGGACCGGGCATGAAAGCCATCGTAATTGAAGAAGACAGCCGGGCCGGTATCATCACCACCGTCCCCGGGCGGTGTGGGCAGAGCGGTACGCCCGGACAGATTGACGTAGGGCGCCGCCAGTTCGACCTGGATATCCGGCGTTTCCGTCGCGGCGCCGATGACGGTGGCGCCCAGGGCGATCTTCCGGTCCAGCGAGAGACTGGTGTCGCCTTCGAACAGGATGGCATCGCGGGCCCACAGGGAAAGGCCGTCCACGCCCCAGTCCGCCAGGTCGTCGGTGGCCAGCCGGGCCTCGCCGTAGCGCAGACCCGGGTTGCCGGCGCCGGGCTTGATGTCCTCCGGCATGCCGGAGCTCAGTTGCTCGCCCAGAACGATGTTGCGCAGCTCGGCTTGGCGCTCGCTGCCTCTGTTCGGTGGTAGAAGCACGGTTTCCAGCATCAGTTCGAGGTCGCCCCCGGCGGCGCCTTCGCCGCCGGCCTGGGCGCGCAGCTCGCCGTCGAAATAGATACCGGCATTGGAGCGCATGGCCAGCCCGCCGGCATTGCTCGCCACCGTGGTGGGTCGGTCGCCACCCAGGTCCAGATCGGCCCGGGTGCCGGACACATCGATCACGGCGCCGTCGCGGACGACGATGAAGCGGTTGTTGATCTCGTAGATGCCGTTATCGTTGAGCTCGCCCGGCGCCAGGCTGCCCAGGGTGACCTGGCCGCCATCCAGCACCTCACCGTAGCGGCGACCACGGGCGTCGGTGGCCGTGTAGGCGAAGCCGGAGGCATCCAGCAGCGCGTTCTCACCGATCCAGATGGACTCCCCCAGGGACTGACTTTGCGTGATGCCGTCGGTCTCCGGGTTTAGTATATCGATGCGACCGCCCCGCGCCCGCAGGGTACCCTCCACCGTGGTCTGGCCGCCACTGAGCAGAATGGACTGACCCGGGTCGACCTGAACCGTTGCCCCTTCGCCAATGCTTATGGAACCCGGCCGCCCCTGGCTCTCCGATCGCAATGTCAGACCGGCACCGGCGCGACGAACGGCGCCATTAGATCCAGCCTGCGACTGATACAACGGCGGAGTCCAAAGCTCCAACGCCTGTTCCGCTGTAGTGGCCGTGACACTACCCGGACGGAAACGGTACACCGGCATGGCCACGTCCACCTCAGCCCCTTCCGTCACCAGGACCCCACCATGACCGTTAATATCGTACTGAGAGAACCCGTTGCGGAACTGTTCGGGGCCCAGTTGCAGAACCGGCGCCACCCGTACGTCATGGCTGAGTACGCTGCCGGCGGCGAGCGTCGCGCCCGCTGCGAACACCACGTCGTCGGGCAGCGGCGTGCCGGCGGGCAGCACCGCCTGACTGGCCTGCACCGGAATGCCGTTGGGGAAGGCGTCCGCCGGCACGATGTAATCCGCCGGCAGGGTGCCGACGGAAGGCCCGACCACCGCGGTGATCACCGAGCCCGCCGGCACGGTACTTCCGGACCCGAAAACATTTCGGCCGCCAACGATAATCCTGAACATGCCGGTGGCGGACTCGGGGATGGTCCAGTCCGCCGCCAGGGTCAGAGGCGTTGCGGGCGTAACCGTGATCGGGCTCTCGCCCAAGGGCTGGCCGGGAGCCGCCGAGGTGCGCGTGTATTCATAATCGAAGGGCAGGGTCTCGCCGGCGGCGATCACCACTTCTTCCAATAGCGTCAGGTCCACCGGGGCTTCATCGCCCGCCGCGAGCAGGCCGTCGGTCTCGAATACCCGGTCGCCGACCACCACGGATTCACCGGTCTGCAAGGTCAGGGTGCCGCCGCCATCGACACCGTAGCCGCGCAGGTCGCCGTTCAGGGTGAGAACGCCGTTCTGCGAGGTGCCGCTGTTTTCGTTCACCGTGGTCGCCGCGCTCAGGGTGATGTCACCGCCTCGGCCACCGAGCAGTCGGCCGTCGGCGGTGACCGCGCCGCCGGAGGACACATCGATCAGGCTGCCGGCTTCCAAGGTGACGTCGCGGCTGGACGACAGCGTTACGCGGCCGCCGTCGCGGTGTGCCAGGGCGGCGGTGTCCGGCGCCCGCATTTGGTTGCTCCACAGACCACGGGTGTCCAATACCCCCTCGGCGCCCAGCCGCAGGTAGGTCTCGCCGTCGGCGCCGGTCAGTTCGGTCCGCGCCGCGCCGCCATTGCTGTTTACCACGTCGATGATATTGGTCAGCGTGATATCGCCGCTACGCGCAGTGACGGTGGCGTCCACGTCCACCTGGCCGGAGGCCAGACGCACATAGCCGCCGGGGGCGACGTTCACATCCCGCTCTACGGCGATGCCGCCGGCGCTGACCAGATCCAGGCCGCCGAGGCCTTGCTCGTTGAGTCGGGCGGCGTCCAGCCAGACGGTGCCGAGCCGCTCGCCCAGTTCCGCGCCCCGTTCCAGTTCGGTGGCCACATCCTCGAAGTCGCCGATGCGCACGTCGGTGTCGAAACCGCCGCTCAGTCCGAGCAAGCCGTACTTGCCCAGCAACAGCTGGCCGGCGCGGGCGACGCTGTTTTGCGCCTGGCTGTAGCCGTCCAGGCCCTGGGCGCGGGCGCGGGTCTGGCGTTCGCCGTTGTAGACCTCGGCGACGATGTCGCCTTCCAGAATGGCGGTGGGCGCGCTGACGATCAGTTGCCCCGCGTCGCGGCCGGTGACGTAGCCATTTTCCAGGCGCTTGTCGGGGTTGATCAGCGGGTTGCGCCAGGCCTGGGTCTGGCCCCAGCGTTCGCTGTTTCGTTCGTAGCCCCGATACAACCCGGTGTAGCGCAAGTAACCCGGGGCGGTGGCGGCGTCGTAGAGTTTGCCGTCGGCGCCTTTCAGCCAGGTCTGGCGGATATAACCGGTCTGCACGTTGAGGGTGCCGCCGGACAGGTTGACGGCGGACCCTGCCTGGGAAATCACCGCGTCGCCGTGCAGGCGCACGGTGCCGCCAGCGGCGGCCCATTCGCCGGCGGAATGGGGGATGGTGTCGAGATAGCCGCCCACTTCCAGCAGGCCGCCGGCGGTGTACCAGCGGTCCGTTTCATAGCCGCCGGTTCCGGCGGGCACGTGGATCAGCTCGCGGCGGTCGATCCACATGTCGCCGTTTCTCAGCGCGCCGCTGTCGCGGTTGACCGGGGAATCGCGCTGTTCGTTGCTTTGCACGTTGATCAGAACGTTGTTCGACTCCATCGCCACGCGCACGCCGACGGCGCCGGAGACATCCAGTTCCGAGCCGCTTTCCACGCGCACGCGGTTCTCGGCGGCGACGGCGATCTGGCCGCCGGTGGCCTGGGTCAGGGAGTCGTCCTCGAAGATCACGTCGCCGCCGGAGACGATTTCCACGCGGGACTGGTCGCGGCGGTCGGGCAGTTCGGCCAGGTTGTCGAAGACCCCGTCGTTCAGGCCCTCGCGTTCCAGGTCGTATTTCGCCGACTCCTTGATCAGCGTCTGGCGGCGGCTATCCAGGGCGGTGCCGCCGTCCTCGTCGATCACCACGGCGGTGACACTGCCCTCGCCCAGTGTCACCTTGCCGGACGCGTCGCTGGCGGAATTAAGCAGATGGACGGTACCGCGCGCATCAACGCTGGTGGTGGCCACGGCCACGCCTTCCTGGCGGACATCATGCCCGGTGAGCGTGATGTCGCCCTCCGGCGAGAGGATCAGACCGCTGTTGGTCACGGTGCCGGCGCTGCCGTCCAGGGCGCTGGCGGCGGACTGGCGGGTCGCCACCTCGTTGCCGTCGGTGGTGGAGGCGAGATTTTCCTCGGTGCCGCGGCCTTTGCGAATATAGAAATTTTCACCGGCGGCCAGGGTGGTCTGGCCCTGCTCGGTGATAATTTCGCCTTCATTGTGGACGTTGCGACCCATCAGCAACGTATAGCCACCGCCCTGGGTGGACGTCGTGGGTGCCGAGGTGGCCAGGCGCGCGCCGGCCTGCACGTCAATGTTGCCTTGGGCGTTGGTGAAGACCGCCTGATTGCCCTCGCCGTAGATACCGCGCTCACGGAACTGCTCGTCGCTGATGTCCGCCGCCGCCGCCACCAGATTGCGCACGTTGACCTGGCTGGAGCCGCTGAACACCACCCCGTTGCGGTTCACCAGCATGACGGTGCCGTCGCCCTTGATCTGGCCCTGGATCTGACTGGGGCGAGCGTTGGGGTCATTGACCCGGTTCAGCACCGCCCAGTTGGCCTGCTGGTCGAAGTCCACGGTGGTGTCACGGCTGACGTTAAAGGTCTCCCAGTTGAGGATCGCCTTGTTGGCGGTTTGTTTGATATTGACCGTGGTGTGGCCGTCGCGGACCGACTGGGTCGGGTCCTCGGCGTTGAGCCAGCCGGCGGTGTCCGGATTCGCGTCCACCTTGAGCCCGCCGTCCGCGAGACCGTCGGGAATGTTGGACGCCGCTTGCCGGGCCGCCTGACGGGCCGCTTCCTGGGCCGCGCGCTGGGCGGCGATGGCGCCGGCGGTGCGGGTCAGATTATCGATCGAGCGACGCAGCTTCTGGCGAGCCTGTTGTTGCGCCAGCGAGCGGGCGCCGCCGGCGCTGTCAGGCCGGGGCGCCGGCGCGCTCGCGCGGCTCGCCGCCTTGGCGGCCATCCAGGCGGAGCTGAGCGGTCGTGGTTCGGCGTCCACCAGCCCCGAGGTGCCCACCGTGAGAATTAACGCTACCGCCCGCGCCAGAGGTTTCACCGCGAACGGTTTTTCCACGGCGGGCCGGTTCATCGACGCTTGGGGCGGGATGGCTTTTCTTATCTTCATCGGGAACTCTCTCAAGGCGAACACGGGTCGGCCCGGCGCACCACGAACCATAGTGGCCGGACTCCTTGAACTAGATGATTAATGCGCCGCCCGACCGCAGTTATTTCATGGAAAATTCATATAACCGGCTAAAAGGCGCCTCCCAAACGGTTTGTGACATCTTTCCGACATAAAACCGCGTCACAGTGGCAATTTGCGCATTCGTGTCAGCCGTGCCTCCCGATCCTATGACTCTTTCACGCTGTCTGGTGACCGTCCGTCGCTTGCTGAGCGTGGCCGCTTTGGGAGTGTTGCTGCTATGGCCGTCGGTGGGCCTGTCGGCCACCACGGCAATGTTCGATCTGCCCGCGCAGCCGCTCTCCAAAGCGCTCGCGGCGTTCAGCGAACAAACGGGGATTTCGATTTTGGTAACCAGCGATCTCATCAAGAATAAAACCGCCGCGCCGGTGCACGGTCAGCTGGCGCCACAGGCGGCCTTGCAGCGGCTGCTTGAACCCACCGACCTGGAAATACGCCGGGTCGGCGAATCGGCCTGGACCTTGCTGCCGCGCCACCGGCACCACGACTCCGCCACCCTGTCACCGTCCGAGGGCACCGTGACGCGGGCCTATGCCGGCGCGGTGCAACGCCATTTGGGCCTGTTGCTGTGCCGCGAACATTCCGACCGGCTCGGCCGGTTCCGGCTGGCGCTGCAGCTGTGGATCGCGCCCGATGGCCGGATCGAACGGGTCCACGTGCTGGATTCCCCGGATGCGCCACGCTGGGGCGCCACCGTCCGCGAAGCCCTGGAGGGCAGCCGGATGGCGGCGCCGCCGGCAGGACAACCGTCACCGGTGACGGTACTGCTGCGCGCCACCGACGGCGCGTCGCCCTGCGACGAAAACGGGGGGCCCTAGCCATGCCCGATACCCTGCACCAACCGCTGCGCGATCTGCTGGTGCTCCGCTACGACGAGTTTCGTCAGCGTCTGCGCAGCCGGCTCGGCTCCCGCCAATTGGCGGAGGACGCGCTTCAGGAAACCTGGCTGCGCATCGACGCCATGCGCGACAGCACCAGCGTTCGTCACCCGGCGGCCTACCTGTTTCGGGTCGCCCTCAATGTGGCCGAAGAACAGCGGCGCAAACACGCCCGGGTGATGACGCTGGATGAGGTGGAGGATCTTTATTTGATGGCCGATGAGCGCGCCGACCCGGCCCGCGAGGCGCTGGGCGAACAGGAAATCGCGATGCTCCGCCAGGCACTGTCGGAAATGCCGCGCCGGCGCCGCGCCATCGTGACCGCCGCGCGTCTCAACGATGTGCCCCATAAAGAGATCGCCGCGCGGCACGGGGTTTCCCTGCGCACCGTCGAGAAAGAATTGAAGGCCGGTCTTGAGCACTGCTGCCAACGCCTGGGCCGGGAGTACATTCAACGCTTCGGACCCAAGAAGAGAGGGCCGTCGTCATGAACAGCCAACACGCCTTCCCCGACCCGGACCATAGCCGGATCATGCGGGAAGCCCAGGACTGGGTGGTTCGTCTCGCCTCCGGGCAGGCGACCTCCGCCGACGGCGACGCCTTTCGGCGCTGGTGCGCGCGCAGCCCCGCCCACGCCGAGGCGTTCGCGCAATGCCGCCGGGTGTGGCAAGGCCTGCATCAGGCCGCGCAGACGCCGGCGCGACCGGTCGCGTCAATGGACGCCGCCCGGGAGCGGCGCTTCAGCCGGCGCGCCCTGCTCGGTGGCGCCGTGGCCGCGTCGGTCGGCTGGGTGGCCCTGCGTTCGCCACTGGATCTCTGGCCCGATGCCGGGGCGCTCTCCTCGGACCTGTGGACCGCCACCGGCGAGCAACGTGAAGTGGTGCTGCCACACGCCGCCACCGTGCGCCTCAATACCCAGACACGCATCGATCTGGAGCACCGCGACGATACCGTTACCGGTCTGGTGCTGCGTTCCGGAGAGACCGAGATCACCACCGCCGCCGAGGCCGGCGACTTCACGGTAAGCGCCGGCCAGGGTCGTATCGCGGCGCGGCGCGCGCGTTTCAATGTGCGCTATACCGACGAACGGGTGCGCGTCACCTGTCTTGAAGGGGAGGTCGACGTCGCCCACGCTGGTAGCCGTTCCCGTCTGCGCCCCGCGCAACAGGTGGTTTACAACGACACCCGACTAACCAATGTGCGCGAGGTTGACCCACAACGGGTCAGCGCCTGGCGGCAGAGAGTTCTGGTTTTCGATGGCACACCGCTGGATCAGGTGGTGGACGAGGTGAACCGCTATCGGCCCGGTCGCATCGTACTGCTGGATGACCGCCTGGCCCGCACGCCCGTGCAGGCGTATCTCTCCCTGGATCGTCTGGAAGATTTCGCCACCCTGGTGAGGGAAGTGCATGGCGCCAAGGTGCGCGCTTTACCCGGCGGTGTGCTGATTATAAGTTGAGCCGGCAAGCCGCGCGGTGGGCGACTCGCCGGTGCGTGCTGGTCAGGCCTGGCCCACGGCGTCGCGGGTTTCCGCCACCGTGCTGTCGTCGTCCGTTCGCGCGCGGTAGTTGCGCAGGTATAACAGAAACTCCCGCAGCAACCGGTCCCACAACTCCACCTGGGTACGCAGATGGGCGGCGCCAACGCCGCCGGCCACCACCACATCCATTTCCAGCACCAGAAAATCGCCCTGGTGGGTAAGGCGGCTGAATCGCTTGCCCCGATTCCAGTCGGGCACCATGCCTTCCGGCAACGCACCCTCTATGCGCAGCGCGCAGCTCAAAGTGAAATCGAGCATCTCCGCGCTGTCGCTGGCCGGGTTGCCGGGCCGGACCGCGAAGCCGATACCCTGGCTGGCACTGAGCAGTTGTTTGATACCGTTCTGCTCGCTCTCGTTGGTGCGATAGCCGGCGCTTTGCAGCAACTCCGCCAGGTATTGCATGCTTACCGCTTCGATCATGTCATTGTGCTCGCTCATCGCGCTCCACCTCCGCTGATTGCTCGCCGGACTCACCGCCGTCGGACGGTGTTTCCGGCTTCTCCACGACTTGCACCTGATTGTTATACAGGCGATCGCCGAACTCCTGAGCCTGGTTTTCGAACTTGACCCGCGCCGAGGCCGACAACGGCTGACGCATACGGAACAGGCTGCCCGAACCCAGGCTCTGATAGGCGTCCAGGATTTCCCGGCCGGCCTGAAACAGTTCTTTGTTGCGTTCCTCGCAGGTTTGCAGCGCCGCGCTCTGTTGGCGGGTTTGTTTTTCCAGCGTCAGTCGCTGCGCTTCTTTTTGTCGCGCCAACGTCAGCAGCTCGTCGTAGGCGCCCCGGACCTGCTCGGCGCGCTCCTGGGTGGCGGCGATACGGGAGTGGCTCGCCCGCCTCTGGGCGTCCATTTTCCCTTCGACGGTATCGAGGCGCGCCTGCAGCGCCTTTACCCGCTCCAGCGCCGCGTCACGTTGCGCCTCGGCGTCGGCACGCGCGGCTTCCAGCCGGGCCTGCCGTGATTGCAGGTCACGCAGTTGCTGGGTGGTGTTGCGCAGCTCCGCGCGCAGCCGATCCTCAAGACTCTGGGACGCCTGGCCCCAGGACGCCAGGGGCGCCATCAGACCGGTCATCAGCGTCAGGACCAACATCCAGCGCGGCGTCGAAAAGATACGCATAGTCGTTCTCCTTGGGCGTCAGAACCGGGCGTTCAGTTCGATCTGCAACACATCGATGGCCAGCGGCGGGCCATACACCTCTTCCGAACTCAACCAGCGCCCCTGGGCGAAGATGGCGTCGGTGAAGGCGTAAGCGCCGCCCAGGTAATAGCCCTTGGCGTTGGTACCGCCGAGATGGAAATCCGAGTCGTTAAAGGCGTCCGGTAACGCATCCGGTTTAATGTGCTTATAGCCGACAAACACCTTCCAGTCGCCGGCATGGCCGAGGTCCAGCGAGGGACCGAAGGCACCATGCACCATCCAGGCATCACGCCCGCTTTTCAGCTCGCCATTCTCGTCGAAGTTATTCATAACCAGGCCGTCGGCATTGCGGAACATTTCTTCTTCGCTGTAGCCGTGGTTATAAATGTAGTTACCGGCCAGACGCAGCTTGTAGCCGCCGATAAAGGGTGTATCCCAACGCAGATTCAGGTCGAACAGCTCAAACCTGGACGCCAGGCCCACCAGCTGCGGCATGGCGGTACTGGCCGGGTCATCCGGGTTAAGGGCGATGTCGCGCAGCAGGAAGACGGTATTGCCTTTCTGCATGAACGCCGGGGCCGAACCGTCCGTGTCGCAGGTGTCGTCGCCTAAGTAAAGCTTGCACTGCGACGACCGTTGGCCGCGGATGTTGTCGAAGTCGTAATAGGACAGCGCCACCAGGAACTGATTGTCTTCACTGAAACGCCAGTTCGTGCCGATCTGCGCGCCTAGCAACCACTTGTCGTCACTGCCCTTCTTGTCGAATTCTCTCGACGGAAAATCGTCGGAGGTGTACGACAGCGGGAAGGCGCCCAGGGTACCGAAGAAAGCACCGCGATCACTGAAAGCGACGTCGTTCCAGCTTGCGGACAGGCCGTCAAAATTCAGGTCACCGTCATACAGCAGATCCGACGAGACAAAGGGGTTCTCCGCGCGACCGGCGGTGATATTCCATACCCCCGGCGTCCAGGTGATGCGCGCCCGGTCCAGCCAGATATCTTTCTTGCTAAGCCCACCGCCCAGGGTCTGGTTGGTGGACACCGGGCTGTCGCTGCTGCCGGTGGCGACGCGCAGGCCGGCGCTCCAGTTGTCGCCGAGCGCCGCGTTCAAACCGAAACGGGCGCGCACGCGCAGACGGTTCTCGCGGGGCTCACGGGTATTGAGGAGCGGCGGCTGGGTATAATTCGGACCCAGGTCGTAGTTCACATCGTTGAATTCGTTGTAATCGATAATGTCGAAACTGTTGTCCCCGGAGTAAAAACGGGATTCATTCCGCACGCGCACATCACCGAATACCGAAATCCGCGAGACCCAATCGGGGAAGGTATTTGGCGCCGCCCAGTTCTCCTCCCTGGCCTGGGCGATCATGTCTTCCTTCACCTCGGCGCGGATTTCGTCGCGCACCGTCTCCGGAATATAGGGCACCCGCACGTCGCCCTCGCGCACCTCCGGTTGGGGCCGCTGTTCGGCGGCCATGGCTTCCTGGCGCGCCTGCTCCATCAGCGCCTGCGCCTGCTGGGCGGTAATCACGCCCTGCTCCACCAGAAGACGGATCAGGTGGACGGTGGTGTTGGGCGTGGCGTCCGCTTCGGTCGGGGCCGGGGTTTGCGCCCGCGCCGGGCCGGCCAGCACGGCCGCCAGGGCCAGCGCCAGGGCCCAACGGTGAGATTGCCTGTTCATGCTATGTCGCTCCTGAAACGTTCATCTTTGTAAGATTGAGCCCGGGTCACCCCGGCCGCCGCCCCTGCAGCGACATACGTACCGGCAAGGTGAGCGATTCCGGGGGCTTTTGGTCGAGCGGTTGAATGTCGCGCAACGCGGCGATCACCTTTTCGTCCACCTCTTCATCGCCACTCGATTCCAGCAACTGCACGCGAGTCACCTTTCCGGTGCGGTCAAGCCACAGGTTGACCTCCACCCGGTAACTCAGCTGGCGGATGCTCTGGTCCTCGCGAAGCGCTTTCTGAAACGCGTAAGACAAATACTGGCCATAGGTGGCGTTGCCGACACCGGCGCCGGAGCCGCCCATGCCGCCGCCACCGCCGGCGGCGATATTGAAGGCATCGCTGCCGGCCTGCGCCTCGCCGTCGATCTGCATGGCGTCGGAAAGATCCTCCGCCGGTGACGGCGGTTCATCCGGCGTCGGCTCTTCCACCGGCGTGGGTTCGGGCTCCGGTTCCGGCTCCACCGCTTCCTCGGGCTCCGGCTCCGGTTCGGGTTCCGGCGTCTCCTCGGGCGGCGGTGGCGGCGGCAGCGGAATGATCATTTCCTGCTTCGCGACCTGGCGGCGCACCCCGGCGGTATCGTTGGCCCACAGCCAGATCAACCAGCTCAGCACGGCAAGCCCCGCCAGCCCGGCGACCACCCAGGCAAAGCGCGGTACCGGTATCGCCGGCCGGCGGCGCCGGCGGGGCCCGTCGGCTTTCCCGGCGTTGTGTGATCTCGGTGATTCGGTTGGCATCTCGGGTCCGGTCCGTGAAGTCAGTTCTTGGGCTTGCCGGTGACCAGCCCCACCTGGGCCAGCTCAAGACGACGCAGGATGTCCAGCACCTCAACCACCTTCTGGTACTGCACCGCGGCATCGCCGCGCAGCACCACCGGGAAATCCGGGTTGGTGGCTTTCTCGGTGCGCAACCGGTCTTCCAGTTCCTGCAGGGTGACCGGGTAGGCGTCGAGAAAAACCTGCCCGTCGTTATTCACCGAGACCGCTTTGGTCTTGGGTTCCGACAACGACACCGAGGCACTGGCCTTGGGCAGATCGACCTGTATCCCCGCCACCTGCGCGGTGGCGGTGAGGATGAACATCACCAGCACCACCATCAGCACATCCACCAAAGGCGTGATGTTGATGCCGTCCACCGGGCCATCGATTTCATCGTCATCCATGGAAGCTTTTACGGAGGCCATAACGTTCTCCTTAAACGGTTACGTCGCGGGGGGTGGCACGGTGCACGCCGCTGCTGGCGGCGGGCGCGGGGGTGGTGCCGGCACCGCGCTGCTCCGCCAGGCGCGTGACGAACTCATCGAGAAAGACGCGCATGTCGGAACTGATATCGCGGTTGCGGCCGTTCAGGCGGTTGTAGGCGAACAGCGCGGGGATGGCGACGAACAGGCCGGCGGCGGTGGCGAGCAGGGCCGCCGCCATGCCGGGGGCCACCGCGTTGATATTGACGTTGCCGGCCATGGCGGTGCCCAGGAAAACCACCATGATGCCCATCACCGTGCCCAGCAGGCCGATGTAGGGCCCGCCGGCGATGGCGTTGGAAAGTATCCCCAGACGCGCGCTCAGGGAGCGATTCTCCCGGGTGCGCACGGCGTCCATCGAGGCGCGAATCGCTTCCAGGGTCTCCGACGAAATACGGTCGGTGTCGGCGCCTTGCTCGCGACGCAGGCGCAGTTCGTGCACCGCCACCTGGTAAAGACGCCACAGCGACGAGTCGTGCAAGCGGTCGCTCAATGAGCGGTCATCGGCGAGCTGCTCCAGTCGGGTGCCGACGCCGGAGAACACTTCCCGGAACTCGGCGTTGGCTTCGTCCACGCGACGCGTGTGCCGGAATTTCTGGAACATCACCACCCAGGTCTGAACCATCATCACCATCAGAACGGCAATGATCACCCAGGCATCGATGGGCACCGCGCTCAGCAGAAAACCCAGTGCGCCGAAACCGAAGCCGGATTGTTCTTCATCGGCGCCGAACACCAGCAGGCGGGATTCGCCCCCTTGGGACTGCACACTGGCCATCAGAAAGGCCGGCGATCTGGCCTGGCGGGACAGACGCACTTCGTCCATGGCGCCGGTGAAACCGGTGGCCACCGGCGCCGCGCCCTGGCTGGCCTCCGCCTCGTCAACGCTGGCCTCTTCCGGGGTCGCCTCGCTGCTTTCCAGAACGGCGGCGGATGGCGCACCTTGGCCCGGCACGTCCCCGCCCAGGGCCGCCGGCGTGTTGAACGCCGGCAACGCGCCGTCCAGGGTGCTCACCGGACGACCGTTGAGATACAGAGTGATCTGGCGGCCATCGGCGGTCACCGCCAGGTGCTGCCACTGGTCCGCGGTGAGCGGCTGCGCGCGGCTGCCGCGCTGGCCGTTGACCTCCACGAACGGCAGTCCGTTTTCCAGGCCGATCAAAAAGGCATTGCCTGAATCCCGGCGCGCGTAAATCAACTGTTCACCGGCGGTTTGCGGCGTGCGGACCCAGGCGCTGAAGGTAAAAGGACCGCTTTCGGCAATCGCCAGCGACGGCGAGGCGGGCAGCACCAGCGGTTCACCGTCGAACCGCACCCCCTGAGCGATCACGCCCGAGGTGGTGCCGGGCACCGGGTTTTGTGAATCGTTGGCGTAGGCGGTGGCGTCGTCGACGGTGGCCCCGGGGGCGCCATCGAAGTGATAGACCGCGGCGTAATCCGCGTCGAAAACCTGGTTACTGTCCGCCGCCGGCGCATCCGGATTGCCGTAGTACATCCAGATATCCTGACGCGCGCCGCCCTGCACCTCCGGCACGTCCACCCAGATATAAGCGACGCCCATCAGCGAATCGAAGCTTTCGATGCGATGGCTGAGCACCGTCTTGTCGTCCGCCGCCACGAAGCGCACGTCGGCGCCGTTCGCTTGAACACCGTCGAAGCTGAAATTCCCGGTGTGCAGACGCACCAGCAGTGGCATGCGGCCCACGCGCTCCGTGATCGCCGCGCCTTGCTGGGTGGTGTCCAACGATATCTGTTTCCGGTAGCTCCAATCCTCTTGCCACCAGGCATGGGCCAGGGTCGGCAAAAGCGTCCCCAGGCAGGATAAAAGGAAGACGAGTAGGCGTTGTCGCATGATCAGGCACTCCGAAGAACTGGCTGTATTGGGCGGTTTCTTTTCATGGTGAGTTGCTTCCGTTCAAAATCCGGCGGTCACGCTGAAGTGAACCCGGGGGTCGTATTTCTCGGTGTCGGCGCCATCAATGAGCGGGTAACCGAAATCCAGTGAACCGCTTAAATGGGTGCCGATCTCCGCGCGCGCCCCGACGCCAACGCTGGCCAGGTCAAAGTCGTCGTCCTGGTCCGGCAAGGCGTCCTGCAGGTAAAGCTGGGCGCCTTCCGCGAAGGCCAGGAAACGAAACATCGACCAGGGATTACCGAACCACTCCGCCAACGACGGCGTGCGCAGTTCGAGGCTGGCCAGATAGCCGTCGTCGGCGGCCTGCTCCGCGGCGAGATAGCCCCGCACCGTGCCGCTGCCGCCCACCGCGAACTGCTCATTGGAAACCAGCGGACCGGACGCCAGCTGGGTGTCGAATCGGGTGGCGAGTACCCATTCACTGAGCTGCCACTCGATACCGGCGTCCGTTTTCAAAACCGCGAAGTCCGGGCTGGCCTGGAAGCGTTTGTAATCGAACTCTTTCCAGCCACTGCCGTTGGGGGACACTTCATTGGAGGCGGTAACCAGGCTGATATTGAGGTAGCCCTGGGTGCCTTCGGTGAAGAAGTAACCGTTATAGGCGAAGGTGAAGGGCGCATACTCCAAGGGCACCTGGTCCTCCGACTGGCCGAACACCAGCGACTCCTCGAAATCCTTGAAGTCGATCCCCGCCGACAGCGAGTGCCCCCAGGTGCCGTTGAAAGGAAAGCTGTATACGGCGGCCACGCCGTACGAATGCCCCCGCCCCAGCACATTGGTGCCGCCCACGGTGGCCACGTCGCTGTCCGAGGTGTAGCCGGAAAATCGTGCCGACCAGCGATCACTCAGCGGCGCCTCGTAGCTCAGGGACCAGACCTCCGCGTTGTCGGTGTCCTGGGGCGCGGTGAAAAACGTGATGGAAGCGCTGTGACCTTTTTGCCAGAGGTTGGAATGGCTCAGCGTCGCCACCGCACGCAGCTTTTCCGTGTCGGCGCTGTAGTCGTTATTCAGTGTCAGGCTGGCATTCCAGGGGCGCTCATCCTCCACCGCCAGATCCACATCCATGGTGCCGGGGATGCGGCCTTCCTTGACCAGCGGCATGACCTGGCGCGTGCCGGTACGGTTCACCTCGGTGAGCTCTTCCTGGACCAGATCAAAATCAGGTACCTTTCCACGGGTCAACGCGGGCACCTGCTTTCGAATCGCCATGGGCGAGTGATACCGGGCACCGACCACCCGCACCCGGCCGACTTCCACCTCCATCACCTGCAGATAAACCACGCCGCCGGTCACCTTCTGTTCCGGCAACTCCACATACACCGACTGGTAGCCCTTCTCCTGGTAGACTTTCTGCAGCGCCTGTTGCGCCCCCTGAACATCACTCAGGGTTTTGTCGGGCCCCAGATAGGGATAGACCGCGCGCTCGATATCCCGCGCTTCCAACACGGTATTGCCGCGCACGATGTACTCATTGATGGTCACTGTGGTGGTCACGGGGGCCGCGCTCTGATCCGGCTCCGGGCCGTCGGCTTGCTGCGCCCAGGTCAACGGACTGATGACAAAAAGCCCGGCGAGCAGCACACCCCTCGCGGAACAACAACGTCCACTCGTTCGTTTCTCGTACAACATGGATTCCAAACTCGGCATTCATCCACCGGGCCGTACCGATCACCGCCGGCGGCGGTGCCCCCGCAAAGCTGCTGGCACGACCAGAAAATTCACCAGCCCGTCCGGCCAGTGATCCAGTTAACACTCTCTAGATGACGGGAACCCACCGGGACCGAACATTTGTCACCGAAAATTCATAAAGCGGGATATCGAGGCGCGGATAAAAGACGCCGCTGCCCTGGGGACAAACACGGACAGCGGCGAATGGATTGCCGACCACCGCGGCCGTTTCAGCAACAGCCGAGGAGTGCTCCGGTCAACATTCAAGAAGAGCGTTCAGAGGGTCCGAAACCGAACCGATGTCATCAAAAATTCATGCCAATTGCGTGCCGCCACCTTGTTCACCGGCGTAGCCGGCGCCAAGGTGGGCCGCTCACTCTGGATGGATTCAGGCATGCCAACCCAGCACACCCAGTGGCCGTATCCACTGACCGCCGCCTTGCTCGGAGGGCTGCTGCTCCTCAGCGCGCCGACACCGGCGGACAATGGCGACACCACCGCGTCCGCCTGCGTGACCGTGGAAGTCGACGGCTATAAAGCCCTGCCCTACGATTGCTTCCAACAGAAGATGACGCCGGCCTCGGAGCCGGCCCGGGACAGACCCGCCGTGGATTCCGCCGGGGTCGTCCGGCAAGCCCCCAACCGCCTTGGTCTGTTCAACCTGTCGACTTTGCGGAACCGTATGGGCAATACCCTCGGGCACGGCGTAAAACCGCAACGTCCGGCGCCGGCCCCGCCACCGCCGCTGCCTTGAATCAGGGCGCCCCGGCGCCTCCTGACCCACAGGGTCCACCTTCTTGCCCTTTCCGGCGCGCCATCGCTGTACTCCAATGACAATGTGGCCTGTTACATATTCCCTGCTGGTGGGAATGTAAATCTTCCGATAGTCTCGGGTTCAATAAATAACAAACATCACAAGAATAAGCCCCGGGAGAGAGGCACAATGGATATACTCCAGCTGCTCGTCAGCGGGATTGCCAACGGCTGTATCTATGGGTTGTTGGCGCTGGGTTTCGTATTGATCTACAAGGCGTCGGAAGCGGTCAATTTCGCCCAGGGCGACATGATGATGCTGGGGGCCTTTCTCGGCATCACCTTCATCAACGCCAGCTACGCGGATCTGCCCTTCCTGATCGGTATCACGCTGGCCGCTCTGATACTGGGCCTGTTCGGCTACCTGCTCGACCGCTTCGTGCTGCGCGCCATCTTCGGCCAGCCGCAGTTCGCCATGGTGATCCTCACCATCGCGCTCGGCTTCCTGATGCGTTTTTTCGCCGGCGTGATCTGGGGCCACGACCCCACCTCCCTGGAAACACCCTTCGTCGGCAAAGTGTGGATGCTGGGTGAACTGATGATTCCGGTGGTGGACGCGGTGATCATTCTCACCACCGTGGCCCTGACCACGGTTCTTTACTTCTTCTTTGCCCGCACCCGCCTGGGCGTGGCCATGCAGGCCAGCAGCCAGAACCAGATGGCGGCCTACTACATGGGCATCCCGGTGAAGCGCATCAACGCCATCGTCTGGGCCCTGTCCGGGGTGGTGGCGGCCATCGCCGGGGTGCTGTTCGCCGCCAAGGGCGCGGTGGAGCCCTCCGTCGGGCTGTTGTTCGGCATCAAGGCGTTCGCGGCGGCCGTGATCGGCGGGCTGGGCTCGCTGCCCGGCGCGCTGCTGGGCGGCCTGCTGGTGGGCATCGTGGAGCCGTTCGCCGGCCGCTACCTGCCCGAGGTCGGTCAGATCGCCCCCTACCTGCTAATGCTGGTGGTGCTGGTATTGCGTCCCGGCGGCCTGTTCGCCCAGATCAGCCAGAAGAAGGTGTAGGCCCTCATGAGTAACCGATTCAAGAGTCGCTACGACGACGATATCAACCTGTTTGAGGGGCGCTGGCACCTGGCTCAGTACACGCTGTTGGCCGCGCTGCTGCTGGGCGCGCCCTGGCTGCTGGGCGGCTACTACCTGGGCGAGCTCACCGCGGTCTTGATCTGGTCCCTGGCGGGCCTGGGTCTGATGCTGATCAGCGGCCACACCGGGCAGGTCAGTCTCGGCCACGCCGCCTTCATGGCGATCGGCGCCTTCACCAACCTGGCGCTGATGATGCGCGGCTGGCATTTCATTCCGGCCCTGCTGGCCAGCGCCGTGTCCTCCGGTGTGATCGGCGCGATCATCTCCCGGCCGATCCTGCGCATGAGCGGTATTTACCTGGCCATCGCCACGCTCGCGATGAGCATCATCATCGAGGATGTGTCGATTCTGGCCGAGCCGATCACCGGCGGCGTGGCCGGCGTGTTCGCGCCGCCGATCGACCTGTTCGGCATGACCATCGACCGCTACTCCAGCCCCAAGGCGTTCTATTACCTGTGCCTGACGGTGCTGGTGATCGTGACCCTGGGCTACCTGAATCTGCTGCGCAGCGCGTCCGGGCGCTCCTTCCTGGCGGTGCGCGACAGCGAAGTGTCCGCCCGCGCCCTGGGAGTCAACGTGACCCGCGCCAAGACCCTGTCGTTCGCGCTGTCCTGCGCCATGACCGGCCTGGCCGGCGCGCTTTACGCCCACCTGGCCCAGGCGGTGAACTACGAAAGCTTCCTGGTGCTGATCTCCATCACCCTGCTGCTGCAGGTGGTGATCGGCGGGCTGGGCTCGGTGCACGGCGCCTTCTTCGGCGCCATCGTGGTGGTGCTGCTGCCGCAGAGCATCGCCATGCTGCGCGATTTCCTCAACAACACCGCCGGCATTTCCATCGCCGCCTACCCGGGCATGGACACGGCCCTGTTCGCGTTGCTGATTCTGCTCATGGTGATCTATGAACCGCGCGGCCTGTACGGCGTCTGGTTCAAGGTCCGCACCTGGCTGCAGCTGTTTCCGCTATACCGCAAGGGCATGTTCCGGCGCACACGCACCTACCTGAAAACGGAGCGGCAACGATGAGTCTGTTACAGGTCAAGGATCTGTCCATCTCCTTCGGTGGCGTGAAAGCGGTGGACGGCGTCAGCTTCGATGTGGAGCCCGGCGAGGTGTTCACCCTGGTGGGCCCCAACGGGGCCGGTAAATCCACCATCTTCAATCTGATCAGCCGCCTCTATGAGCCCGGCGGCGGCCGGATCCTTTTCGACGGCCAGGACATCACCGGGCGCCCGGCCCATGACGTGGCCGGGCTGGGCATCGCGCGCACCTTCCAGAACATCGAACTGTTCGATCATTCCTCGGTGCTGCAGAACCTGTTGATCGGTCGCCATTGCCGCCGTGACACGCGCTGGTTCGAAGAGCTGCTGTTCCTGCCCAAGGTGCGGCGCAGCGAGCGCGCCCATCGCCGCCAGGTGGAGGAAGTGATCGACTTTCTCGACCTGGCCGCCTACCGGGACAAGCTGATCGCCGGCCTGCCCTACGGCGTGCGCAAGGTGGTGGAGATCGCCCGCGCCCTGTCCAGCGAGCCGAAGCTGATTCTGCTCGACGAGCCGGCCTCCGGCCTGAGCGTGGAAGAAACCCAGAACATGGCCTGGTGGATCGAGGACATGCAGAAAGATCTGGGCTTGACGGTCCTGATGGTGGAGCACGATATGAGCCTGGTATCGCGCGTGTCCGACCGGGTACTGGCGGTGGCGGAAGGCCGGCCCCTGGCCATGGGCACCGCCGCCGAAGTGCAGGCGGACCCCAAGGTGATCGAAGCCTATCTGGGCACGGAGGAAACCGCATGAGCGACGCCTCCCCTCTGCTGCAAGTGAAAAACCTGGAAGCCTTCTACGGGCCGGTGATGGCCCTGCGGGGCGTGTCCATTGATGTCTTCGAGGGCAAGGTGGTGGCCATTCTCGGTGCCAACGGCGCCGGCAAGACCACCCTGATGAAAACCATTTCCGGCACCCTGTCGCCGCGCAAGGGCAGCATCAGCCTGGCCGGTGAATTCATCCAGGGCAGCGATCCGGACAAGCTGGTGCGCAAGGGCATCGCCCATGTGCCGGAAGGCCGCGAAGTGTTCCCGTTCCTCAGTGTCGAAGAGAACCTGAGCATGGGCGCCTACACCCGCCGCGACAAAGCGGAAATCCGCCGCGACATGGAAATGGTCTATGACTATTTCCCGATGCTGCTGGAGCGGCGCAACCAGCCCGCCGGCACCCTGTCCGGCGGCCAGCAGCAAATGCTCGCCATTGGCCGGGGGCTGATGTCACGTCCTTCGCTGATGTTGCTGGACGAACCCTCCCTGGGCCTGTCGCCGCTGCTGGTGCAGGAAATCTTCGAGATTATCCGCCGGCTCAATAAAGAGCAGGGCGTGACCCTGCTGCTGGTGGAACAGAACGCCCGGGTGGCCCTGAATACCGCCGACCACGGCTATGTGCTGGAAACCGGCCGTATCGTAATGGACGGCAGCGCCCGGGACCTGCTCGCCAGCGACGACATTCGCGAATTCTATCTGGGCCAGTCGGCGGGGGACGACCGACCGGAAAAACGCTGGAAACGAAAGAAGACCTGGCGCTGATGATGACTGCAACCGACACCACTCCGACTCTTCTCCACGGATGCGACACCGTGGTCAAACTCTGGCGCCAGCAATGCCTGGAACGGGGCGATCGCATCGCCCACCGCGAAAAGGACCTGGGCATCTGGCAAAGCTACAGCTGGCGGGACTACTACGAACACGCCCGCGCCATCGGCGTGGCGCTGCTGTCACTGGGCCTGGAACGGGGCCAGCCGGTGTCCATCCTCAGTGAAGACAACAAGGAATGGCTGTACTGCGACCTGGGCGTCGCCGGCGCCGGCGGCATCAGCAACGGCGTCTACACCACCGACAGCGCCGAGCAGCTCGCCTACCTGGTCAACGACAGCGGCTCCACTTTCCTGTTCGTGGAAAACGACGAACAACTGGACAAGTACCTGACCGTGCGCGACCAGGTGCCCACCCTGAAGAAAGTGATCGTGTTCGATCGCAAGGGGCTGCGCGATTTTCAGGACCCGATGGTGATGTTCCTGGACGAACTCTACGAGCTCGGCGAAGGGATTCCCGACGCGGAGGAACAGTTCAGCGCCAGCATTGAGCAAAGCCGGCCGGACGAGATCCGCATGCTGATCTACACCTCCGGCACCACCGGCGCGCCCAAGGGCGCCATGATCAGCCATGAGAACGTGCTGTTCCAGCTGGCCGCCGGGGAAACCCTGCTGGAAGCCCGCGAGGAAGACGACCAGCTCTGCTTCCTGCCGCTGTGCCATATTCTCGAGCGCCTGGTGTCCGTGGAAGTGCCGATCTACAAAGGCTGCACCGTCAACTTCGCGGAAAGCCCGGAAACCGTGTTCGAGAATCTGCGCGAAGTGTCGCCCAACACCTTCGCCGCCGTGCCGCGCCTGTGGGAAAAAATCTACAGCTCGCTGATGACCCTGCGCGACGAAGCCACCGGCTTCGGGCGCTGGTGCTTTGACCGGGCCCTGGCCGCCGGTCAGGCCTGGCACTGCGACCGCCAGCGCTCGCCGCTGAACGCGGTACGCTACCAGTTCTGGAACCTGTTGGTGCTGCGCAACGTGCGCGACCTGATCGGCATGGCCCGGCTGCGCCGGGGCACCACCGGCGCCGCGCCCATTTCACCGGATCAGATTCGCTGGTTCCGGGCGCTGGGCGTGCCGCTCTATGAAGGCTACGGCATGACCGAAACCACCGGCGTGGTGTCGCTCAACAGCCGCGACCGGGAGCAGGTTGGCAGCGTCGGTGAGCCGCTGCCCGGCACCCAGGTGCGCATCGCCGACAACGGCGAAGTGCTGGTGCGCGGCGGCCATGTGTTCGCCGGCTACTGGCGCAAACCGGAGAAAACCGCCGAGGACATCCGCGACGGCTGGCTGCACACCGGTGACGTGGGGCGCCTGGAAGACGGCATGCTCACCATTACCGGCCGGCTCAAGGACATCATCATCACCGCCGGCGGCAAGAACATCACCCCGGCGGAAATCGAAAGCAGGCTGAAATTTTCCCCTTATATTTCCGACGCGGTGGTCATCGGCGATCAGCGCAAGTACCTCACCTGCCTGATCATGATCGACCAGGAAAACGTGGAAAAGTACGCCCAGAATCGCCAGGTGCCGTTCTCCAATTTCGCCTCCCTGTGCCGTGCCAAGGAGGTCCTGGAGCTGATCGATGGCATCATCCGTGATGTGAATAAACAATTCGCCCAGGTGGAACAGATCAAGTATTTCCGCCTGATCGATGTGCTGCTCACCGCCGAGGATGAGGAGCTGACCGCCACCATGAAGTTGAAACGATCCTTCGTGGAGAAAAAACACAAACACCTGATCGATTCCATGTACTAATTGTCCGCGTACGATAGGAGAGTGCATCATGAAGAAGCTCTGTCTGGCTGCCCTGGCTGCTGTTAGCCTGCTGGGTTGCAGCGATACCAAGGAAGAAGAAAAAACCGCTGAAAAAGCCGCCGAACCGGTTCGCGGCGTCACCGACACCGAGATCAAACTGGGCGGCATGCACGATCTGTCCGGGGTGTTCGCGGCGTTCTCCTCGCCCGCCGTGCAGGTGGCGAACGACATGTTCGACGAGGTCAACGCCGAGGGAGGCATCCACGGGCGCAAGATCCGCTACATTGTCGAAGACCACGCCTACCAGGTGCCCAAGGCCACCCAGGCGGTCAACAAGCTGGTCACCCGGGATGAAATCTTCGCCATGGTGATGAGTCTCGGCACGCCCCATAACCTGGCGGCGTTCCCGGTCATGGACAGCAACAACGTGCCCAGCATTCTGCCGCTGGCCCTGTCCCGGCAGATGGAAAACGAAGGCGACTTCTCGCACCGCTTCGTGTTCGGCCCCAGCTACTACGAAGGGGTGCTCAAAGGCGCCAACTGGATGGCCGATGAATACGACATCGAAAAAGCCTGCGTGATGTACATTCCTTCCGACTTCGGTGAGGAAGTGAACCAGGCCATGACCGACGCCGCCGAAGGCAAGGACTCCCTGACCCTGGTGGAAAGCAGCTCCCACCGTCCCGACGAAAGCGACTTCAGCGGCACCCTGGCGCGTCTGCGCGATTCCGGCTGTGAGCTGGTGGGCGTGGCGCTGCCGGTGCGGCCGATCATCACCGTGGTCGCCACCGCCAAGCAAATGGGCTGGGATGACGTGAAATTCCTGGTCTCCCAGGCCGGCTTTCACTCCGCCGTGGCCGCCGCGCCCGGTGGCGTCACCGAAGGGCTGTACGGGGTTTCCCCCTGGCAGGACATTGTCAGCCGCATGAAGGACGTGCCGGAAGCGAAAGAATGGGCCGATCAATATAAGGAGCAATACGGCTCTATTCCCAGCGGCGGCGCGGTGCTCGGTCGTGTCGGCGCCATGGTGACCATCGAAGCGTTGCGCGAGGCGGGCCCGGATCTGACCACCGAATCGTTCCTGTCCGCCATGGAGTCCCTGGATTTCAGCGATCCGGTCACCGGTGTGGATATTAAGATGAGTGCCGACAACCACCGCGCCGGCAATGACATCATCCTTTCCAAAGTGACCGACGGCGTCTGGGAGCCGGTTACCACCCTGGAAGACTAAGCCTCAAGGTTCCACGCCCCGTGCAGGCGCCATGCGATCATGGCGCCTGCCGGACCCGGCGTTCCGGCGGCGCACAACAATCGCGCAAGCGCCCCACAAAAAAGCACGCCCCACTCTCCGCACGCTCCTCGCCACACACGTCATTCCCTATAAAACTCTTTTTTATTCAAACGCTTAACCCCTGAAAACCGGGCTGGCACCCACCTTGCACTAATCGGCATACCCACTGGTATACAACGAGGTATGCGATCGTGCTTGGCTGGACCATCGATCAATGGCGCGCCGCTTACCGGAAAAAGAACGTCACTCCGGTATCGGCCATGAAAGCTCTTTCCGCGCAGCTGCAGGACAGCGAGCGGGCCCTGTGGATCCACCTGCTGGACGAAGCCAGCCTGCTGGCCCAGGCGGAGCGCCTCAGTGACCCCAGCCTGCCGCTGTACGGCGTGCCGTTCGCGATCAAGGACAACATCGACGTGGGCAGCCTGCCCACCACCGCCGCCTGCCCCGCCTACACCTACACCGCCAAGGAAACCGCGCCGGCCGTGCGGGCGCTGCTCGACGCCGGCGCCATTCTGGTCGGCAAGACCAATCTGGACCAGCTGGCCACCGGCCTGGTGGGGGTGCGCTCGCCCTATGGCGAAGTGCCCAACCCGTTTAACCCGGAGTATATCTCCGGCGGTTCCAGCGCCGGTTCGGCGGCGGTGGTCAGCCTGGGGCTGGTGCCGTTCGCCCTGGGCACCGACACCGCCGGTTCCGGCCGGGTGCCGGCGGCGTTCACCAACACCGTGGGCCTCAAACCCACCAAGGGCAGCATGAGCACCCGTGGCGTGGTGCCCGCCTGCCGCACCCTGGATTGCATCAGCGTGTTCGCGCTCAGCGTGGAAGACGCACAGAGCGTCTACGACCTGTTCCGTGGCTACGACGAGCTGGACGGCTACGCCCGTCCCGCGCCGCAGCCGCTGCCCTCGGCCCTGCCGGCGCGGCCACGCCTCGGCATACCGAAAGAAACGCCCTGGTTCGGCGACCAGCGCGCCGCCGCGGCCTGGCAGCGCCACTTGGAAGAACTCGCCGAAATCGCCGAACTGATTCCGCTGGATACCAGCGTGTTGCGCGAAACCGCCGAACTGCTCTATCAGGGCCCCTGGGTCGCCGAGCGCTACACCGTGGCCGAGCCGTTGCTTGAGAAAGACGCCCTGCTGCCGGTGATCCGCGATGTGATTCTGCCCGCCAGGGATATGAGCGCCGCCGACGGCTTCCGCGCCCAGTACCGCCTGGCCGACCTGCGCCGCGAGGCGGACCAGCTGATGGCGAAGGTGGACGCCCTGGTGGTGCCCTCCACGCCGGGCATCCACACCCGCGCGGCGGTGGCCGAGGAACCGGTCAAGCTCAACAGCCAGCTCGGCACCTGGACCAACTTCGTCAACCTGCTCGACATGTGCGCCCTGGCCCTGCCCGGCGGCTTCCGCGACGACGGTCTGCCGGTGGGTATCACCCTGATCGGCGGCGCCTGGCAGGACGGCGCGCTGGCCGAGTTCGGCCGCCGCTGGCAGCGCCACCGCCCCTGGAAGGCCGGCGCCACCGACAACGCCCTGCCTTCCCCGCAAGCGCCCGCCGCCGGCAGCGACGACGGCATGGTCACCGTGGCGGTGGTGGGCGCCCACCTCACCGGCATGCCGCTCAATCACCAGCTCACCGACCGGGGCGCGGTGCTGCTGGAAAGCACCCGCACCGCGCCCTGCTACCGGCTCTACGCCCTGGCCAACACCACGCCGCCCAAGCCCGGCCTGATCAAGGGCGCCGACGGCGCCGCCATCGAAATCGAACTGTGGAAGCTGCCGGTCAGCGAATTCGGCGGCTTTGTGGCGCTGATCCCGGCACCGCTGGGCATCGGCACGCTGGAAACCGAGGACGGCCGCCAGGTGAAGGGCTTCATCTGCGAGGGCTGGGCCATCGACGACGCCACCGACATAACCGCCCTTGGGGGGTGGAGGCACTACATAAGAGGTTTGAGCAATGCTTGAAAAGGTACTGATCGCCAACCGGGGGGAGATCGCGGTCCGCATTTGCCGCACTCTCAAACAGATGGGCATCGCCTCGGTGGCGGTGTACTCCGACGCGGACCGGAACAGCCAGCATGTCAGCGCCGCCGATGAAGCGGTGGCGCTGGGCGGCCAGACCGCCGCCGAGAGCTATCTGCGCAGCGAGCTGATTCTGCGGGCCGCCAAGGACACCGGCGCCCGGGGCATCATCCCCGGCTACGGCTTTTTGTCCGAGAACGCGGACTTCGCCGAAGCCTGCGCGGAAGCCGGCATTCAGTTCATCGGCCCGACCCCGGATCAACTGCGCCGCTTCGGCCTCAAACACGAAGCGCGCGCCCTGGCGGAAGCCGCCGGCGTGCCGCTGGCGCCGGGCACCGGTCTGCTGCAAAGCCTGGACGAAGCGAAAAGCGCCGCCGCCGGGATCGGTTACCCGATCATGCTGAAAAGCACCGCCGGCGGTGGCGGCATCGGCCTGAGCCGCTGCGATAACGAACAGGAGCTGGTGGACGCCTTTGAATCGGTGAAGCGCATGGGGGAAAACTTTTTCTCCGACAGCGGCGTCTTCATCGAACGCTTCGTGGCCCGCGCCCGCCACGTGGAAGTGCAGATCTTCGGCGACGGCAACGGCAAGGTGCTGGCCCTGGGCGAGCGCGAATGCTCCCTGCAGCGCCGCAACCAGAAAGTGGTGGAGGAAACCCCGGCCCCCAACCTGCCCCAGGCCACCCGGGAAAAACTGCACGACAGCGCGGTGCGCCTTGGCGAGTCGGTGAACTACCAGTCCGCCGGCACCGTGGAATACATCTACGACGACGAGCGCGACGAATTCTATTTCCTGGAAGTGAACACCCGGCTGCAGGTGGAACACGGCGTCACCGAGGCGGTGTTCGGTGTCGACCTGGTGGCCTGGATGGTGATGCTGGCCGGCGGCGAGACCCCGCCGCTGGATGCGCACTACCAGAGCCGTGGCCACGCCATGGAAGTGCGTATCTACGCCGAGGACGCGCTCAAGGATTTCCAGCCCAGCCCCGGCGAACTCACCGAAGTGTCGTTCCCAAAAGATATCCGCCTGGACGGCTGGGTGGACACCGGCACCCAGGTCAGCCCGCACTACGACCCGATGCTCGCCAAGGTGATCGTGCACGGCGACGACCGCGCGGCGGCACTGAAGAAAATGCAGGACGCCCTGGCCGCCACGCGCCTGTCCGGCATCGCCACCAACCTGGATTACCTGCGCCGCATTCTGATCGACCCCAAGGTGGTGGAGGGCAAGGTGTCCACCCGCTACCTGGAAAGTTTCCAGTACACCCCCACCGCCTTCGAAGTGGTGGAACCGGGCACCTATACCACGGTGCAGGACTACCCCGGCCGCGCCGGCTACTGGGACATCGGCGTGCCGCCCTCCGGCCCCATGGACGATTATGCGTTCCGGCTCGGCAACCGCATCGTCGGCAACCACGCCAGCGCCGCCGGCCTGGAAGCCACGCTGGTGGGCCCGTCACTGAAATTCCACAGCGACACCGTGGTGGCGCTCACCGGCGCCGCCTGCGAGGCCGCCCTGGACGGTGAACCGGTGGCCCTGTGGCAGCCGGTGCCGGTGAAAGCCGGCCAGACGCTCACCACCGGCAAGGCGTCCAGCGGCTGCCGCACCTATATCGCAGTGCGCAACGGCATCGACGTGCCCGACTACCTGGGCAGTAAATCCACCTTCGTGCTCGGCCAGTTCGGCGGCCACGGCGGCCGCACCCTGCGCAAGGGCGACGTGCTGTCGATCTGCCAGCCGCAGCTCGCCGGCTGCCCCACCCCGGCGCCGGAATACCCGCCGGCCCCAGAAGCGATGATCCCGGACTACCCGCAACAGTGGGAAATCAAAGTGCTGTACGGCCCCCACGGGGCGCCGGACTTCTTCACCGAAGACGCCATCGAGCAGTTCTTTCAAGCGGACTGGCAGGTGCACTACAACTCCAACCGCCTGGGCATCCGCCTGGTGGGCCCCAAGCCGAGCTGGGCGCGCACCGACGGCGGCGAGGCCGGGCTGCACCCGTCCAACCTGCACGACAACGAATACGCCATCGGCTCGATCAACTTCACCGGCGACTTCCCGGTGATCCTCACCAAGGACGGCCCCAGCCTGGGCGGCTTCGTCTGCCCGGTAACCATCGCCAAGGCGGAGCTGTGGAAAGTCGGCCAGCTCAAGCCCGGCGACAGCATCCGCTTCACGCCGGTGGCGTTCGCCGAGGCGCTGGCGCTGGAACAGGCCCAGGACGCCGCCGTGGAGAAACTGGCGCCGGTGCCGGTGGTGTCTCCCGACCTGCATGATGCGACAGACCCAGCGTTCACCTCCGCCACCATGGTCGCCGAGCTGGACGCGGACGGCCATGTGCCGCGCATCACCTACCGCCAGGCCGGCGACAAATACATCCTCATCGAGTACGGCGACAACGTGCTGGATCTGGCCCTGCGGTTGCGCGTGCACGCGCTGATGGAAAACCTTAAAGCCGAGCCGGTGCCCGGCATCCTGGAACTGTCCCCCGGCGTGCGCAGCCTGCAGGTGCACTACGACTCGCGCCTGCTGGATCAGGCCAGCCTGGTGAAGGCGCTGCTGGAGCGGGAGAAAGCGATCGGTTCCGTGGACGACATGGAGGTGCGTTCCCGGGTGCTGCACCTGCCGCTGGCGTTCGAGGACAGCGCCACCCTGGACGCGGTGCAGCGCTACCAGGAGACGATCCGTTCGGACGCCCCCTGGCTGCCCAACAATGTGGAATTCATCCGCCGCATCAACGGCCTGGACAGCACCGAGCAGGTCAAGGACATCGTCTTCAAGGCCAGCTACATGGTACTGGGCCTGGGTGACGTCTACCTGGGCGCGCCCTGCGCCGTGCCGGTGGACCCGCGCCACCGTCTGATGACCTCCAAGTACAACCCGGCGCGCACCTACACCGCCGAGGGCACCGTGGGCATCGGCGGGGTCTATATGTGCATCTACGGCATGGACTCACCGGGCGGCTATCAGTTGATCGGCCGCACCCTGCCGATCTGGAACAAACACCTTAAGAACCGACAGTTCCAGCCCGGTGAACCCTGGCTGCTGCGCTTCTTCGACCAGGTGCGCTACTACCCGGTGAGCGAATCTGAACTGGCCGGCATGCGCGACGCCTTCCGCGAAGGGCGCCTGGAAGTGGAGATCACCGAGGAGACCTTCAACCTGGCCGAGCACCGCCGCTTCCTGGAAAGCATCGAGCCGGAAATGGAAGCCTTCCGCGAGCACCAGCAGGCCGCCTACCGGGAAGAAGTCACCCGCTGGCAGAACGAAGACGAACAGATCGAATCCGCGTTGATGGGCAGCAGCCCGGACATCGGTGACGTGGACGGCCACCTGGTCAGCGCCGAAATCAGCGGCAACGTCTGGAAGCTGCTGGTGGAAGAAGGCGCCAGCGTCACGGCCGGCCAGACCCTGGTGATCGTGGAAGCCATGAAGATGGAATTCGAGATCACCGCCAGCGTCGCCGGCACCGTCACCGGGCTGCATTGCAAACCGGGCACCGTGATCAACGCCGGCGACCCGGTGGTGGTGATCGACACGGAGAGCGCGGCATGAAGATGTCGCTCCGAAACGGCGGGCGCGGCGAGAACCTGGCCGAGCGGATCTACCGGCAATTGAAGAAAGACATCTTCGATTTCCGGCTGCTGCCCGGCGACCGTTTCAGCGAAAACGAAATCGCCGAACGCATGGGCGCCTCGCGCACCCCAGTCCGCGAAGCCCTGTTCCGGCTGGAGCGCGAGACCTATGTGCAGGTGCTGCAGCGCAGCGGCTGGCAGGTCAAACCGTTCGACTTCGATTACTTCGAAGAGCTCTACGACGTGCGCACCGTGCTGGAATGCGCGGCGGTGCGCCGGCTGTGCGATCTGCAGCAGCCGGAAATCATGCTCGAGGATCTGATGCGCATCTGGCGGGTACCGCCCGCCGAACGGCTGCGCGATGTCAGCACCCTGTCGGGCCTGGACGAACGCTTCCACGAAACCCTGGTGGAAGCCGCTGGCAACACCGAGATGGCGCGCATCCACCACGACCTCACCGAGCGCCTGCGCATTATCCGGCGCCTGGATTTCACCAAGCCGCCGCGCGTCGACGCCACCTACGACGAGCACGGCCGCATCCTCGACGCCATTGTCCATCACCGCGCCGAGCAGGCGCTGATGATGCTCAAGGCGCACATCGAAACCAGCCGCAACGAAGTGAGAAAAATCACGCTGCACATGCTGCACGAAGCGCGTGCCAAGGGCCGCGAGCCCGAAGCCGCCAATAACACTTTCCAGTGAGACCCAACCATTTACGGAACGGAAAAGAGAAAGGGGAACACCATGAAGACCAAAAAACTCAGTCTTAAACGTCTGGCCCAGGCGGGCATCGCCGCCGGCGCCATCTCCTACAGCGGCCTGGTGATGGCCGCGGACACCATCAAGGTGGGGGTACTGCACTCCTTGTCCGGCACCATGGCGATCAGTGAATCCACACTGAAAGACACGGTTCTGATGATGATTGAAAAGCAGAACGAAAAAGGCGGTGTCATGGGCAAGAAGCTGGAGCCGGTGGTGGTGGATCCCGCCTCCGACTGGCCACTGTTCGCGGAAAAAGCGCGTCAGCTGATCACCCAGGACAAAGTGGACGTGATCTTCGGCTGCTGGACCTCGGTGTCACGTAAATCGGTGCTGCCGGTGGTGGAAGAACTCAACGGTCTGCTGTTCTACCCGGTGCAGTACGAAGGCGAGGAATCCTCCAAGAACGTCTTCTACACCGGCGCCGCGCCCAACCAGCAGGCGATCCCGGCGGTGGACTACCTGCTCGACGACCTGGGCATCGAACGCTTCGTGCTGGCGGGCACCGACTACGTCTATCCGCGCACCACCAACAAGATCCTCGAGTCCTATCTGAAGTCCAAGGGCATCGCCGAAGACGACATCATGATCAACTACACCCCGTTCGGTCATTCCGACTGGCAGTCGATCGTGTCACGGATCAAGGAATTCGGCGGCGAAGGCAAGAAGACCGCGGTGGTCTCCACCATCAATGGCGACGCCAACGTGCCCTTCTACAAGGAGCTCTCCAACCAGGGCATGGACGCGTCCGACATTCCGGTGGTGGCCTTCTCCGTGGGCGAGCAGGAACTGTCCGGCATCAACACCGCGCCGCTGGTCGGCCACCTGGCCGCCTGGAACTACTTCCAGAGCGTCTACACCCCGGAGAACAACCAGTTCATCGAGCAATGGCACGACTACATCGGCGATGATGACCGCGTCACCAACGACCCCATGGAAGCCACCTACATCGGCTTCAACATGTGGGTAAAAGCGGTGGAGAAAGCCCAGTCCACCGACACCGACAAGGTCGCCAAGGCGATGATCGGCATCGAGACCCCCAACCTCACCGGCGGCACCGCGGTGATGAACAAGAACCACCACCTCTCCAAACCGGTGCTGATCGGTGAAATCCAGGACAACGGCCAGTTCGCGGTGGTCTCGCAGACCGACGGCGTGGTGCCCGGCGACGCCTGGTCCGACTTCCTGCCCGATTCCAAGAACCTGATCGCCGACTGGACCGACCCGGTCAACTGCGGCAACTACAACACCAAAACCAAAACCTGCGGCGGCCAGACCGCCAAGTAAGCAGCGGGTCACGCCCGCCCCGCGGGCCGGTTCGCCGGCCCGCCTTTTCTCCGGCCAGGACCAAACCGAGGGACCACCATGCCAAGGGTTCTACTACTGATTTTTATGCTGCTCGGCGTTGCCGGCACGGTGATGGCGCAAACCAGCGCCGAACCGTCCGACAACGCCGGGCAGTCCACGCCGGTGTCCGATGGCGAGCAAAGCGCGCCGGAGGTCACCAAGACGCCCGCAGTTTCCAAAGAGGAGGCGTTGCGCGCGTCGCTGGAGAAATTCAAGAGCCGCGACTTCGACGTCAAAGCCGAGGCCATCGAAGAGATCGCCCGGGCCGGCCACGAGCGCGGCGAAGCGCTGCTGCAGGCGCTGCTTGATCGGGAACTGCTGCACGACCTGGCCGGTGACCGCATCGTGCTCGGCGAACAGGCCGACGGCGGCTGGGCACTGCGCGACCCGATCAGCGAAGAAGACGTGGGCAGCGCCGAAGCCCGCGCCGCGCGCCCGGTGATTATCAACAACCGGCTGCGCCAGCAAATCCGTGACCTGAAATCGGTGACCGCGCTCGCCAACCCGAACCCGCTCAACCGCCGGGAGGCGGCCCAGCGCCTGGTCGGCAACACCGACCCGGTGGTGCTGGGCGCCCTGCGCGCCCGCCAGGCGGAAGAAGCCAATCCGCTGGTCAAGGGCGTCATCGACACGGCCCTGAACATCGCCGTGCTGCGCGAACCGGGTAGCCAGCTCAACGAGCGGCTCAACGCCATCGACGCGGTGGCCGGCAGCCTGGAGCCGGCGGTGCGTAATGTGCTGCGCGACCGTCTGGCACGGAGCGACGCCGCCGCCGAACGCAACGCCGCCGAGCGCGCACTGAAGAAAATCGACCAGCGCACCGAACGCTACGAAACCGCCGACACTATTTTCTTCGGGCTCAGCCTGGGCTCGGTGTTGCTGCTGGCCGCCATCGGCCTGGCGATCACCTTCGGTGTCATGGGCGTGATCAACATGGCCCACGGCGAGCTGATCATGCTGGGCGCCTACACCACCTTCGTGGTGCAGCAGATTTTTCCCGACGGCCACGAGTGGTCGCTGCTGGTGGCGCTGCCCGCCGCCTTTCTGGTGTCCGCCCTCGTCGGCATCATCATCGAACGCGGCGTGATCCGCTTTCTCTACGGGCGACCGCTGGAAACCCTGCTCGCCACCTTCGGCGTCAGCCTGATTCTGCAGCAGGCGGTGCGGGTGATCTTCTCGCCGCTCAATCGCAGCGTGGTCACCCCGGAATGGATGAGCGGCGCGCTGCAGATCAACCCGATCTTCTCGCTCACCTATAACCGGCTCTACATCATCGTGTTCGCGCTGATCGTGTTCTTCGCCCTGCAACTGGTGCTGAAGAAAACGCGCCTGGGCCTGCAGGTGCGCGCGGTCAGCCAGAACCGCGGCACCGCCCGCGCCATGGGCATCCGCAGCGACCGGGTCAACGCCCTCACCTTCGGCCTCGGTTCCGGCATCGCCGGTATCGCCGGGGTGGCGCTGGCGCAGCTCACCAACGTGGGCCCCAACCTCGGCCAGAGCTACATCATCGATTCGTT